>JBNJEU010000026.1:0-25192 GCA_051746205.1 Pseudomonadota bacterium
GGCGATCATCGATGAACTGAGGGCTCTGGCGCGTGGGGAACAGGCCGAGCCGGAGGGGACTGCTCGGGACCTGGCGGAGCGCTGCGCCCAGCTCAATACGACCCTGGAGACCCTTGCCGTCGAGCAGGGCCGGCAATGGGAGCGGAACAGCCAGCGCATCCAGGCGTTGATGCGGCTCTCCGATTCCACTCTCAAGCAACTGCGCAAGACGACCATCGACAAGGGGCTTCTGGAGCGCCAGAGCGAGGTCCTCGAGCAGATGGTCCTCTCCCAGGAGTGTCTCTCCGAGTGGACCCGCTTCGCTTCGGAGACCCTCCGTCGCCTTGGCGATGCCTTTCCGTTCAGCGCCTTTTTCGTCGCCTTCTACGAGTCGCACAGTCTGGGGCTGCACATCTTCTTCCCGGGAACGCCGACCCCGCTGTGCCGGGAGAAGGCGCGCCAGTACTTCACTCAGCAGCTGCTGGAGGAGTTGCGGCTGCCGGATGAGACACCGGTGGATGTGGACGAACACTTCCTTCTCAGTGAACCGATGAGCGGGGAGCTGGGCGATGTTCGGGTGGTCAGTAGCCGACTGCCGCAGAATCTGCCGCGCATGAATGGCCTGGTGGGGGCTGCCTTCGGGCGTCTGGAATACCCGGACCCTCAGGAGGAGGCGACCATCCGGGCCTTGCTGGCGATCATGGTGATGGTGGTGGGTTCCAGTCGGGCACTTGCCAATGCTCTGGAAGAGATCGAGTACTATGCGGTGCGCGATCCGCTCTCCGGGCTCTACAACCGACGCCACTTCACCGAGATGCTCGACCACGAGATCGATCGCTCGCTTCGGCTGCGCCACGGCTTCTCCATCATCGTGGTCGACCTGGACGACTTCAAGGAGATCAACGACTCCTACGGCCAGCCCACGGGTGACGAGGTTCTGCGGCGGATCAGCCGAATGATCAAGGCCCATGTGCGCCAGAGCGACATGGCCGCCCGGCTGGGCAGCGACGAGTTCATTGCCCTGTTGCCGGAGACTCTGCACGACGGCGCTCGCGTGGTGGCACAGACACTGCGCGAGACCATCGGCAATACCGACTTCTATACCGCCGAGGACGAATTGTTCCATGCCACTGTTTCCGTCGGGGTGGCGAGCTACCCGAGCCACGGAGACAGCAGTCATGAACTCCTGGCCGCCGCGGATGAGGCCATCCAGGAGGCCAAGCGGATCGGCAAGAACGAGGTCGGCTCCCCGAGCCAGGCGGAGACCGCCAGCGGTCAGCGCACGCGCGAGACGCGGATGCAGGCCGAGCAGCTGCGCACGGCCATTCAGGAACGGCGGGTCATCCCCTTCTATCACAGCATCAATGATTGCCACGGGGGACCGTTGGGTTACGAAGTCCTGGCGCGGCTGCGTGGCGAGGACGGCGGCACCATCCCGGCCGCTCGGTTCATCGACACCATCGAGCGGTACGGCCTGGCCCGCGAACTGGATCGCCAGATCCTCGGCACCGCGCTCGCTTACCACCAGGAATTGCGCGAGGTGGGCCGCGATCCCGGCAAGCTCTTCTTCAACCTCTCGCCCCAGGAAATCACCAACCGTGACATCCTCGGCCATGCCGAACGGCTCTGCATGGAGCACGGCGTGCCGCCCGAGTCGGTGGTCTTCGAGATCCTTGAGCGCGAGGCCATCGGTGATATGAGCAACATGCGCCGGTTCCTCGATGAACTTCGCGACAAGGGTTTCGCCTTCGCTCTGGACGATTTCGGTAGTGGCTACAACTCCTTCCACTACATGCGTGAGTTGCACTTCGACTATGTGAAGATCGACGGTGCCTTCGTCTCCAATATCCTCAATTCGCGTGTGGACCATGCCCTGGTGCGCAATCTGGTCAACCTTTGCCGTGAGTTGGGGATGCAGACCGTCGCCGAGTTTGTGGAATCCGAAGCGATACTCGATGCCCTGCGCGCCATCGGCGTGGACTACGTCCAGGGCTTCCACCTGTCGGTTCCGGAACCGAACATCGACTGAGGCAGGGGCAAGGGCGAACCCAGCGGAGTCAGGTGCCGGGCGCGGGCTCCAGCCGCAGGAAGATGCTGGTGATGGCCTCCATGGGCCAGAGCAGCAGGGCGCCGTCCATGGTGCCTCCCAGGGCCCAGTGGCCGTCCGGGCTGAAGGCGATACTGGTGATCAGGTCGGCGTCGGGATGGATCCGATTGCCCCGATTGAGGATGTGCGCCAGAACCACCTCGTGCATGACCCGCCGCCCCCGTCCCTCGACATTGATCAGACCGATCTCGCTCTCGCCCTCGAAGTGGTCGAAGAGGGTGATCAGCAGCCACTGACCATCGGGGCTGAAGGCCAGCGAGGTGACGATGTCGTTTTCCGATCCCAGAGGGTATTCGTGCAGACGCTGCTGCGTGGCCGTCTCCCAGATCCGGATCCACCCATCCCGGCCCCCCGTGGCGAAGCGCCGTCCGTCGGGGCTGAAGGCGACCATGTGGACGCCTCCCTCGTGCGCCTTGATCTTGGCCACCAGGACGCCATCCCCGAGGTCCCGGAGCATCACCTGGTGGTCGAGGGAGCCGGAGAGCGCATAACGACCATTGCCGCTGCAGGCCACGGAATGGACCTCATCGGTATGGTGTTCGAAGCTGCGGATCACCTCGCCCCGCTTCAGATCCCAGTGGACCAGGGTGTTGTCCGAGGAAGCGGAAAGGGCCTGCCTGCCGTCCGGGCCGAAGGCAATGTCGTGAACCGTGCCCTGGTGGGCGTCGAGGATGTGGATGGGGCGGCCGCTGGCGGCCTCCCAGAGGCGGACGGTGTGGTCGGAGGAACCGGAGAGGACGCGCCGTCCGTCGGGGCTGAAGGCCACCGCGTGGACGCTGTCGTCGTGGCCGGTGAAGGTCCGCACGACCTTGCCGGTACCGAGATCCAGCAGGCGCACGGTGCGGTCCATGGATCCGGAAAGAACGTGGCGACCGTCGGGGGCGAAGGCGACCGAGAGGACCCCGGTTTCGTGGCCGGGCATGAAGAGTTGCGGGTCGGTGGGGACTTCACAGAGGAAGTCGGCGGTGTTCGGCGGTTTTCCGCTGTCGAAGAGCCGCATGAACCAGTTGTCGATCCCCGATCTGCCCATCGACGCGTTCCCTCCGGGTGGCGATCGTCGTGTGTCCTCCGGAAGAGTATCCGAAATCTCTCGTTCGAGAAAATCCCGCACCCGAACCGCCGCATTGACGCCTCTCCCCCCGCAGGGGGATACTGCCCGGAAAATGTGTACTGCTTCACATTATGGTGGTTTCCGGGGGGCACTGAGCATGGCGGTGTGGGGATACGGGCTGCGAGCCAAATCGATGCTGGCACTGGCGCTTGCGTGTCTGCTCGCGCTGCTGCCGCTGGGGCTGGTCGGCTGGCAGATGGTGGAGAGTGTCCGCGGCCATTTCGGCGAGGCCTACGCCCGCAACGTCACCGAACTCAGCGCCCGCAACGTGCTCACCCCGGTAACCCGCGAACTGGCGCTGGCTCGGCGGCTGGCCGACTCCATTCTGGCCGAAGCGATGCTCCGGAACGAGGACGATCCCGAGCATCGGGCGCGGTTCTTCCGTGAAGCGGAGCGCTATCGCGATGATTTCCGCGACGCCAACTACTTCCTCATCAGCGCCCGCTCCCGCCACTACTACACCAACGACACCGACAGCGAATACAGCGAACAGCCGCGCTACACCCTCGATCCCGACAATCCGGATGATGCCTGGTTCTTCAACACCATGGCCGGGGACGCACCTTTCAATATCAACGTCAATCCCGATACCGAACTGGGGGTGACCCGGGTCTGGTTGAACGTGGTCGTGCAGGGGCCGGATGGCGAGCGCCTGGGTCTGGCCGGGACCGGTCTGGATCTCAGCGGATTTCTGGAACGCTTCGTGAGGAACGACGAGGCCGGGGTAACGCCGATGATCCTGGACACGGATGGCGCCATCCAGGCCCATCCCGATCCGGACCGGATCGCCTACGGGACGGCGGCTCGGGATGCCGATCCACGCCAGGTTCTGCCGCGTCGACTGGATGGGCCGGACCGCCGGGTGCTGGAAGCGGCCATGCAGCGGGCCGAGGCGGAGCCGGGGAAGGTGGAACTGGTGCGCGCGGTGCTGGGCGGGCGTGAGCAACTGCTGGCCCTGACCTTTGTCGAGGAGCTGGACTGGCATGTCCTCAATGCCGTGGACCTCCAGGTCGCCGAGGTGGTGGAGGGGCCCTGGCTACGCACGGCGGTGGCGGCGTTGCTGGCCATGCTGTTGGTGCTGATGGCTGCCTTCGCCTACGGTGTGGATCGGGTGGTATTGCGTCCGCTGCGCCGTCTCAATGATTCGGCCACGGCTCTGGCTGGAGGCCATTATGAGGTCGATCTCCCCGAGGCGGGTCGCGATGAACTGGGGGATCTCAGCCGCGCCTTCGGCTCCATGGCCAGGCAGGTCCGCGATCACACCGAGGATCTGGAACAGCGGGTCGAGGAGCGCACCCGGGAGCTGGAACGGGCCAATCGGGAGATGGCGGCAAGCCAGAAGACCATCAACGATTCCATCGACTATGCCAGCGTCATCCAGCGTGCGCTGCTGCCCGATGCCCAGATGGCCGAAGCGCTGGACGAGCACTTCGTCCTCTGGCATCCGCGCGACGGGGTCGGCGGGGATTTCTATCTCTTCAGGCGTGATGAAACCGGCTATCTGGTCGGGGTGGTGGATTGTGCCGGACACGGTGTGCCCGGAGCGCTGATGACCATGCTGGCGCGGGCCGCCTTTACCGAGGCGATGAATCGCCTCGGTATCACTTCACCGGCGGCGCTGCTCACCCACGCCGACGCAACCCTGCGGGAGATGGTCCAGCAGTCGGAGATGCCGTCGTCGGTGGCCACCAACCTCGACGCCGGACTGGTCTACGTGGATGCCCGGCACGGCCATCTGCGTTTTTCCGGCGCGCGCATCGGTCTCCACTGGAGCGACGGCACCAATGTCGAGGAGATCCGTGGCGGCCGCCGTGCCCTCTGTGATCGGCGGCAGGGGACCTATCGTGATTACACCATGGAGGCCGAGCCACGCGTGACGTATTATATGGTCACGGATGGCTATCTGGATCAGGCGGGTGGTGAACACGGTTTCGGCTTCGGCAGCACTCGCTTCGCCGAACTGCTGCGCACCCTGGCCCGGCAACCGCTGGGGGAGCAGGCCGAGGTTCTGGAACGGACCCTCGCCGACTATCGCGGTAACCATGAACAGCGTGACGACATCACCGTGCTCTCTTTCCGCATCGATACCACGGAGAATTCCGCATGAGAGATTTCGACCTCTTCGGACTGCGTGAACACTTTCAGAAACAGGGCATCATGCTCAGTTTCAATGGTCCCATTTCGCGCAGCCTCATCGAGGAGGTCGGCAACGCCCTGAAGAATTACATGGAAGCCGAGGAGGCGGCGCCGTCGGCGGTAATGGATGTCTTCGGCGTCTACGTGGAGATGACTCAGAACATCCGCCACTATGCCAACCACATGGGGTATACCGACGCCCTCAGCGCCGCGACGGTGGTGGTGGCGCGCGACGCCGAGGGCCGGTACGTGGTCGAAGCCGGCAACGTGGTGGAGGCGGACGACGGCGAGCGGCTGGTCGAACGCGTCCGGGCGCTGGGCGCGATGGATCGGGCGGAGCTGAAGGACGCCTACAAGGCTCAATTGCGCGAGCCCCGGGAAGGTGGCGCCATCAGCGGTGCCGGCCTGGGTCTCATCGACATGGCCCGCAAGGCCAGCGCCCCTCTGGTCGCCTCATTGGAGGTCATCGAGGGTGGACGCACCTTCTTCAGCCTGCGGGCCGTCATCTGATACTGTCGCTTTGCAACAAGGTTGGACCCATCATGGAAGCACCGAACATCGAGAAGACCAAATCAACCCCCGAGATCCGGGCCGACGAGCAGGCCGGTCGCCTCTTCATGGCGGGTGATTCCTATCCCGAGAACTCGTACGAGTTCTTTGGCGACGTCATTGCCTGGGTCCAGACCTTCCTGAAAGAGCGCGCGGACCCGCTGGAACTGGAACTGCGTCTGGCCTACCTGAATACCAGCTCCGTCCGGGCGATGCTCGACATCTTCGACCTGCTCGAGGAGGCCCATGGCCAGGGGCGTGCGGTGTCGGTGAGTTGGTACTACGACCCGCGCAACGAGCGCGTCGCCGATCTGGCGGACGAGTTCAAGGAGGACTGCACCTTCCCGTTCGCCATTCAGGCCGAGGAGTCGGCTCCGTGACCGGCGTGTCCGGGCCGACCCAGCGGGAAGACGAGCTCCTCGAGGCCGTGACCCGGGTGCTGGCCGACCCGGCGTACGACGATGATCCCCTGCGCGGCCTGCTGGCGGATCTCTTCGAACTCTCCACCCACCAGCGCGAGCGCATGGAACGGCTGGTGCGGCTCTCGGATGGTTTCCAGGATGTCTATCGGGCGCACAACGAGACTCTGGCCACCTCCTACGATCGCCACCTGCGGCGGCTGGAGCGGCTGGTCCGGATCTCCGATCGGTATCAGGAGAACCTGCGAGAGCTCAACGAGTCGCTGCGCGAGGCGGCTCTGAAGGATCCGTTGACCGGTCTGGGCAATCGCCGCTACCTGCTGGAGCGGCTCAATGAGGAAATGGACCGGCGCAACCGTCGGGGTACCTCGTTGGGCGTGGCGATCCTCGATATCGACCGCTTCAAGGCGGTCAACGACACGTTCGGTCATGAGGTGGGCGATCAGCTGCTCTGTGCCATCGCGGAGGCGATCCGGGACAGCTTGCGGGAATACGACATCTGCGGTCGCTGGGGAGGCGAGGAGTTCCTGCTGGTCTTCCCCGAGGCCGATGGGCGGCAGGCCGCCGAGGTCTGTGAACGGATCCGTTCCGCCATCAGTGCCACCGCCTCTCGGGCGGTGGCGGAGGGGGAGCGGGCGCGCATCACCGCCAGCGTCGGTCTGGTGGAGGTCGTTGACGGTGAGGAGGCGATGGAGGCCATCAACCGCGCCGACAGTCTGTTGCTCGCCGCCAAGGACGCCGGGCGCGATCGGTTACTGATGGGCGGTGAGGTCCTGGCCGTCGGCTAGCCCCCGGATGCGGCGTTCAGCCAGTCGATGAAGTCGTCGATGGGCTGCGGTCGTGCGACGTGATAGCCCTGGACCTGGTGGGACCCCTTGGTGCGCAGCAGGTTCAGCTGTTCCAGCGTCTCCACCCCCTCGGCCACCACCCGCAGGCCGAGTCCCACTCCGAGATCGATGGCCGCCGCGACGATGCAGGCTCCCGAGATCCCGGCGTCGATGTCGTCGATGAAGCTCTTGTCGATCTTCAGCGTGTTCACCGGAAAGTGGCTCAGATAGGCCAGCGACGAGTAGCCGGTGCCGAAATCGTCGATGGCGAGATGAACGCCGAGGCCGCGCAGCTCCTCCAGGATCCGGCGCACCTCGTCGACATCGTGCATCAGCATCCCCTCGGTGATCTCCAGCTCCAGCCGTTCCGGCGACAACCCGTGGCGCTGGAGGGTATCGCGGATCGTGTCGACCAGTCGGGGGTGCTGAAACTGGCGTACCGACAGATTCACCGCGCACTGCAACCGCTGGCCGGTGCGCGCCTCGATGGCCAGGGTGTCGGCCACGGCGCGATCCAGGATCCACTCCCCCAGCGGCCGGATCAGACCGATGTCCTCGGCCAATGGAATGAATTCCGCGGGCGGGATGAACCCGTCCTCGGTGGGCCAGCGCAGCAGCGCCTCGATCCCCTCGACCCGGTTCGCCGCCAGATCCAGCTTCGGCTGGTAGTGGAGATGGAAATCGCCGTCGGCCATGGCCCGGCGCATGCGCGCCTCCATGCGTACACGCTGGGCGCTGCTCTCGTTCATCTCCTCGGAGAAAAAGAGATAGCCGCCCCGTCCGGCCCCCTTCTGGCGCGCCAGGGTGGTCTCGACGCACTGCTGCAGGCCGTCGGCGGTCTCGGCATTTTCCGGATAGATGGCGATGCCCATGCTGGCCGAGACGTAGACCTCCTCGCCCTCCAGCAGGAAGGGTTCCTCCAGCGCCGCCATCAGGCGGTCGGCCACCACGCCGGCGTCGTCGGGCTTGCGCAGTTCACCGAGGACGAAGGCGAAGTCGTCGCCACTCATCCGCGAGACCATGTCGGCGTTGCGTTCCAGTCGGTTCTCCTGCTTGGCCATCAGATCGGTTCGTCGGATGCAGCCCTCGAAGCGCTGCGCGACCTCCTGGAGCAGGCGGTCGCCGGCAGCGAAGCCAAAGGTGTCGTTGATGGCGCGGAAACGGTCCAGGTTCAGAAGGATCAGGCCGGTGGAGCTGTTGTGCCGGTTGGCGACATTGAATTCGTGGGCCAGCCGATTGCGAAAGAGCAGGCGGTTGGGCAGCTCGGTGAGGGCGTCGTAGTGGGTCAGTCGCTCCAGCTGCGCCTCGGTCTGACTCTGGTTCGATACATCCTGGAAGATGCCGAGGTAGTGGTGCGGGTGACCACTGGCGTCGTTGAAACGCTGGATGGACAGATGGACCAGCCAGGAGGCGCCGTCGGCCCCGCGGTCCCAGATCT
Source organism: Pseudomonadota bacterium (assembly GCA_051746205.1). Taxonomy (GTDB): domain Bacteria; phylum Pseudomonadota; class Gammaproteobacteria; order Thiohalospirales; family Thiohalospiraceae; genus Thiohalospira. The sequence continues at coordinate 8,567 of JBNJEU010000026.1, forward strand.
CGCCGGACCAGCGACCGTCGCGTTCCACTACCCCCCAGAGCGTCTCGTAGAATGAAGCGTCATGGTGTCCCGATTGCAGCAGGCGCGGTGTCCGGCCGACGAGTTCGGCGGCACTGTAGCCGGTGAGAGCCTCGTAGGCGGGGTTGGCGTACTGGATGAGGTTGTCGGCGTCGGTGATCACCACGGCCTGGGAGACCCCGGCGAGGGCGTATTGCAGAATGCGAAGCCGCTCTGCCGTATCCAGTTCCGGCAGGAAACTCTCATTGGGGCTGGCAGGCATGGGCGATTCCTTACTGAGCGGATTCGGACGGTCCGGCTGACCTTGTTCTTTCCGTTAATCCTATGCCGCGAGCGGAGCGAAAGACAAGCGTGGAAGCAGTATTTTTTGAGCACCTAGCGCCAGTCAAGGTGCAGGTCGAAGGGGGCGAGCGTTTCCCGGGTCGGGGCGACACAGGTGTCGATGAAGGCGACCCGCTCGGGGTTGGTCGCCGCGCGCCGCGCCCAATCACGGCCGGGGGTCAGTCCGGCGCGCTCGTAGAGGGCCGGCTCCGGGAGGTAGAGGGCGCGCACGAACTGGCCGAAGAGGCGGCGGATGGGCACGCCGAGGAGCCGTCGCCGCCAGCGCGGCATGGTGCCCAGCCTCTTCTGCAGCTGTTCGCGGGCGTGGGCGATGTGGCGAGCCTCGTCTCGCGTGTGGATGCGGGCGATGGCGTGCGCGACCGGATCCACCTCGCGACGGCGGTGGTGGACGACGCGGTTGAGACGGTCCGGAACCTGCTCGCCGATGAACACCGCCAGCCAGAAGGCCGTCGACTCGAATGGCGCTCTGCGCCCCACCAGGTTCGCCAGCCGCAGCCCGGGAAAGGCCGTGGGCACCCGTCTCATGCCGGTGCGCCGGTAGAACTCCATGAACATCAGGCTGTGGCCGGCCTCTTCACGAAGTTCGTGGAGGTGGTAGCGCAGGGCGCCGTCGTCGTCGGCGGTCTGCACCGAATCGGCGATGCGCGCCATGAAGATCGCCTCCAGCCAGATCCCGGCCTCCACCGCGTTGAGATACTCCAGCTGGGAGAGGTGGCGGCGCTGCGCCTCCGGGAGTCGATGATAGATGTCCAGGCCGTGGAGAGAGACGGCACTCTCCGGCAGCCAGAAGTTCTCTGTGCTCAACTCGGGCCACGGGATCCGGTCCAGCGGATCGGTATACGGCGCGCTGCTCATACTGAGACGATCGGAGAGCGCAGCCGGTGCCTCCGCCGCCGGTGTGGTGACGGAAGCGGCGGTAGCCGGCGCGCGCGTCGGCACACGCGGCGCGGATGGCTGCGAAAGGTTCGCGCTCTGGCTCACGGGCGGGTCTCTGGCCGGGATCTGCGTCGGGGCGTCATTGCACGCCGTTCAAGGGTCGTTTATCCTACCCGCTTGTCTGGCACCGGTCGAGTGGTGGACCCGCCACCGAGTGGTGCCCGGCATCTGGAGAGGTGGCCGAGTGGTCGAAGGCGCACGCCTGGAAAGTGTGTATACCTCACGGTATCGAGGGTTCGAATCCCTCCCTCTCCGCCAAATCATATCCCTGAAAATCCCCTCATGTCAGCAACTTGATTCGATTCCATCGAAGCGCTCCGGGCGTGAAGGGGCATTTGTTTGTGGGAAAGAAAGTTGCATTGCGCGGTGCATGCCCTGTTGCCGGTTCCCGTCGACTTTCCGCTTCCACCGTCCCCTGAGGGGGATCACCGAGGTTCGCTCGGTGGTTCGAATCGCCCTGCCTGAATCGGATCCGCTCGACGGATCGCACTCGCAAGATGGTCCCTCTGCTAGAATCGGGTGCATGGACAAAACCGGGAGCGCATCGCTCGCCGCGCGGAGGGCCGCGTGGATCACCGGGTGATCGAACAGAAACCGGAAACCCGGTGCTACAGCGTCGAGCGGGTGGCCCGCGAGGTGCTGGCAGGGCGGGTCTGACGGGTGACGCCACGGACAAACGGAGGGTCCATGTTCAACATCGGCAGGAAAGACGAACACGGTCGGCAGAAGTGGATCCAGCACAGCGGTCGCCATCTGCGGGTGAGCCGCACCGGCGGTGTCGCCCTGCGCGCCCGGACCCGGGCGGCCGGTATCAATCTCACCGCCAACACCGCACGCGGGGTGCGGCTCTCCACCTCCGCCGGCCCCGGCACCCAGGTGGCGGTGCAGAACGGTCGTTTCATTCTGCGTGGGCGTTACAAGGCCGGCCCGCTGCGGCTGAATCTCTCCAAATCCGGGCTTTCACTGTCGGGGCGCAACAATCTCGGTGCCTTCAACATCACCAACCCCAACCGCTCGTCGGCGAAGATCGCCGGGATCCAGATGCGGGGGCGCAAGGCCGCGCAGCTCCAGGGGGTCTACATGGCCCTGGTCGCCATCGGCGAGGGGATGAAGCTGCTCGCGGTGGCGGCCGTGGGACTGATCCGCTTTCTGATCGGGGCGATCGACGGACTGCTGCGGCTGCTGCTCGCCATCCCGAGCATGGTGGCCAGCAGCCGGCGCGCCCTGCGCAACGGCTACATCCGCTGGCGTCGACACCGTCTGGCCCCGACGCTCCGGGCGCTGCCGGGCGAGGCCGAGGGGGCGCTGGCCGCCCTCTGGGCCGTTCACCTCGGCTGGGGGCGTGGCTACACGGCCGAAGGGCTGGCCAGGATCCTGGGCGAGAAGGCGCCGCCGACCCTGGCCGCCGTGGCGCCCTGGCTGGATGGGGAGCTGGCGGATGCGCTGGAGGGTGAGCACGATCTCGACGCGGTGATGGCCCATCTGGCCGAGGTGCTGCGCCGCGAATACGCCAGCGACGCGTTGCCGGAGCTGTTGCTGGCGATGGACGAGGCCGGTCTGGTCCTGGGGCGGCGGACCCGGCGACAGGATCGGCTGCTGGAGGTCTTTGCCGACTTCGCCGGCCTGCGCATGGAGGCGACGGAGGAGGAAGCCGAGGCGGGATCCGGGGAGAAGACCCCGGAGGCCGGCGGGGCGGAGCGGGTCGCCGCCGTACAGGCCACACCGCCCGTCGCCGCGCCAGACGCCCCCGACATCAACAGCGCCGACGCCGAGAGCCTGGCGACCCTGCCCGGCATTGGGCCCGCCCGGGCTCGCGACATCATCGCCCACCGGCCCTTCGGCGATCTCGACGCATTGCAGGCCGTCAGCGGGATCGGACCGGCCACGGTGGCGCGGCTGCGCGAGGCCGGAGTGCGCTGCGAGTGATTCGGGTCGAGAAGGCCTGGTCTTCCGTCGGGGGAATCTTCCGCAGCAGGTCGCCTTCGCGGATTGACCTCGGTTGACAGGCCGGCTCCCTGCCACTATTCAGGGTGGATGAGTGGTTCATGCGGGTCTGTTCCGGGGTCTCCCCATGCTGCATTGATTCCACTCCGGTTCTTCTTTTCTTGGATACCCGTTCCAGACGGGGCTCATCAGAGGGCAGGCTTATGTTCTTTCGTTTCCGTTTGCGCACCCTTGTTGCCGCGACAGTGCTGCCACTGCTGGCCGGCTGTGGCACCATCGAGGGTCTGGACCGCGTGGTGGATTCCGCCACCGGGGCCGCCGTCGACCGGATGGCTCCCGAGTCCATGAGCGGCGGCGCGCCCCCGCCCGAAGCCATGCACGGGTACACCATGGGGCTGTTCCAGGCCGTGTTTTATCAAGGTGGCTACGATGTGGTGCGGGAATCCTTTGAACCGGGGGAGTACGTGCAGTGGGAGGCCAGCGGGATCGAACGGGGGAACTCGTTCGAAAAGGCCCTCCTCAAGCGACAGGATGACGGTTCTGAATGGTGGCGGGTCACGACCCGTTCCGAGGATGGCACCCTGACCATCGAGGCCCTGTTCGCTCCGCCCGATGACGAGGGCGACCGCCGGGTGCGCCGCATGCGGGTCCAGTACCCCGGAGAAGAGCCGCAGGAAGTGCCGGTTTCCGAGCAGGACTCGGACAAGTGGGTTCTGCATGCCCGGAAGACCCTGACCGAGGAGAGCTACCAGGGTCTGAAGGTCGGGGTCGAGGCGATCCGGGTGCCCGCCGGAAGCTTCACGACAGACCACTTGCGCACCGGCCATCCCGGCCGGGCCGGCACGGTGCAGTGGTGGATCAGCGAAGAGGTCCCCGGCGGCATCGTCCGATACAAGTGGGAACATGAGGACAACCATCGTACACTGAGTCTCGAGGAGTTCGGCTCGGATGCCGGCGGCTCGCGCCTGGGCGCCTTCTAGCGTGGCGTCGGGTCAGTCGGGCCGGGCTCGTCCGGAACAGCCCGTGAGGGGGAACAGTGCATGAGTCCACGTCGGGTTGTCGCAACGGTCCTGCTGGCCCTGTTACCGGTCGTGACAGCCGGAGCGGAGGAGTATCGCAGTGTCGAGGTCGGTGAGACGGCCCTGCGCGAGGAGCCCTCGTATCTCGGCAAGCCGGTGGTGATGCTCGAGTACGGTGCGCGCATCGAGGTCCTCGCCACCGAGGAGGGCTGGGTCCGGGGGCGCGTGGAAGACGATGGCCGCGAGGGCTGGGTCGGTTCTTCGGCCCTGACCGCCGACCGCATCATCCTCGAGCCCGACGAGGAGGACGCCGCCCGCGCCGCCGATGATACCGAGGTCGCCCTGGCCGGTCGCGGTTTCAATGCGGAAGTCGAGGCCCGGTATCGCCGGGAACACGGGCTCGATTTCGAAGCGATCGACCGGATCGAGGCACGCGAAGTGCCCACCGCCGAACTGGCCGATTTCATCACCTCGGCCGATCTGAATCATCCGGACGGGGATGAATGATGGCCCGCTTCCCCGGAATCATCGTGACCCTGATCCCGGCCCTCGTCGGCCTCGCCGGATGCGGCACCCTCGGGGACCTCGCCGAAGTGGGCACCGATGTGGCAGCCGGGTCCGGCGTCATCAGCGAGACCCAGGCCGATTCACTGCGGCAGAGCACAGAGGCGGTGGCGCGTAGCGCCGAGGACATCACCCCGGAACAGGAGTACTACATCGGACGCTCGGTGGGGGCGCGCATCCTCGATCGCTATCCGCCGCATGAAGACGAGGTGGCCAACCGCTACCTGAACAGGCTGGGGCAGGCTCTGGCCCTCTATTCGGAGCGTCCGGAGCCGTTCGGCGGTTATCGCTTCCAGATCCTCGAGACGGAGGAGATCAATGCCCTGGCGACCCCCAGCGGCCTGGTCTTCGTCTCGCGCGGCCTGCTCGATCTGGCGGACAGCGAGGACGGCGTGGCCGCCATCCTGGCCCATGAAATCGCCCACATCGAGCATCTGCACGGATTGAAAGCGATCAAGACCTCGCGGATCACCGCCGCACTGACCAGTGTCGCCATCACCGGGACCCAGTTCGCCGGCAACGACGATCTCGCCGAGCTGACCGCCACCTTCGAGGACTCCATCGACGACATCACCCAGACCCTGGTCAACTCCGGCTACTCCCGGGGGGCCGAGAGTGAGGCGGATCGGGGTGCGGTGCGCATCCTGCGACGTGCCGGATACGACCCCGCCGCCCTGAGCGCCGTCCTCGAGGCCATGGATGAACGGCTGGAGCCCGATGGCGCCGGCTTCGCCCGGACCCATCCCGAGCCGGCGGATCGCATTGCGGACGTGCGCGAGGCCATCGCCGGCCATGATCATGCCCCGCGCGCACGGGAGGTCCGGGAACGGCGCTACCAGGCGGCCCTCGGAAGCCTGTAGATGGCCGCGTCCCCCTCACTGGCGGAACGGCGGGGTCGCGGGCTGCGCGGCCTCGCGGTCGGGCTCGTCACCGCCCTGGTGGTGCTCGGCGTCTGGCTGTCCGGCGCCTTCGAACGGCTGGAACTGCGGAGCTATGACTGGCGGGTGCAGATGGTGGCCCCGTTCGAGAGTCCCGACGACGCGATCGTCCTGATCCTGCTGGACCAGACCAGCCTCGACGCGGTGCGCGATCAGTACGCCCTGGGCTGGCCGTGGCCCCGCGAACTCCATGGGCAGGTCCTCGCCTTCCTGGACCAGGCCGGCGCGCGCAGTGTCGGCTTCGATGTCCTCTATCTCGACCCCTCCGGCCACGGCCGGACGGATGACCGGCGCTTCGGCGAGCGCATCGCCGCCCATGGTGATTTCGTCACCGGGCTCTTCCTTTCCCGGGAAAGCGGCTCGGAGCGTTTCATCCCCGAGCGCGGGGGGCGTGAACGGTTGCGCCTGGAGGGCGGTCCGGCGACCCTTCCGGCGTATTCCCGGGCCCAGTTCCCCATCGACGAGGTGGGTGCGAACAGCCGCTGGCTCGGCAATGTCACCGCCCGGGCCGATGTGGACGGGATCCATCGGCGGCTGGCGCCGGTGGCCCGGTTCGATGGCCGGACCATCCCCGCCCTGGGACTGGCGGCGCATCTCGCCACCGCCGAAGTGGATGAGCCGGCGGTGCTGACGTCCGTGGCGGGCGGTCAGCGCCTGACGGTCGCCGACACCACCATCCCGCTGGATGAGGCGGGCCGGGCCCTGCTGCGTTTCCAGGGCCAGCCGGGGGAGCGGACCGCCTACAGCGCCGCCGCCGTGCTGCAGAGCGCTCTGAGAGTAAAGGCGGGGCGCGAGCCCGTGATCGATCCGGAGGAGCTGCGCGGCCGCCATGTGCTGTTCGGCTTCTCGGCACCGGGGCTGCACGACCTGCGGCCGACGCCGCTGGCCTCGAATACGCCGGGTGTGGCGGTTCAGGCCACCTTTCTCGACAATCTCCTGAATGACGACTTCATCCGGCCGGCGCCGGCCGGGGTCGACGCCGCACTCGTCCTGTTGCTGGCTCTGCTGGCGGCGTTCGCGGTGAGCTTCGCCGGTGGTGTCCGGTCCATGGCGACCGCCTTCGTCGTGCTTCTGCCGCTGCCGGTGGTCGTTGCCTCCGGGGCCTATGTCGCGGGCTGGTGGCTCGAGATGGCGGCGCCACTGGCGGCGGTGGCCATCGCCCTCACGGGGGCGGCCATGGCCAGTTATGCCACCGAGGGGCGCCAGCGCCGCTTCATCAAGGCGGCCTTCGGTCAGTACCTGAGCCCCGCCGTGATCGAGAACCTGCTGCGGCACCCGGAACAGCTCAAGCTCGGCGGCGAGCGTCGGGAGATCACCATCTTCTTCTCCGATCTGGAGGGCTTTACCGGCCTGTCGGAAGGGCTCTCGCCGGAAGAACTCACCGGGCTTCTGAATGACTACCTTTCGGCGATGACCGACATCATCCAGGCCGAGGGCGGGACCATCGACAAGTACGAGGGCGACGCCATCATCGCCTTCTGGAACGCCCCGCTGAATCTCCCCGATCACGCCGAACGCGGGGTGCGGGCGGCGCTCCGCTGCCAGGAGAGGCTGGCGGAGCTGCGCCCGTGGTTCCGCGAGCGGGTGGGTCGGGAGCTGCGCATGCGCGTCGGCCTCAATACCGGCTCCGCAGTGGTCGGCAACATGGGGTCGCACAACCGTTTCGATTACACCATGCTCGGGGATGCCGTGAATCTGGCCGCGCGCCTGGAGGGCATCAACAAGGTGTTCGGCAGCTACACCCTGATCTCGGAAGAAACCGCCGCGCAGCTGGGGTCCGGATTCATCACGCGCGAACTCTCGCGGGTGGCGGTGGTGGGTCGCGCGCAACCGGTGACCGTGTATGAGCCGCTGACCCGCGAGGAGGCCGCACGACGGCGGGAGACACTGGAGAGGTTCGATGCGGCCCTGCAGCGTTACTATGCCGGGGACTTCGCCGAGGCCGTCGAGGGGTTCGCCGCCATTGCGGAAGCGGATGCGCCGGCGCAGCGGTATCTGGAACGCTGCCGGGCCCTGCAAGCGGAACCACCGACGAGGTGGGACGGAGTCTGGGTGATGACCGAGAAATGACCGCTAACGATCCACCCGTGATCTCGCCGTCGGACTCGTACCGTCGTGTGCCTGCCGGTCTGTGGCTGCGGTGGGCGGTGAACCCGGACGCCCGATGTGGAAGCCCTGAGCGTAGTCGATCCCGAGAGAACGGACCGTTTCCAGGACTTCGGCGGTGTCGACGAATTCGGCCACTGTCTCGATCCCCAGACGGTGGGCGAACAGGCAGATGGTCTCCACCACCACCCGGGCTGCAGGCCCTTGACCCAGTCCGCGGATGAGGCTGGCATCGATCTTCAGCAGATCGACCTCCAGCCTGGTGATGTACTCGAAGTTTGCGAAGCCGGCGCCGAAATCGTCGATGGCGAAGCGGCAACCCAGGGCCCGGGCGCGCTCCATGAAGTGGTTGAACTGTTCCGGCTCCCGCAGCCCCTCGGACTCAAGGATCTCGAAGATGATGCGATGACCGGTGCCGGACCGTTCGATGGTCTCGAGTATGGTATCAACCGTCCTCTTGTTCAGGATGTCGCTCATGGAGAGGTTCAGACTGAAGTGCTCCTGCCGTTCGGCGAATTCGCGACAGGCCTGATCGACCATGGCGATGGTGATTCGTGGATAGAGCCGGGTGGTGTGAGCCGCCGTCAGGAATTCCCCGGGCAGAACCACGCGCCCGTCGGCGCTGTACAACCGCGCCAGGCACTCGTAGTGGGTGATTCGGCCGCCTTTTACGTCGAGGATGGGCATGTAGACCGGCGTGACACGCCCGGCGTCCAGGGCCTCGCGAAGCACCTGGACCCGGCGGATGTTCTCCCCGTATTCGCGGTGGGTCTCCAGCCCTTCACTGTAGGAGAACCAGTCCAGATGGCGGGAGCGTGCCGTTTTCAGGGCCAGGTCCGCAGCCGTGAAGGGCTCCAATGGCTTCTGGCCCTCACCGACCACACCGACGGTGATCCCCAGGATCACGCCGGCATTGGTGTTGCCACTGAAAGAGGTGGCCCGGACGGCATCCACTAGCCGGGCCGCGAGCTGTTCCGGTGGATCGGGATGGCCGTTCCCCGCGTAGAGGAGCGCGTATTCGTCCCCGCCGACGCGGTAGAGGGGACCAACCCCCTCCGGCAGGCTGGCCGACAGGCGTTCGGCCACCTCGCAGAGAACGGCATCTCCCATCGCATGACCGAAAAAGTCGTTGATCTCCCGAAAGTGGTCGATGTTCAGCAGGAGCAGGACGGGGTCGTTGCTTTTCTCCAGATCGGCCAGCAGGCAGGTGCGGTTCGGCAGACCGGTGAGATCGTCGTAATAGAGCTGGTCGCGTAACGCTGCGGAGGCTTCCTGCAGACGTTCCCGGGTCTGTTCCAGCGGGGTGATGTTCGTGAGGCTGATGACGTAGGCGTCCTGTTCCACCGAAGGGAGTGCCCGCGCATTCACATCGAAGACCCAGCGATGGCCCTGGCGGTGGATTACAGCTTTGTGGACTCGGTTCGGTTCATCGGCGCAGCGGCGAACCCAGTCGGGGTCGTTGGGGGAGAGGGCCGCGGGATCATCCACTTCATCGAAGAGCTGACTGATGCAGCCATGTTCGGACCGAAAGGCCTCCAGATCGGCATGTTCCGGGAAGAAATCCAGAAGGGCAGCGTTCGCCTCCGTCAGCCGGGCGCCGTTAGTGAGAAGGATGATCTCCGGGAGGGCGTCGAGCAGACTGCGTTGCAGGGCCTGCTGGTTTTCGAGGCTCCGGGTCCGGACGGCGACCTGGTCCTCCAGATTGGTGTTCAGCCACTTCAGTTCGCGCTGCATCTCGAGGCCCCGGGCCATGAGCAGACCGAAGAGACTCCCCACGAGGGCGGGGATGAGATAAATGGAAGGCGAGATTTCGGCCAGCGGGACGCGCTGGATGATGAGGTGCTGAATGAGGGCAAAGGCGATGACGGCGAATGCCGAGGGCACCATCCAGACCAGGATGTAGTAGGTCAGGCGCTTGCGGCCGCGCAGACGAAAAGGTCTTTCTTTGAAGTGACCACGTTCCATGATGACCCCGATCAATATCCATTTGAAGCATAGACCCGCCGGTGAACCGTTACAAGCGGCTGGTGTGAGTCAGGGTAAAACAAAAGATTTTTGTCGTGGTGCAGGTGATCGGGTGACTGGATGGCAAGGGAGCTGTGAACGGGGCCACCCCGTAGCGGCCGGCATTGAAGTCGGGGCCATGAACCCGGTTGATTCTCCGGACCGATCGAACCGCCTCCCATCCGGTCCGAGCCCGCTGTATACAGCGGTCCGGCGTTCAGCTTCTACCATGAATTCGATGCGCGTGTGCTGTGTGCGGAGCACAGAGCAGGAGGTCTCTTCCTGCTGGCGTTTGCGGTTGCACCGGGTGTGGAATCGTTGGGACAATCCCGGCCCGGGCGCTGGTAGCTCAGCTGGATAGAGTACCTGGCTTCGAACCAGGTGGTCGGGGGTTCGAATCCTCCCCAGCGCGCCATACCGGAAAGGATCGCGGCACCCCGCTCGCCGCCTTTTCCGTCTGGTCCGTCGAACTGTGGTGATCCCGGTTTTCCTGTACTATGGTTACCGGTTATCGGTATGGTTTCTGGCCGAGTGTGAAGGCTCTGCGCGTCAGCGGGGAACGTCCCGGCCGGGATGCGTCGAGCGCGAACGCCATGCGGATGGATGCCGCCCCGAGCCGATATGGCCGATACGTAGTTCATCCACGATTCGTGGATGGGTGGTGTACATCTTCCGCTCGGGCATTCGTGTTCGATGTGCTCGTGCGGTGAATCGCGGAGTTACCGATCCCGATGAATCAGCCACTCAATGTGAAACTCTACATCACTGGTGAGACCCTCAGTTCACGGCACGCGATCGAGAACCTGCGCCAAATCCTTGAAAACGAGTATGCAGGGCAATACGAGCTCGAAGTCATTGATATCCTGAAACATCCGCGGTTGGCCGAGGAAGAGAAGATCCTGGCAACCCCCGCGCTCATCAAGGAACTGCCGGAACCGGTTCGACGCATTGTCGGCGATCTGGCGGATCGCGAACAGGTTCTGCTGGGTCTCGACCTCCAGAAACACGATACTTCCCCAGCCCGTGGTGAGGAGGGCTCGAATCATGACTGAAGGGACCGAGGAAACGGTGGGGGTCCGCAAGGTGGCCACCGGTATCCCGGGGTTTGATTACGTGGCCGAAGGCGGGTTGCCGGAGAACAGGGCCGCGCTGGTCAGCGGCAATTCCGGCAGTGGCAAAAGCCTGTTTGCCGCGCAATTCCTGGTGGAGGGGATCCGGCAGTTCGGTGAACCGGCGGTCTTCGTGACCTTCGAAGAGCGGCCCGAGCGCATTCGCAGCAATCTGGGCTCTTTCGGATGGACCATCGAGCGCTGGGAGGAAGACGGATTATGGGCGTTCGCCGATATCTCGCCCGAGCCCTCCCAGCCGATCGTGGCCGGGGCCCTCGAGCTGGGGGCCCTGGTTCCCCGGATCGAGTACGCGGTCAACCAGGTCGGGGCGCGGCGACTGGTCCTGGATTCCGTGGAACGGCTGTTCTCGCAAGTCACGGATAGCAGTGTGGTGCGCCAGAGTCTCGGCCAGCTCATGGATGCGACCGAGCGGATGGGGGTAACGACCGTGATCACCGCCGAGCGCCCGGGTGATCAGGGGCCATTGACCCGTTTCGGCGTCGAGGAATTCGTTTCCGACACCGTGATCCTCCTGCGCAACGAGCTGGATGAAGAGAAGCGGCGACGGACCGTGGAGGTCTTCAAGATGCGCGGGGCCTCGCACCAGAAGGGGGAATTCCCGTTCACCATCAGCGCCGAAGCGGAAGGGGTCAGTGTCGTTCCTCTGGCGGCCAATCAGCTCTCCCAGCCCAGTTCCCTGGAGCGTCTGTCCTCGGGGATCCCGCGGATGGACGAACTCATGGATGGCGGTCTCCTGCAGGGCTCGATCACGCTGGTGGCCGGGCCGACGGGCAGCGGCAAGAGCCTGGTCGCGGATCATTTCCTGGCGGGTGACGACCGTCAGCGCGGCCTCATGATTGCCTTCGAGGAGGGTCGCGAGCAGATCCTTCGCAACGCCCAGGGCTGGGGTCTGCCTCTGGCCGAACGGGAGGCCGCGAACAGGCTGCGCATCGTGGCGAACTACCCGGAGACCATGGGACTGGAGGACCACCTCGTGCGGATCAAGCGCGTGGTGGATGAGTTCCGGCCCGACCGACTGGTTCTCGACAGCGCCTCGGCCCTGGAGCGGATCGCAAGCACGCGGGCCTTCCGTGAGTTTCTGGTCGGGCTGGTGGCCACCTTGCGGGAGCGCGGTATCACGGCGCTGATCACGGCCAATACCACGCAACTGACCGGGGGGTCCTCGGCCACCGAGGCCCAGGTCTCCAGCATGACGGACGGGATCCTGCTGTTGCGTTATATCGAGTCCACCTCGGCGTTGCGGCGAGCCCTGGTGCTCCTCAAGATGCGCGGTTCCAATCAGGATCAGGGGATCCGGTCCTTCACGATCGGCAAGCAGGGCATGGTCCTGGGGGAGCTGCTCTCGGAAACCCATACGGACATCCTCGGACAGTGAAAGACCAGCGACACCTTGCCGATGTTCAGGAGATCGTCCCGGGCGTCCTGTTCGTCGCCCGGTGCGACCCCCAATGGACTGTGCTCTGGATCAGTGACGACATTGCCGAACTGGCGGGGGTGGTCCCCGAGGCACTGGTGGACAACCGAGAACTGACCTTCAAGGACCTGATCCACCCGGAGGATCAGGACCATGTCGTGAACCAGGTCGAACAGGCACTGCGGGCCGGACAGACCTACCAGGTCCAGTATCGTCTGCTGGCTTTCGACGGCACGGAGCGGCTGGTCTGGGAGAAGGGGCGGAAGATCGGCGAGGACCACGATGGGGTCGCGCTACTCGAAGGCTACATCGCCGACCTGACCGAATCCAGCAATACCCAGCGGCATCTGGATGCCAGTGAATCCCGTTTCCGGCAGTTGTTCAACGGCATCATGGAAACCGCTTTTCTGGAGGAACTTCGGGACGGGGAGCAGACCGGCCGATTGCTCGAGGCCAATGATGCCGCGTGCGAGTTGCTTGGATACGACCGTACGGAGTTGCGGGAGATGACCGTCGAACACCTGTATCCCGCAGAGAACCGCGAGCAGGCGCGGGCGTTCAGACGGGATACCCGGAAAACGGGCTACTCGCTCATCGAGGTCGAACTCGAGGCGCGGGACGGCACCCGGATCCCCGTGGAACTCAAGTCGCAACTCATGGAAATCGGGGACCAGCCCTCGTTACTCTACCTCGCTCGGGATCTGCGGGACGACAGGGCCCGGCAGCGGCTGCTCCAGCGAACCAATCGGGCCATGGGGATCCTGAGCCGCACCAATCAATCCATTGTGCACGCGCCCGATCCGGAATCCCTTCTGCAGGGGGTGGTGGAGGCCCTGCAGCGAGAAGGTGAATATCTCCTTGCCTGGGCAGCCTTTGTAGAAGAAACGTCCGCCGGGCCGCGACTTCAGGGGATCACCGCACGAGGTTCCGTCGATGGCTGGACCGAACGAACCGATTTCCGGAGCAGCCCGGCCGGGGAATCCGGGACCAATGTGGTGGCAACCGCCTTCCGTCAGGGCCGTCGCGCTAACATTGTGCTCGAGGAAGAACCGGCGGATGACCTCGAGGCCTGGCTGAGCGAACTCCACGCCAACGGCATTCGTTCCCTGTGCGTGCTCCCCTGGCAACACCAGGGGGGCACGGGGCTCCTGGGTCTGGCCTCGGAAATGCCGGACGCTTTCGCCCACACCGGTGAACTCGAAGTCCTTGACGAGGCAGTCGGGGACCTGGGGTTCGGTATGGCCGCCCTGCAGAATCGGAGAGCGCTCCATCAGGCAGTCGTCCTTCGGGAACAGACCCTGGAACAAACCATTCACAGTATGGGGCGCTCCCTGGAGGAGCGGGATCCGTATACCTCCGGCCACCAGGAACGGGTGGGCGAACTCGTGGTGGCCATCGGCGAGGAGCTCGGCCTGGATGCCGACCGGATTCTGGGCCTGCAGCTCGGTGCCTGGATACACGACGTGGGCAAGATCAAGGTGCCCATGGAGATCCTGAACAAGCCGGGTGTTCTGAACAACAACGAGTTCGCCATCATCAGGGAGCACCCGGAAGTGGGCATTCGTATCCTGGGTGATATCGAGTTCCGCTGGCCCATTCGGGACATGGTGCGCCACCATCACGAACGGCTTGATGGCTCCGGGTATCCCGATGGGCTTACTGCGGAGTCGCTGTCTCTGGAAGTCCGGATCCTGGCCGTGGCCGATACCGTGGAGGCCGTCACGGGCCATCGACCCTATCGTCCGGGTCGGGGCATTGAGGAGGCTCTTGCCATCCTGAGACAGGACCGCGGGATCAAGCTGGATGCGGATGTCGTGGATGCGTGTCTGCGGTTGTTCGAGGAAGGGCGATTCGCGTGGTCTGAAAGCTGAAGCAATTCGGCCACGCGGTCATTCAGCGCATTCGACCCGGTTGCGTCCGTTTCGCTTGGCACGGTAGAGGGCGTCATCGATCCGTACAATCCAGTCGCGTAGAGCCTCGCCATCATGGTGTTCGCCGGCACCGACCGAGACATGGACCGCACCGATCTCCGCTCCGAAATCCGTCTCTGCCACGACCTGACGTAATCGCTCCGAGAGTTGGATGGCCCCGTTCCGATCCGTGTTGGGCAGGAGGATCATGAACTCTTCGCCGCCCCAGCGGGCCAGACGGTCGATGTCGCGCAGGTTCTGCTGGATGGACTCGACCAGTCGCTTGAGTACCCGGTCGCCCGCCGGGTGTCCGTGCGTGTCGTTGATGTCCTTGAAATGGTCGATGTCCAGCATCACCAGGGATAGTGGCTCCGGATGGCGCCGGATCCGTTCGAGTTCGCTGGTTACGAAGGTTTCGAAGGAGTGGCGGTTATAGGCCCCGGTGAGCCGGTCATGGGTAGCGAGACGCTCGAGTTCGTCTTCCAGGCGCTTCTGCTCGGAGATGTCGCGGAAAACGACCACCCCTCCGAAGATCCGGTGCTCGCTCTCCCATAGCGGTGTGGCGGAAACCTCGACGGGGATCATCGTCCCGTCACGACGGAAGAAATGGTCACGCCACCGATACAGGGCCTCGCCAGTGTGCATGACGTGGTAGATGGGGCATGCGCTCTCGGGATAGGGCGTCCCGTCCGGGTAGGCATAGTGCGTCAGATCGTGACTGGATTCGCCCAGTAGATCGGTCGAATCATCCTGGCCCAGGATGCTGAGTGCCGCCGGATTCAGGAAGGTGAACCGTCCTTCGGCATCGATCCCGAAGACCCCCTCCCCCAGACTGCTCAGCAACGTTTCGCTGAAGTGTTCGAGTTGCGTTTCGTGGCTGATATCGCGCTGGACGGAGACAAAATACTCGATCTCGCCATTCGCATCGCGAAGCGGGCTGATGCTCCAGCGAACCGTGAAGGGCGTGCCATCCCTGCGGTAATTGATGGTCGAACCCTCGAAGGGCTCTCCCGCTTCCAGGTTCTTTCGCAGGCGATCGAGGACGGCCCGTTCGGTCCGCGGACCCTGCAGAATACGCGGTGTTGCCCCGAGCAGTTCCTCGCGTGAATAGCCGGTCGTCTGACAGAAGGCGTCATTGACATAGACGATCTCCGGACCCGGGTAGTCGAGGTCCGCGGTTGTCATCAGGACGGAATCGTAGGCCTGTTCCACAGCCCGCTCGAAGAGACGACTGTATTGCGAGTGGTCCATCGTGATAACTCCATGAGATTTGACGCCAACCGCTCGGCAAAGCATACCACGGCCTGGTGCGGGCCACCCGTCATCGGGACGGGTTGCCTTGGAGACGGGTTTGGTGTGATAATGTCCTTTCTCAGGCGCTGGTAGCTCAGTTGGATAGAGTACCTGGCTACGAACCAGGTGGTCGGGGGTTCGAATCCTCCCCAGCGCGCCATCTTCGAAAGGGCCGCGGCATCCGTGTCGCGGCCCTTTCTCGTTTCCGGATTGTGGTTTTTGCGAGCCATTCCCTGTTGACCGGGGTCGCTTTGCGATAGACTTTCCTCGAGCAGACTCGAACAGGGATGTGTATTCCACTGGCGAGGGGGAAGTCACATGGGATTTCTGAAGGCATTGCGGGCACCGGTTCTGGTTCTCGCCCTGTTGTGGGTGACGCTCTATCTGCCATTTGCCGCGACAGTCTACACCCCCCAGTGGTATTCATTTCACTGCAGCTGGTCAAGCGAGTGCCGTTTCGCCGAACATTTCGAACCCTCCGAAGCGGCCGGCGAGCTGGCCGCATTCCTGGCTCATCGGGGGGAGCCGGACGCGGCCTGGCCACCGGACGAGCGGGAGCAGCTGGAAGCGGTGCGCTCGAATCTGGACAGGCTGTTCGCCGCGACCCTGGGTGCGCTGTTCCTCCTGGTGGTGACGTTCGGCTGGAATCGACTGGCCACCGCCGCCCGCGTGAACGTGGTCGCCATCCCGGTGCTGGCCCTGGTAACGGGGCTCTCGTTCCGGACATTCTGGGTCGAGGGACTGCTCCCCCTGCTGGGGGTTCCCATGGTGGTCTACGAGGACAGTGTCGCCGCATTTCTGATGTCGGAGGCGCTGTACGGATACAGCCTTTTCTTCGGGGCGTTGATCGGGTTTCTGATCAATCTCGTGCTCGTCTGGCAGGTGCGCCCCCAGCGGCGCTCCATCTTCCGCTGAAGGTAGCTAGGAGAGGGGCGGACACGGAGGCCAAGTGATTGATTTAACTGGCGCCCCGGGCAGGATTCGAACCTGCGACCTTTCCCTTAGGAG
>JBNJEU010000027.1:0-23707 GCA_051746205.1 Pseudomonadota bacterium
CACGCCGCCGCGCACACCGAGCCCGAAGGGCGAACGCCATGAAATGTCCATGGTCGTGTCGGTGAATTCGTTGCCGCCCACGCTCAGGGTCGAGATGGCACCGCCCAGCGACACCCCGGTGCCCGGGATGTTGGCCCGCAGGGAGCCGTAGCCCATGGGGACCGGGGCGTTGAAGCTCTCGTCCACGGTCTGAGTCTCACCCGCCGGGTCCGTGCCTTCCATGTAGAGCTCGCCCGAGATCGTCCGGTAGTTCACCCCGACATCCAGGGAGAGGATGCCCAGGGTCAGGAGATTCTCCGGCAGCGGGCTCCAGTAGACGATGAAGTCCGTCATGTCCATCTCGAAACTGGAGTCGATATCGGAGATCGAGTCGGTGAAATCACCGAAATCGGTGGACAGGGTGAAGTCGAACTCGCCACCGGAACCCTCCGAGGCCACCCGCCCCTTCTGGATCCGCGCATCGGGAATGATCGGCAGCGGATGTTCGAGATAGGCCCACATCTGCCCTTCCTTGGAGTCCTCCATGCTCAGATCGTCATCGATGTCGATGTCGATCTCGCTGTCGGCCATCCCCCCGCTCGGCGACGCCGTCCAGTAGTCGTAGCCGGCGCCGAAGCCGACACCGAGGGCGCTGGCCGAGGCGGTGGCCGGCAGCGAAAGGATGGTCAGGGCCGCGATCTGTTTGCGCATGGTTCTGTCTCCTGAAAGGAATCTGTTGCAATGGCACAAAGCTAGCATGCCGGGCGGGGTCGTACAATGAACGGCGTCACAGTCGCAGCATGTAATCCACCACGATTCCGACGAACACCGCCATCCCGAACCAGTTGTTGTGCAGAAACGCCCGGAAGCACTCCGCCGGTTCCCGTCGCCGGATCAGCACCTGGTGGTAGATCGCCAGCCCCGCGGCCACCGTCAGCCCCATGTAGTAGAAGGCGCCCATTTCCCAGCGCGCCCCGAACAGGAACAGGGCCAGCAGCGCGGCGGCCTGGAAGACCCCGATCCAGAAACGGTCCAGATCGCCGAAGAGGATCGCGGTGGATTTCACCCCGATGCGCAGATCGTCCTCGCGATCCACCATCCCGTACATGGTGTCGTAGGCGGTGGTCCAGAGCAGGTTGGCCACGAAGAGCAGCCACGCCTCCGACGGCACCGTTCCGGTCTGGGCGGCAAAGGCCATCGGGATGGCCCAGCCGAAGGCCGCCCCGAGGACCATCTGTGGCAGATGGGTGTGGCGCTTGGCGAACGGATAGAACGCCGCCAGGGCCACGGCGACGAGCGCCAGCAGCACCGTCAGAGCATTGGTCAGGAGCACCAGGGCGAAGGCGATCAGACAGAGCCCACTGAACAGCGCCAGCGCCTCCCGGGGGGTGGCCTCGCCGGTGGCCAGTGGCCGCCCGGTGGTGCGGCTGACGTGGGGGTCGAAGCCGCGATCGGCGTAGTCGTTGATGACGCAGCCGGCCGAGCGCATCAACCAGACGCCGAGGCCGAAGATCACCAGGAGGTGGAGGTGCGGCAGCCCTTCCGCCGCCAGCCACAGCGCCCAGGCAGTGGGCCAGAGCAGCAGCAGGGTCCCGATGGGGCGATCCAGCCGCATCAGCCGCGCGTAGACCCCGGCGCGGCGACGCCAGTCGGGCTGTTCCGATTCCGTCCCGGCACTCATGGGTTCACCTCGTTGAAGACCTCGCAGACCAGCAGTGGCGCGCCGGCCAGCCGGAAGACCGAGCGGCGCGCCCAGCGGACCCCCTCGCCACCCCCAGCGTCGGTGTGCAGGGCCATCCCCGGCTCCAGCCGCGCCAGCTCCAGGGGCCCCCGGCTCATGGCCGGCTCGGCGAACAGGGCCGCGCCCAGCGGCCGCTCCCCGAGATGGGCGAGTCGGCGCAGGCGCCCGCCGAGGGTCTCCGGCGGGATCACGCTCCGTGCATAGACCCAGGAATCGGCGCCGCAACTCAGGCGCACGCAGCGCACCAGACCCCACCGCCCCTCGGCCAGTGCCAGGGCGCGAACCTCATCGGCACGCGGCCGCCTCCACGACTGTTCCAGGACCCGCACCTGCAGAGGCTCGCCGCACGCCCGCTCCATTCGGCGCGTCAACGAACCGGTCTCCAGCAGAAAGGGGGTCAGGCTCAGTGGCAGATTGCGCACAACCACCGCTGCCGGTCGCCAGCGCGGCAACCTCGTCTCTGTATTCACGTTCACTCCTTGTCAGACACCGGCGTACTCATTGCCCGCACGGACCCAGCGCTGCTCCAGGGTCCGGGCCGTCTCCGGCGCCTCGGTCAGCAGCCGGTCGGCCAGTTCCCGCGCGCGGGGAAGCAACGCGGCATCGCGCTCCAGATCGGCCAGATGCATCTCCGCCAGACCGGTCTGGCGGGTTCCCAGGACCTCGCCGGGACCGCGCAGGGCCAGATCCC
Organism: Pseudomonadota bacterium; assembly: GCA_051746205.1. GTDB lineage: Bacteria > Pseudomonadota > Gammaproteobacteria > Thiohalospirales > Thiohalospiraceae > Thiohalospira. Next base: position 2,412 of record JBNJEU010000027.1, read on the forward strand.
GCTGGGCAATGGTAAAGCCATCGTCGGTCTCGCGCATCACTGCCAGCCGCTGCTGGGCGGTCTCGCCCAGTGGTCCGTGGTAGAGCAGGACGCAACTGGAGCGGGCGCTGCCCCGCCCTACCCGGCCGCGCAGCTGATGCAGCTGGGAGAGGCCGAGCCGTTCCGGATTCTCGATGACCATGAGACTGGCATTGGGCACGTCCACCCCCACCTCGATGACGGTGGTGGCCACCAGCAGGTCCAGCTCCCCTGCCTTGAACGAGGCCATGACCGCCTCCTTCTCGCTCGGCCGCAGTCGGCCGTGGACCAGACCCACCCGGAGATCGGTCAGGACGGCTCCGAGATCCGCCGCGGTCTGTTCCGCCGCCTGCGCCGCCGAGACTTCCGACTCCTCGATGAGGGTACAGACCCAGTAGGCCTGACGTCCTTCGGCACAGGCGTGGCCGACTCGTTCCACCACTTCGCCGCGGCGCTGATCGGAGACCGCCACCGTCTCCACCGGCGTCCGCCCCGGCGGTCGTTCGTCGATGACCGAGACGTCCAGATCGGCGTAGGCCGTCTGGGCCAGGGTGCGCGGGATCGGGGTGGCGGTCATGATGAGCTGGTGCGGCAGCCGGCCATCCGCCCGGCCCTTCTCGCGCAGTGCCAGCCGCTGGTGGACACCGAAGCGATGTTGTTCGTCGATGATCACCAGCCCCAGGTCCGCAAAACGGACCTCTTCCTGGAACAGGGCGTGGGTGCCGACCACGATACCGGCCGCTCCCGACGCGACTCGCGCCAGAGCCTCGTCCCGCTCCGCCACACGCTGGCGTCCGGAGACCCAGGCGACCTCGACATCGAGCGGCGCGCACCAGTCCCGAAAACTGTGGTGGTGCTGTTCGGCGAGGATCTCGGTGGGCGCCATTACCGCCACCTGCCAGCCGGCCTCCACCGCCTGCAGCGCCGCCAGGGCGGCGACCACCGTCTTGCCGGAGCCGACATCGCCCTGAACCAGCCGCTGCATCGGGTGCGGCTCGCGCAGATCGGCGCGGATCTCGCCGGCCACCCGTTCCTGGGCGCCGGTGAGCGCGAACGGCAGCGACACCAGCAGGGCATTGGTCAATCGCCCGGTCGGTTCCAGCGGCGGCGCCGGGCTGTGGTCGGCCCGCTGGCGCAGGCGACGCAGCCCGAGCTGTTGCGCCAGCAGTTCCTCCAAAGCCAGTCGCTGGCGCGCGGGGTGGCGACCCTGAAGCAGGGCCTCGACATCGCACTCCGGGGTCGGCTGGTGGACGGTCCACAGGGCGGCGGCCAGGTCAGGGAGCGCCGTTTCACCACCGGCGGGCAGCCACGGGGCCAGCGGGTCGGCCAGATCGTCCGCCTGTGCCAGCGCCTGCTCCATCACGCCGCGCAGTACCGGCTGGCTCACCCCCTCGGTGGCCGGGTAGACCGGGGTCAGCGTGCGCGCCTCGGGCGGTTCCTCCCCCTGATCGACCCGCTGGCCTTCCGGATGGACCATCTCCAGGCCGTTCGGGCCGCTGCGCACCTCGCCGAACCAGCGCCAGCGGCTGCCCCGTTCCAGGGCGCGATGCAGGCTCGGCGAAAAATAGAAATGACGCAGGGTGAGGTAGCCGGAGCCGTCGCCGACGCGGGTCAGCAGACTCTGCCGCCGCCCCTGGTGGAGCGAACTCTGCAGCACCTCCGCCTCAATGGCCGTCTCCATCCCCGGGCGCAGGCTGCCCAGGGGGGTCACCCGGGTGCGATCCTGGTAGCGCAGCGGCAGATGGAAGAGCAAGTCGGCAACGCTGACAATGCCGAGCTTCGCCAGCCGCTCGGCCATCTTCGGGCCGACCCCGCGCAGCTCGGTCACCGGCCGCTCCTCCGGCGGGCGGGCGACGGCCTCGGCCACGGTCACATCTCCATGATGCCGTCCATCTCCACCTCCGCCCCCTTGGGCAGGGCCGCGACACCGATGGCGGCGCGCGCGGGATAGGGCGGCTGGAAGTACTCCATCATGATCGTGTTCACCGTGGCGAACTGGTCCATGTCGGTCAGATAGATGTTCAGCTTGGCGATATCGGCCAGCCCCCCGCCGGCGGCCTCGCAGACCGCCGTCAGATTGTCGAACACGCGCCGGGTCTGGTCGGCGATGTCGCCGTCGACCAGGGTCATGGTGGACGGATCCAGCGGGATCTGGCCGGAAAGATAGACGGTGCCCCGGCTCTTCACGGCCTGGGAATAGGGTCCGATGGCCTCCGGAGCATTGGCGGTCTCGATGATGGAACGGGTCATGGCGGTTCTCCTCCGGTCCGGTTGGATGAATGCATTCAGCGGCGCGTGATCCGGGCCACCGCTTCGATGCCGCGCAGCCGCCGCATCAGCCGCGCCAGATGATGGCGGTCGCGCACCGACACGGTCAGCAGCAGCGCGGAGTGGGTTCCGTCGCGCTCGTCCACATCGACATTCTCGATGTTCGCCTCCAGGCCGGCGATGGTGGCGGCGACCCGGGCCAGGACCCCGCGACGGTTGGCCACATCGATGCGCAGGTCGACCGGAAACTCGCCGTCGACCTCCTCCGACCAGGCGACCACCAGCCACTTGTCCGGACTCTCACGATAGTCGTGGGTCAGATTACGGCAATCACGCCGATGGATCACCAGCCCGCGCCCCGCACTCATGAAGCCGACAATGCTGTCGCCGGGGATGGGATGACAGCAGCGCCCGAAGGTGACCACCGTCCCCTCGCTGCCCCGGATGTAGAGGGTGCCGTCGTCCTCGCCCGCGACGGGGACATCGCCCTGGGGGTTCAGCCACTGCGCCACCAGTCCCGGCAGATGGCGCCCGAGACCGATGGCGCCGTACAGGGCCTCGCTGCTTGTGTAACCGTGTTCCTCCAGAACCGGCCACAGGGTCTCCTCCGACAGCCGTTCCAGGCTCATGCCCCGGGCAATGAGGGCGCGCTCCAGCATCCGCCGCCCGAGCTCCATCGATTGGTCGCCCTCCAGCTCCTTGAGGTGGGCCCGGATGGCCGCGCGCGCTTTGCCGGTGGCAACGAAGTTGAGCCAGGCGGGATTGGGGTGCGCCCCCGGAGCCGTGATGATCTCCACCGTGCTGCCGTTCCCCAGCCGGGTATTCAACGGCATCAGCTGACGATCGATGCGCGCCGCGATGCACGCGTTACCGACGTCGGAATGGATGGCGTAGGCGAAGTCCACCGGCGTGGCGCCGCGCGGCAGGGAGAGGATCTCGCCCTGCGGTGTGAAGACGTAGACCTCGTCGGGAAACAGGTCGACCTTGACGTTGTCGAGGAATTCCATCGAGTCGCCGGCGTTCTGCTGCATCTCCAGCAATTCGCGCAACCAGCCCCGGGCCCTGTTCTGGGCCGCAGTGGCCGAGGCCTCGCCGCCGGTCTTGTAGAGCCAGTGGGCGGCGATCCCCGCCTCGGCGACGCGGTTCATGTCCTCGGTGCGGATCTGCACCTCGATGGGAACCCCGTAGGGACTGAACAGCACGGTGTGCAGCGACTGGTAGCCATTGGCCTTGGGGATGGCGATGTAGTCCTTGAAGCGCCCGGGCACCGGCTTGTAGAGATTGTGCATGGCGCCGAGTACCCGATAGCAGGTATCCACGCTGTCCACCACCACTCGAATGGCGTAGACGTCGAAGACGTCGTGAAAGTGGAGGTGCTTGTCGCGCATCTTGCGGTAGATGCTGTAGAGGTGCTTCTCGCGGCCCTCGACGACACCCTGCAGGTTCTCCTCCTCGAGCCGCGCGCGTACCGACTCCTCCACCCGCGTCACGACCTCCTTGCGATTGCCCCGGGCGCGCTGGACCGAATGGGCCAGAACCCGATGACGCATGGGGTACATCGCCTTGAAGCCGAGCTCCTCGAGTTCCAGACGGATGGCGTTCATCCCCAGCCGATTGGCGATGGGGGCATAGATATCCAGGGTCTCGCGACCGATGCGCCGGCGTTTGTCCGCGCGCATGATGCCGAGGGTGCGCATGTTGTGAAGGCGATCCGCCAGCTTGATCAGGATGACGCGCAGATCGCGGGCCATGGCCAGCATCATCTTGCGGAAGTTCTCGGCGGCGGCCTCCGCCTTGCTCTCGAAGTGGACCTGATCGAGCTTGGAGACCCCGTCCACCAGCTCGGCCACCTCCTCCCCGAATTCCCGTGTCAGCTCCGCCTTGTCCGCCCCCGTATCCTCGAGCGTGTCGTGGAGGATACCGGCCACCAGACTCTGGGGATCCATGTGGAGGCCCGCGAGGATCCGGGCCACTGCAAGGGGGTGGTAGATGTAGGGTTCACCACTGAGCCGGCGCTGCCCCTCGTGAGCCTCGGCGCCGAACAGATAGGCTCGATAGACCTCGGCAACCTGCTCCGGCTCGAGGTAGGTCTCGAGATCCGCGCACAGGTCGCTGACGAGGTAGGGCGACTCGGACTCGACGGCGCCAATCACACGTCGGGCTGGATTTCCGCTTCGGCCTCGGCGGGCATCTGGGGCTCCGTCGGCGTACCGTCGCTCTCGTCGAGGACCTCGCGTCCCACGTAACCGGCGGCGATCTCGCGCAGGGCGAGAACCGTGGGCTTGTCGTTCTCCCACGGCAGGTGCGGCTCGGCCCCATTGGCGAGCTGTCGCGCCCGGTGTGTGGACATCAGCACCAGCTGGAAACGGTTGTCCACCTTGTCCAGACAATCTTCAACGGTAATGCGTGCCATGACGGTCTCTCTAGTCAACAATCAGGGGATACGGAACCGGATAGTCTAGCCCAATATCGTGGCTGGCGCCTAGGGGCATCGCCACGAGACGTGCGATGTCTCCGGGTCTAGACGCGCAGCAATTCATCCAGCAGCTCCGCATGCCGCCACTGCTGGGCTTCGCGCCGCTGCCGGCGCGCGCGAACGATGGCCTGGAGATCCGCCAGGGCGGTGTCGAAATCGTCGTTGACCACCACGTAATCGAACTCGTTCCAGTGCACCATCTCGGCGCGGGCGTCCGCCATCCGCCGGTCGATGACCGCGGCGTCGTCCTGGCCGCGATCCTGCAGGCGCTCGCGCAGGGCGGCGCGCGACGGCGGCAGGATGAAGATGCCCACCGACTGCGGCAGCTGCCGGCTCACCTGTTGCGCCCCCTGCCAGTCGATCTCGAGGATGACGTCGTGGCCGGATTCGACCCCGGCCAGAGCGGCGGAGCGCGAGGTGCCGTAGAAATTGTCGAAGACCCGGGCGTGCTCCAGGAAGGCGCCGTCGGCGACCATCCGCTGGAAGGTCTCGGGGTCGGTGAAGTGGTAGTTCACACCGTCCACTTCGCCGGGACGGGGCGGCCGGGTGGTGTGCGAGACCGAGACGGCGATGTCGGCGGTGGTCTCCACCAGCGCCTTGACCAGACTGGTCTTGCCGGCGCCGGACGGGGCCGAGATGACATACAGGGTACCCGGCTGCGCCTCGGCGCCGGACGACTGGGACGGTTCAACCATGGTGTTCCTCGCTCAAAAGGGAGACCTCGGCGCGCAGGCGCGCCAGCAGCACGTCCAGGGCACGGCCGCGATGACTGATGCGGTTCTTCTCGGCCGCCGACAGCTCGGCGGAACTGCACCCGTGCTCCGGGACCAGGAAGAGCGGGTCGTAACCGAAGCCGCCCTCGCCCCGGGGGGCGGTGAGGATGCGGCCGGGCCAGAGGCCCTCGGCGATGATCGGGACCGGGTCGTCGGCGTGACGCAGGAAGACCAGGATGCAGACGAATCGCGCCGCGCGGAGCGCGTCGGGGACGCCGTCGAGCTCCGCCAGCAGGCGCGCGTTGTTGGCGGCGTCGTCGCCATCGGGGCCGGCGTAGCGGGCGGAGCGCACCCCCGGCGCGCCACCGAGATGGGCAACCTCCAGGCCGGAGTCGTCGGCGATGGCCGGCAGACCGGTATGGGCGGCGGCGTTGCGCGCTTTCAGCAGGGCATTCTCGACGAAGCTCGGGGCCGGCTCCTCGGCCTCGGGGACGCCGTGGTCGCTCTGCGGCTCCACCTCCAGGCCGGCGGGTTCGAGCAGCGCCCGGAGTTCAGCGACCTTGCCCCGGTTCCCGCTGGCCAGCACGACCCGGCTCATGCCTGCAGTGCCTCCCGCTGGGCCCGGACCAGATCGCCGACCGCCCCCTCGGCGAGACCCAGCAGGGCGTCGAGCTCGTCGCGGCGAAAGGCGTGGCCCTCGGCGGTGCCCTGGACCTCGATGAAGGCGCCGGCGTCGTTCATCACCACGTTCATGTCGGTCTCGGCACTGGAATCCTCGGCGTAGTCGAGGTCGACCACCGGCGTGCCGTTGTAGATCCCCACCGAAACGGCGGCCACCTGGCCGTGGATCGGATCGCGGGTCAGGCGACCGTGCTCGCGCTCGTGGGCAATGGCGTCCACCAGGGCGACGAAGCCGCCGGTGATGGCGGCGGTGCGGGTGCCGCCGTCGGCCTGGAGGACATCGCAGTCGATGGTGATGGTGCGCTCGCCCAGCGCCTGCAGGTCCAGGGCAGCGCGCAGCGAGCGGCCGATGAGGCGCTGGATCTCCACGGTACGCCCACCCTGCTTGCCGCGTGCGGCCTCCCGCCCCATCCGCGTGTTGGTGGAACGCGGCAGCATGCCGTACTCGGCGGTGACCCAGCCCTGGCCGCTGCCCTTGAGGAACGGGGGGACGCGCGCCTCGATGGAGGCCGTGCAGAGCACTCGGGTATCACCGAACTCCACCAGCACGGAGCCCTCCGCGTGCTTGGTGAAACCGCGGGTGAATCGGACCGGGCGCAGGGCGTCGGGGCTTCGGCCGCTGGGGCGCATGGGCGTACCTCGTCGTCGAAAGAGCCGGCTATTGTAGCGGCTCGGGCTGCTTTCCGGCCAGAGTCGGGATATCCTGACGCCATGCTCGACTTCCATGCCAATCCCCCGCTGGGTCTCTACATCCACCTGCCCTGGTGTGTCCGCAAGTGCCCCTACTGCGACTTCAACTCTCACACCGTGGACGGGCCGCTCCCCGAGGGCGCCTACGTCGACGCGCTGCTGCGGGATCTGGAGGACGAACTGCCGCTGGTCTGGGGCCGGCGGGTGGAGACGGTCTTCATCGGCGGGGGCACACCGTCGCTCTTCTCGCCGGAGGCGATGGACCGGCTGCTGGTCGGCCTGCGGGCGCTTCTGGCGCTGCGCCCCGGAACGGAGATCACCCTGGAGGCCAACCCGGGGGCGACGGACACCGTCCACCTCGGGGAATTGCGGGCGGCCGGGATCAACCGGCTGTCACTCGGGATCCAGAGCTTCGACGATGCCGCGCTGCACCGGCTCGGCCGGATCCACGACGGCGCCGCGGCCCGGGAGGCGGTGGTGGCGGCGCGAACGGCCGGCTTCGAGGCGCTCAACCTCGATCTCATGCACGGCCTGCCCGGCCAGGACCGGGCCGGCGCGCTGGCCGATCTGGCGACCGCCATCGACCTGGGGCCCGACCATGTCAGCTGGTACCAGCTCACCCTGGAGCCGGGCACGGCTTTCGGTCGCACCCCGCCCCCCGACCTCCCCGACGAGGAGACCCTGGCAGCCATCCAGGAAGCCGGGGAAGAACGGCTGACAGCGGCGGGCTTCCACCAGTACGAGGTCTCCGCCTGGGCACGGGGCGAGCCGGACGCCTCCGGGCTGCCGCGCGGGCGCTGCGAGCACAACCTCAACTACTGGCACTTCGGCGATTACCTCGGGATCGGGGCCGGGGCCCACGGCAAGCTCACCGATCCGGCGGCCGGGACCATCACCCGGCGCGAGCGCCGCCGCCAGCCGCAGACCTACCTGGAACTCGGCGGCGGTCACGCCACCCTGGCCGAAACCCGGAGGCTCAGCCGCGCCGATGCCGCCTTCGAATTCCTGCTCAACGCCCTGCGCCTGCGCGACGGTTTCGACACCGCGCTGTTCCCGGCCCACGCCGGTCAGCCGCTGAGCGTGCTGGAAACACCCCTGCGGGCAGCGGAGGCCGACGGCCTGCTGTTCTGGGAACTCCACCGGATCCGCCCCACCGAACTCGGCCGGCGCCACCTGGACACCCTGCTGCAACGCTTCCTGCCGGAGAACTGACCGGCCGCAGGCGGGTTGTATCCGGGCGACTCCGTCCGCATCATACAGCCTTACACTGATCCCCCCGACAGACGGAGACAGAACGACGATGCAGCTCCAACAGATATCCTGGGAAGAGGCGCGCGCCCTCGTGGACGAAGGTGGACAGCTGGTGGATGTGCGCGGCCCCGACGAATTCGCCCGCGGCTCCATCGAGGGCGCCGTGAACATCCCGGTCCAGATCCTGCCCCAGCAGGTCGACCAGCTGGACCGCGAGAAGCCCGTCGTGCTCTTCTGTGCCACCGGAGCGCGCAGCATGCAGGCCCAGATGCTGCTCGGCCAGCTCGGCTTCGAGAATGTCCACAACCTCGGTTCCGTGCAGAAGGCCGCCGCCGGCTGACCAGCCGGGGTCACGCCCCGGACCCGGCGCGCCTGTTCAGCGCCGGGTTTCCAGCAGCCGGCGCAGCCGCCGCCGTGACTGTTGCCCCACCAGCACCCGATCGATGGTCCCGTCGTGCACCCGCATGATGGTGGGCGTCACCCGTACCCGAAAGGCCGCCGCCAGTTCCGGTTCCTGGTGGGTATCCACCAGCAGCACACGCGGGTCCTCGGCGGCCAGCTCCTCCAGCAGCGGCGTCTGCTGCCGACAGTGCGGACAGCCGGGGTGATGGAAGTAGAGCAGCCACCACTCGGCATCGACTCCGTCGGGCCTGAGCCGGGAAAAATCGGGGGCAGACCACCCCTGGACGGCGCGCGACCGGTAGAGGAGCCAGAACTGACCGGCGACCAGGGCGAAGGCGCCGGCGATGACCAGCCAGCCGACTCCGCTCACGGCCGGCGTCTCACGAAGACAGACCGGTGGCGCTGTCCATGAAGGCGACCGGCTCGGCCAGGTCGCGGCGACGGGCCTCGAAGTACTCCAGCGCCTTGGTCAGGGCGAAAATCGGCGCCTCGCTGACGCTGGCGGGGTCCGCCGGTCCCTTCTGCTCCTGGTAGAACTTCTGCATCGCCATGATGTGCAACGGCAGTTCGCGCAGAAAGAGGGTGTTGTCGTTGATGAAGTACTGACCCACAGCATCCACCAGCCGCATGCGCCGACCGGTGTCGAGACCATCCGGCCAGCGCGCACGCAGACCCGGCAGCGCCTCGTCCATGGGCACGATCTCCAGCGCCACCGGGTCCTGTTCGAGTCCGGCGATGGTCTCGCCATCCACCGACCGGACCGCCACATCGCTGAAACCCACACCGCCTTCGGCCTCGATCGCCTCGCGCCCCATGAAGACGCGACCGACGATATTGACCGCCCAGGTCGCGCGTTCCTCCTGCCACTCGGCGACCCCGGGCTCGCCGTCGCATTCATGCAGGGTGGCGGCGTAGAGCAGATCCCAGAGCCAGACCTGTTCGTGTTCGGGCAGGTCCTCGGCGCCGCTGACGGCCACCTCGTCGGGACCGGAAAAGGCGAGTTGCAGTATCGTCACGGTTGGCCCTCATCGGTTTGGCTGGCTTCGTCATCCTCTTCCACCGGCTGGGCCACGCCCTCCTGGGTGCGCAAGCGCTTCAGCATCTCGCGCAGACGTTCCACCAGCACCGGCTTGACGTAGGTAAAGGAATCCTCGAGTTCGCGGGCCTCGAACTGGTCCTTGGCCACTCCGCCCTCGGTGATGATGGTCAGGGTATGCTCCTGCTTGTTCATGTCGAGCTGGCCCATGTCCCAGACCGCCTGCACCAGATTGATCTCCTCGGCGTCCAGGAGTGTATGGACCCAGGTAATGACCTGTTCGGCACCCTGCTGGCGCTGCTTGTTCTGCAATATGCTGACCATGATGACCTCCCTCGAGTCATTCGACTTGTTGTTCTTGAGACCCGTTGCTGGGTACCGGCTCATGTTCCGCCAGGCCGACCCGCATTGTCCACAATCCGCGGCGCGATTTCAGCGGCTCACGGGAATTCGGCGCTCACCGCCGCGTCCTCGTCGCCGGCCAGGATCCCCTGGACGCGGTCGATCAGTTCCCGCTGGGCGCCGGCCTCTTCGGCCTGGCGCAGGGCATGGTCCCACATGGGAAAGAGGTTCTGCTCCTCGCGCGCCTCGTGCTTCGCCAGGCCGCCGGAGAGCATGGCGAAGAACGGCGCCACTTCGCCGGGAGACGGCAGGTCGTCGATGAAGAAGGTCTCCAGCATCGCCACCTCGCCGAGGAGGCGATCGTGTTCCTCAAGCATCACCGAGGTGGGATCGGTGCCGGCCGGATCGCGCCGGGTAACAAAGGTCGGCACCAGGATCAGGTTCTCGGCGTAGACATGGCGGCGCAGCCCGAGACCGAACGCCTCCAGGTCCCGGGCAGGATCGCGGATCTCGTCGCGATTCACACCGTGCAGGGCGCTGGCGAAGAGGCGGTCAAGACGTTCGTGGTCGTGGGAGAGGAGTTCCATCAGGCTGGCGTTGTGGCGGTCGGCGCGATGGTAGACGCGGATCCGCCACAGCGGCGGGCCCGCCTCGGCCACTTCCCAGTGCAGGCGGTTGCGCAGCTGGACCGCCACCATCTGCATCATCAGGGTCGGTTCCTCGTCCACCAGCAGCTCCATGAAGCTGCCCTCGGGCAGAGTCCGGATGCTGTGGTAGGCGGCAAGGCGGGCCGGCTGTTCGCCGCGCTCGCGCAGGTCCACCACCTGGGCGGCCTCGGTACTGCTCGCGGCCATGGATGTGTCTCCCGATTGAACGAATTCGGTCCAGCATAGCCGAGCCCGGGGCCACCCTCAATCGATACCCCACCGGGGATGTGTGTTGTCTACCGGCCCCCGTTCGGGCTACTCTTGAAGGCATGAGTGACGACAGCCATGAAACCGCACAGAACAAGGGGATCCGCCATCAGGGTCCGGATTCCACTTCCCCCTACCCGGTCAGCCGACTGGCGGCTGCCTTCGAGCCCACCGATGTCGCATCGGAGCTGGCCGAGGCGGACCGCCACCTCAACACCCGGGTGAGCGCCAAGCTCCAGGTCCTCGCCGAGCAGATCCGCTCGCTCCAGGACGAGGCCCGGCGCACACTGGAAGAGGCCCAGGAGGACCACGACATGCACCGCGCGCGCTGCAATTTCCAGCGCCGTCCGGGGCATACCTACCACCTGTACGAGAAGTCGGACGGCGACCGCTACTTCTCCATGGTCTCGCCGCGGGAGTGGCGCGGGAATCCGCCGGACACCTTCATCGGCTCCTACCGCCTCAACCCCGACATGTCATGGACCCCGGAGGAGAAGGTCGATCAGCCTGACGAAGCACGGGCGCTGGTCGAGCGATTGCTGGACGATCCGGCCCGCTCCGGGGGCCCCGCCGAGGGCTGAGCCCCATCTGCACCGCCGGTGGAGCCGCCTATTCGGTGGGCTCCAGCGCCAGACAGATCCCGTTGATGCAGTAGCGCAGCCCCGTCGGCTCGGGGCCATCCGGGAAGACGTGGCCCAGATGGGCGTCACAGCCGGCGCAACGCACCTCGGTGCGAACCATGCCCAGGCTGTCATCGCGAAGTTCGGTGACCGCCTCCGGAGAGACCGGTGCCGTAAAGCTCGGCCATCCGCTTCCGGAGTCGAATTTCGCCGACGCCGGGAACAGCGACGCGCCACAACAGACACAGCTGAAGGTTCCCGGCCCGCAAGCATCCAGCCACGGCCCCGTGAACGGCGGTTCGGTACCACCCTGACGGCAGACTCGATATTGCTCGGGCGTCAGCCGTTGACGCCACTTGTCCCCTTCGACCATCGCTTCATCTCCTCTCTAGAACTGGCATCCCGACCCCGGGAACGCTAAGCTGGTGCCATCACGAACCGGATCGGGAACAGGCATCATGGCGACCGTTGAACCTACCATTTCCAGTGCCGGCCAGTATGTGCGCCAGGGCGCCGAGGCGATCAAGCAGACCGTCGAACACCGACAGGTGGAACAGGCGACGGTCGAGGCCAATGCCCGTGCGCACAAGGAGAAGGTCCAGAATTTCATGGACCCCGAGACGAAGAAGATGTTCAACCTCTACGCGCCCACGCTGATCGATCTCTACGCCTGATCGCTTCCAGGCTCCCGGCCTCAAACCAGCGCGATCAGCAGCAGGACGAAGAGAACCACCACGCCGAGCGGCAGCAGCAGACCCTTCCAGTCCTTTTCCTCGGCCTCGCGGCTCTGCTGCAGCATGCGCTTGATGCCGGGAAAGAACCAGAGCAGCAGAAGCACCACCAGGATGCCGAGGACCACCTGTTCCCAGGTCGCCATGTGATTCATGCCCATTCTCCTTCGCCGCTATAGCCGGGTCCCGTGCCATGGTTCGATTCTGGCTCCATGACGCCCATGGCGGTATTCTAGCACTCTGATTCCGCGCACGGGTCTTCAACCCCGGGAGGTCGTGATCAAGGGCATGATTCGAATGCGCAAACGTCACGTGGTCCCGGCGGTACTGCTGCTGCCCGGACTGTTCACCATCCCGGCCCAGGCGGAGCGAGTCACCGAACCCCGCACCCTCGTGGTCGCGGCCGAGGCCGTGGTCCGGGAAGCCCCCGGTGGCGCGGCGGCCGAGCACTGGTCAGCCGGCACCCTGTTCACCTCCAATCGGATCAGCGGGGACTGGATCCGCGCCACCGGCCACTTCCCCGACGGTCGCTGGTCCGCTCTGGAGTCCCCCCGCTGGCTGAAGCGGTCGAAGGTACGCGAGCGCGGAGCGAAGACCGCCCGTTCCGGCGGGACGACCGTTGACGATCGTCCCCGCACCTACCGACTGCGCCGGCGAACCCGGCTTCACACCGTCCCGGAAGGCGAGGCCACCGACACGGCCTGGGAGGCGGGCCAACGCTTCACGTCCAATCACCGCGACGCGGAGTGGGTCCGCGTCACCGGCCATTTCCCCGACGGCCAGTGGCGGCCGTGGGAAGATGAACGCTGGCTCCCCCGTGCGGCCGTGGAGGACATCTCGCCCCCCGCCGACATCGAGCGCCCCGATGGCGCCGAACGCTGGATCCGTGTGGACAAGGACCGCTTCCGACTGGAGGTCCGCCAGCGCCTGCCCGACGGTTCCGAGGAACGCCTTTTCACCACCCGGGTGGGAATCGGCATGGATCGCTGCCTGCCGGAGGAGGAAGGGGGTCGCTGCTACTTTACCGAGCCCGGCGAATACACCATCCGCTGGCGGATCCACGAACCCGACGGCATCGAATGGTGCATCCCGGAATCCATGGAAGAGGAGCCACGCTACCGGGAAGCCATTGAACGGGGACAACGCTGCTTCCCGAACGCCCTGGGCCGCCTGGCCCTGAACATCGGCGGTCCCTACGCCATCCATGGCACCCAGGATCCGGAGGAGAGCCTCGGTCGGGCCGTAACCCACGGCTGCGTCCGGGTCCGCAACGACGCCATGGAGCGCGTCTGGCGCTACATGCAGGTCGGCGATCGGGTCGAGATCGTCGAGGGCTGAGGGGCCCGCACACCACTAGACCTTGAAACGGGCAACCAGCTCCTGGAGTTCCTCGGCGATCTGCGCCAGTTCCAGACCGGCAGTATTACTCTGCTCCGCGTAGCCCGCCGTCTCGTCGGCCTTGTCGCTCACCGTGGCGACATTGCGGTTGATCTCTTCGGCCACGCTGGTCTGTTCCTCCGCCGCCGAGGCGATCTGGGAGTTCATGTCGGAGATGGTCGCCACCGAATCCGTGATCGCCTGGAGCGCCTCGCCGGCCGCTTCGGCCTGTTCCACCGCCGACTGCGCCTGCTCGCGGCTGGCCTCCATGATGCTCACGGCATCCCGGATGCCCTGTTGCAGGGATTCGACGTGCTCGTCGATCTCGTGGGTGGAACCCTCGCTGCGCTGAGCCAGATTGCGCACCTCGTCGGCGACCACGGCGAAGCCACGACCCGCCTCCCCGGCCCGTGCGGCCTCGATGGCGGCATTGAGTGCCAGCAGGTTGGTCTGATCGGCGATGTCGCGGATCACGCCCATCACGCGACCGATGTCGGCGCTCTTCGTCTCCAGCTCGGTAATGGCTTCGGCCCCGCGGCGCACCTCCTCCGCCAGCTTCTCGATGCGCTCGACGCTCTCCCGCACCACGGTGGCCCCCTGCTCGGCATGCTCCGACGACTCGCCGACCGACTCGGCTGCCTGCTGGGCGTTGCGCGCCACCTCCTGGCTGGAGGCGACCATCTCGTTCATGGCGGTGGCGGCCTGCTCGGTCTCGTTACGCTGTTCCCCACCCGCCTTTTCGGTGGCCTGCGAGACCCGGTTCAACTCGTCCGTGGCCTGACCCAACCGTTCGACACTGCCGGTCACCCGCTTGACCAGGTCACCGAAGGTCTCCATGACCCGGTTGAAGGCCGAGGAAGCCTCGCCGATCTCGTCGCTGCCACGCACCGGCAACCGTCGCGTCAGATCCCCGCCACCGCTGGCCACCTCGTTCATCCCGTGGGTCATTTCCTGGAGTGGACGGCTGACAAAGCGGGTCACGAAGTACCAGACCAGGCCGACAAAGGGGAGGCTGATCAGAACCGCCACCAGGAACGTGTTCAAGGCGAAACCGGACACCGACTCGTTCACTTCGTCCAGGGACATGCGCATACTCACCGCGCCGAGAACCTCGCCCTCCTCGGCCATCGCGTGGCACTGCATGCAGTTCTTGCCCAGGTAGTCACTGGAATTGTGCGTGGGGATGATGGCGCGCAGCACGTCGCCGTCCTCTTCGGTGGCCACGTGGCTCTCGCCGCTTTCCAGCACGCGCATCTCGAGATCGTCCTGCGCCTGCTCATCCTCGGAGCCCTCGCCGAACTGACGCGCCACCGCATCACCACGCAGGACGCGCAGATCCCGGATGGTTCCGAGTTCTTCGATCTGGGAGAGAAAGTGGTCGCGCTTGTCCATGGTCCCGGTGATCATCATGGTGGTCAGACCGGCCATGGTGCTCTGGTGCATGCTGTGCGCGAAATCCTCGGCCTGGTTCAGGGCCACGCTCCGCTGCTCGTAGACTGCCCAGCCGATGAGCCCGGTCCAGGCAAGCACCAGCAGGAGCCAGACCAGGGCGCTGAGGCGAATCCAGATGCGGATGTTGTAGAGAAATCTGGTCAGGAAACTCATCACGACTCCTGAAGCGGGCCGACCCCGGGGCATTCAAGCAAATTTTTATACAACGTAGCGAGACGGTACCACCGCTGGGGCCAGCTTGCACAGCCTCAGGCCCACAATTCCAGCGGGGCGTTGTGAATCAGCATGCGCAGGATGTCGCCTCGGGTAATGATGCCACGCACCATGGCATCCTCGGTCACCACCGGCAGGGCGCCGAGGCGTTGCTCGTACATCACCCGGGCGACCTCGCGGATCCGCGTTCCCGGCGTGGCGGTCACCACGCGATCGGCCATCAGCCGGGCCACGCCCCCCCCGTCGCCCTCACGCCGTTCGGCGGCGTGGCGCAGAGTATCGCGTTCGGAGAGGATGCCCACCAGCTGACCCGCCGCATCGACGATGGGGACATGGCGGAAGCGGTTCTCCCGAAAGAGTCGACGAGCCGCCTCCACCGGCGTTTTTTCGCTCAGGGTAACCACCGGCGCGGTCATGATCTCGCCGGCGGTATAGACCCGTTCCGGGGGGATCGATTCCGCCTCGGCGTAGGCCTCCACGGCCCGCTGGCCGGCACTGCCCGAGGGCGTCGGACCGTGCCAGGGATGGGTTTCATCACTGGGGTCGCGACCATCCTCCTCCTCGGAACCGTGGATCCGGGGGTAGGGTGCAACGCGCTCGGTCTGTTCCACCGAACGATACGGAAACAGCTGGCGCGTGGACAGGCTGTCCTGGACACCGGGTCCGAAGATAGTGAATGGCATGGTCGTCCGCCCCCTTCCTCTGGCCCCTGGAACCGGGCCGTTGTATCCCGTAGCGGCCCATTTTTTGATTATTCAAGAGGTTTCTTTACGAAGCAAGGCCCCGCGGACGCATTCAAGGATGGTACAGCCGCCCCCCGGCATCGACATAGGCGGCGAGGACCTCGCGTGCCTCGTCACGACGGACATCCGGCACCACCTCGATGCCGTGACGCTCGAGACTGGCCAGTCCGGCCGCGGGCTTGTCTCCCTCGTCGAAACCCAGGGCCTCGATATCGGCCTCGCGGGCAGCGACCACAACGCGGGCCACCCCCGACCACGGGATGGCGCCGAGACACATGGCACAGGGTTCGCCACTGGAATGGAGGGTCAGTGGCGCCCCGGGATGGCGACTCAGGTCGTGCCCCCCCAGGCGCCTCTGGGCGAAGGCCAGGGCCACCATCTCGGCGTGCGCCCACGACTGCCCCATGGGCTCCACGCCGTTGACGCCGGCGGCGACAATGGCGCCGTCGCGATCCACCACCGCCGCCCCGAAGGGCCCACCCGTGCCCCGCTCTACGTTCTTCCGCGCCAGGGCCACGGCCAGGGCCATGCCGGCAGCGTCGTCCGCCACCGGCTGCGGCCAGGCCGCCAGGAAGGGAACCAGCCACGCGGGCAGAGTCAGAGTCAGGGTGTCACTGTGGCGGGTCATGGCCGCAGCCAGCCCCGGGGTGAATGGGTTACCATGGCGCCCTCGCGAAATTCGCACTGTCTCCGAGGATACCGAGTCGGCCCATGGAATTCACCCAGCAGCTCCTGCTCGTCGGCGGTCTTCTGGTCCTGCTGAGCGTACTCGCCAGCCCGCTCAGCAGCCGCCTCGGGGTGCCGATCCTGGCCGTTTTCCTGGCACTGGGGATGATCGCGGGGGTCGATGGGCTGGGACTGGCCTATGACGACCCGCTCTCGGCGTTCCTCATCGGCAACCTGGCCCTGGCCATCATCCTCTTCGATGGTGGCCTGCGCACCGACACCACCACTTTCCGGGTGGGACTGCGACCCGCGCTGTCGCTGGCCACGGTGGGCGTCCTCATCACCGCCGGGGTCACCGGCATGGCGGCGGCCTGGCTGCTGGATCTCGACCTCGTTGCCGGATTGCTGCTGGGGGCCATCGTCGGTTCCACCGACGCGGCCGCGGTCTTCGGTCTCCTGGGCGCGCGCGGGCTGGAGCTCAAGCGGCGCGTGGGGGCCACCCTCGAGATCGAATCGGGGCTCAACGACCCCATGGCGGTCTTCCTGACCCTGCTCTTCCTGGAATGGGTGCTGCTGGGTCAGGGACCGGGCGGACTCGGCGCGGTCGGTCTGCTGCTCTGGCAGATGGGGCTGGGAGTCATTCTCGGCCTCGCCGGGGGCTGGCTGCTCGGCCGGACCATCAACGGCCTGCAACTCGGCGCCGGTTTCTACCCGCTGGCCGCGCTGGCCGGCGGGATCACCATCTTCGCCACCGCCAACATCCTCGGTGGCAGCGGCTTTCTGGCCGTCTACCTGGCCGGACTCTACATGGGCAACCACCCGCTCCAGGCCGGCCACGACATCCGTCGTTTCAACGACGGCCTCGCCTGGCTGGCGCAGATCGGGATGTTCCTGATCCTCGGGCTGCTGGTCAGCCCGGCGGAGCTGTGGGCGCTCGCACCGGTCGGACTCGCCATCGCCGGCGTACTGATCCTGATTGCCCGCCCCCTGGCGGTCTTCATCGGGCTGGCCCCGTTCCGCCTGGTCTGGCGGGAGCAGCTCTTTCTTGCCTGGGTCGGGCTGCGCGGGGCGGTACCGATCATCCTCGCCCTGTTCCCGCTGCTGGCCGGTGCGCCGCAGGCCGACATCTACTTCAACATTGCCTTCTTCGTGGTGCTGGTGTCGTTGCTGGTGCAGGGTGCGACGGTGGCCCCGGTGGCGCGCTGGCTGGGACTGGAAGTGCCACCGAACACCACCTTCCAGCAGCGCTTCGAGCTGGACATCCCGGGTCAGTACGACTATGAATTCATTGGCTATCGGCTGGTCGACGGGAGTCCCGTCCTCGGCCGCGATCCCATGGACATCGTCATGCCGGGGGACACGCGGATCATCGCCGCACTGCGCGAGGGCCGCCCCATGGAGCCGGACGATGATCGGTTCTGCATCGGCGACTACGTGTACGTGCTCGCCACCGCGGCCGAGATCCCGGAACTGGACCGATTGTTCGGCCCGTCGCGCCCGGAGGAGGGTGCGTTCTATGGTGAGTTCGTGGTCAATGGCGATGTGGCGCTGGCCGATGTCATGGCCATCTACGGTCTCCAGGCAACCGGCATCGTCGCCGGGGAGACCCTGCACGACTACCTCAGCCGCCATTTCCAGGGCCGCCAGGTGGTCGGCGACGCGGTCACCATCGGCTCGATCCGGCTGGTGATCCGGGAAATGCAGGCCGATCGCATCCGCAGCGTCGGTCTCAAACTTTCGAACTCGAACTCCAGGAGGCAATCATGACGGGCAAGGTCGGCATTGTTGGAACCGGCGCGGTGGGCATGGCCGCCGCCTATTCCCTGTTCCAGCAGCGGGTGGCGCGCCACCTGGTCCTGGTGGATCGCAACCACGAACGGGCCGAGGGTGAGGCGCGCGACCTGGAACACGGCCAGGCACTGGTGGGCCACTGTCAGGTGGAAGCCGGCGACTGGGACGCCCTGGCCGGGAGCGGCGTGGTGGTGATCTGCGCCGGCGCCAAGCAGAACCCCGGCGAGACCCGGCTGCAATTGCTGGAGCGCAACGCCGGTATCTTCGCCGACATTGCAGAGCAACTGGACCGCCATGTTCCCGACGCGGTAATCATCATCGCCTCCAACCCGGTGGATGTGCTGACCCGGGTCATGCAGCGACTGTCGAAACGACCCCATCAGCGCATCATCGGCACCGGCACGATGCTCGACACCTCGCGTTTCCGGGCGAGTCTCGGCGACCATTACGACGTCAACCCGCGTTCGGTGCACGCCTACATCCTCGGTGAGCACGGCGACTCCGAGGTCCCGCTGTGGAGCGACGCCACCATCGGCGGCCTCCACCTGCGCGACCACTGCATCAACGGCCAACGCTTCGATGCCGAGGCCATGGAGGCCCTGTTCACCGAAGTACGCGACTCCGCCTACCACATCATCCAGCAGAAGGGGTACACCAACCACGCCATCGGCCTGGTCATCGCCTACCTGATCCGGGTCATCCAGGACGACCAGCGCAGCGTGCTGCCGGTGAGCGTACTGCTGGAAGGTCAGTTCGGACTGGAGGATGTCTGCATGTCGCTGCCGTGCGTGCTCGGCGCCGACGGGCTGCGGACCCGGCTGGAGCCTGAGCCCGACAGCCGGGAACTGGACGCCCTGCGGCGGAGCGGCGAGACCCTGCAAGGGCACCTGGCGGGACTGGAGCTGGACTGACCCCGGCCCCTGCGGCGACGTGAGAGGCACGATATGAGCCAGTACCCGCTCTGGGTGTGTGACGACGATGCCCTGGGGGCCTATCACTTCGGTTCGAACCACCCCTTCGGGCCCCAGCGACTGCCGGCCTATCAAAAGGCCCTGGCGACCAGCGGTCTGGAGGGGCGCTTCGAGCGCTTTGCCGCCGAGGGAGCCGATGATGCCACCCTCGAACGTTTCCACACGGCCGGCTACATCAGCCAGGTACACGCCATGGCGGGAAGCGGTGCACCCCTGGACAGGGGGGACACCCTCGCCGTCGCCGATATCGACCGGGCCGCAGCCCGCGTGGTCGGGACCGTGGTGCGGGCCACCGAGGCGATCATGGCCGGGGAATGCCGACGCGCCTTCATCCCCATCGCCGGCCTGCACCATGCTCGGCGCGACCGCGCCTCCGGTTTCTGCGTCTTCAACGACTGCGGCATGGTCATCGAGACCCTGCGCCAGCGCCACGGGTTGCGGCGGATCGCCTATGTCGACATCGATGTCCATCACGGCGACGGGGTGTTCTACAGCTTCGAGGACGATCCCGACCTGCTGTTCGCCGACATCCATCAGGACGGACGGACCCTCTTTCCCGGCACCGGCCGCGCCGACGAGGCCGGCACCGGCGCGGCCGCCGGAACCAAACTGAACATCCCGCTGGATCCCGGCAGCGGGGATGCCGAATTCGACGCCGCCTGGGCACGCGTGGAAGCCTATCTGGAGGCCGGGCGCCCCGAGTTCATCCTGCTGCAGTGCGGCGCCGACGGCCTCGATGGCGACCCGCTGGCGCAGCTCCACTACAGCGACCACCCCCACAGCCATGCCGCGGCGCGGCTGCGCTCCCTGGCGGAACGCCACTGTGCCGGTCGGATGCTGGCGGTCGGCGGGGGTGGTTACGCACCGGAGAACATCGGCACGGCGTGGGTGGCGGTAACGGCAGCGATGGCAGAGTTCAACTGCAGTCGATGGTGACCCACTCGGCGAAGTGGCGGCCCAGCTCGTCGCCGGCCTCCTCGTTGCGGTCGAGGGCGGCGGCCTCGGCGAGTTTCTCGCGCGACGGTTCGGGCGGGTCGATGGTCGTCGCGCAGTCGGCCAGGCCGCCGCGCAGGTCGATGATGTCGTGCTCGTCGTGGAGCACCTCGATGTAGTAGGTGGGGTCGTAGACGGCGTAGCGGAACGGCTTCTTCCCCGGCGCCAGCGGCTCGGCCAGTTCGACGGTGAAGCTCAGCTCCAGCCGGTGACCGGCGTTGATCAGTTCGTGGTCGCTCACCTTCCCGATGGCCACCGGCTCGTCGCCGTGGCGCATCTCGGTGAAGTAGTCGTATTCGGACAGGTTCTCGAGGATCTCGTCGGCGGCGGAGCCGAGGGTGGCGGCATCGGGGTCGCCACTGCCGCCCCGCTCGGGTCGCGGGGCAAAGCCGGGGGCGCGCCCCGAGATGATGCGGCTGTACATCGGGTCGAGCAGCCAGTACTGGCGCAGGGCGACGATCCGGCCCCGCTCGTCGGCCTCGACGGTCATGCGCAGATCGACCCAGGAATGGGGATGGGGCTGGACCGGGGCGGGGAGGAGCAGCGCGGCAAGGGCCGGGGCCGCGAGCATGCGGGGGATTCTGAACATGGGGTGTTTGTTACTCATGTTGCGCCGGATGTGAATAACAAGACCGGTTGTCGTTCATGTGTGCCCATCACCATCCATCCGCGGGCAGCAGGTCCTCGATGTCGACCTCGAGGGCGGCGGCGAGGCGGCGCATGGCGTCGATGGAGCCGGACTTGCGGCCCGCCTCCAGCTGCGAGATGTAGGACTTGCCCACCCCCGCCGACGTCGCCAGCGCCTCCTGCGTCAGACCGCGATGCTCCCGCCAGACCCGCAACGGGTGGTCCTCGCCGGCCAGCAGCCGTTGCGCGACCGCCTCCGGCACGACCTCATCCTCGCCCCGCTCCAGCTCCGCCATGGCGCGGTCATAGGCCCGAACATCC
>JBNJEU010000028.1:0-10000 GCA_051746205.1 Pseudomonadota bacterium
CATCGCCGCCGTCAGGGTCGTCTTGCCGTGGTCCACGTGACCAATGGTCCCCACGTTCACATGCGGCTTGGTGCGTTCAAATTTCTCTTTGGACACGGGATTGACTCCTTCCGGTTGCTTCGCCTGCTAACATGCGCCTGACGCCCGGGCTTTCCAAGCGCCCTGAAGAATGGAGCCCATAACCAGAATTGAACTGGTGACCTCTCCCTTACCAAGGGAGTGCTCTACCGCTGAGCTATATGGGCCCTGCAAACACCAAGCGCGGCGCCCGCCCCCATCTTCCGGGGCCGGACGCCGCACAGCCTGGAGCGGGTGATGGGAATCGAACCCACATCATCAGCTTGGAAGGCTGAGGTTCTACCATTGAACTACACCCGCCGCAAATCGTCCTGCTGCGACACCTCCTCCCTGAGGTCTCTCGCGGCCACCTTCCGTGGCGGCCATTCCGTACGTGGTGGAGGGGGGAGGATTCGAACCTCCGAAGGCTGAGCCGTCAGATTTACAGTCTGATCCCTTTGACCACTCGGGAACCCCTCCTCAACTGAGCCGGCTATTCTGTCCCAGCCCCTCTGCCATGTCAACATCGGCCGTCCAGTTGCCTAACCGCGCATGGTCCGGTTCCGCCCCCCTTCTTTCGCTCGGTAGAGCGCGGCATCGGCGCGCTTCATGACCGCCTCCGCCGTCATTCCTCGTTCTGGTTCGGAGACACCGATGCTGATCGAGACATGGACCTGGCGACCCTTGTCGCCCCGCCGATTCCTCCGACCCTTCTTCTTCGGTCGATCTCCTCCGCGCAGCGTGAACGGGCGCGCGGCAATGGCCTCGCGGACCCGGTCGAGTACCGGTTCCACATCCGCCGCCGTCCGCCCGGGGAAGAGCAGCGTGAATTCCTCGCCACCATACCGAAAGGCGCGTGCGCCTCCACCGGTACGCTCCAGCATGCGTGCAACGTGGCGCAAGACCTGGTCGCCGGCCTCGTGCCCATGGGTATCATTGAACGACTTGAAATGGTCGATATCGGTCATCGCCAGGGCATACCGACTGCCCACTCGGGCCAGCTGCTCTTCCAGAGCACGGCGTCCCGGCAGCCCGGTCAGCTCGTCACGGTAGGCCATGCGATGGGAGTCAAGAACCGTGCCCGCCACGAGCAGCAGGCCAATGCCGGTAAACAGAACCTCGGTCATCAGTGACTGTCCCGCCGTCAGAAGGGTCACGACCACCAGGATCCAGACCCCGACCAGCGCACCATCCAGGGCCCCTCTCCGGCACACCAGCCGCCCGATCAGAAAGGGCAGGGCCAGCGCGAGTACCAGCAGTGCACCCTCACCCGCCCCCCAGGGCGCCAGCCATTCCGCCGGGATCCATCCCGGCCGCGACCACCACGCCGGTACCGCGCCATCCTGCGCCGCATGCAGAACGGCCCCGGTGAGCAGCCCCAGCCACAGCCAGCGCGGCAGTGCGCGTCCGGTGAACAACCCGCGCTCCGGCAGCCAGGCGAAGATCACCAGGTTCACCCCCATGGCAAGGGCGATCATGCCCTGCAGGGCCACGTGCTGCTCCGGTGTCTCGGCCAGGACGGCGGCCGCGTAAACGATGGCGGCGGTCAACGAGATGAAGACGACGCCGCTGCGATTGAACAGTCCGCCGAAGGCAACAGCGATCACCAGGGCGACATAGGGCAGTGCCGGCAGGACGGCGATGAGCTCGGGTGGTAACGGCCACTCGGTCAGATGGGTTGCAACGATGGCGGCCAGTGCACCCGCCACGAGGGCCAGCGGCGGTCCGGCGCCGATACGCGGCATCGATGTCCTCCCGGACGCGAAGGGAAACTGGAGCTGGCGAGAGGATTCGAACCCCCGACCGGCTGATTACAAATCAGCTGCTCTACCAACTGAGCTACGCCAGCGTGTTGTGCAAACGGCGATTGTAGGGGAGACCCGCATGAAGCTCAATCGCCGTGGTTCGAGCGGATCTGCTCCACCATGCCGCTCGTGGAGATCCCCTCCGCGAACCCGAGGACCCGGGTCTCGCCTCCGGCGGCCGCCACACAGTCGTGGCCGGCGATCGTCTCGGGGCGATAGTCGCCACCCTTGACCAGGCAGTCCGGCTCCACCCGGCATATCAGCCGTTCGGGTGTCTCTTCGCTGAACGGCACCACCCAGTCCACCGCGCGCAGGCCGGCGAGGACCGCCATGCGGCGCTCCAGTCGGTTCAGGGGACGACCCGCACCCTTGAGCGCGGTTACCGAAGCATCATCGTTCACCGCGACGATGAGGCGATCCCCGAGGGCCGCCGCTTCCTCCAGATACTGCACGTGGCCGGCGTGTAGCAGGTCGAAGCAGCCATTGGTCATCACCAGCCGCTCCCCGCGCTCCCGGGCGTGCGCGACCGAGAGCATGAGTTGCTCCTCACTGACCACCCCGAGTTCCTGCTCCCGCTCGCCGACCGCCACCGCGCGCAGTTCCGGAACCGATACCGTGGCGGTCCCCAGCTTTCCGACGACGATACCGGCGGCGGCGTTGGCCAGGCTCATGGCATGGGCGAGGTCCTCCCCGGCCGCGAGCCCCGCGGCCAGCAAGGCGATGACCGTGTCTCCCGCGCCGGTGACATCGAACACCTCGCGCGCGCGCGCCGGCAGATGGGTCTCGCGCCCCCCCGATTCGATCAGGCTCATCCCGGCCCCTCCTCGCGTAACCAGAAGGGCCTCGAGACCCAGCCGCTCCAGCAGCCGGCCGCTCTTTCGCACCAGGCTCTCTTCATCGGGACAGGCGCCGACCACTCGTTCCAGCTCGGGCAGGTTCGGAGTCAGAACGGTCGCCCCGGCGTACTGTTCGAACGCGTCCCCCTTGGGGTCCACCAGGATTCGACAGTTCCGATCCCGCGCCCACTGGATGTAGGTCGCCACGCGCCGCAGGGTACCCTTGGCGTAGTCGGAGAAGACGACCACATCACCCTCTTCCAGCACCTCTGCGACCAACCGCTCGAATTCGACGGTCGCCTCCCCGTCGGCCGGTGGTTCGTCCTCGAAGTCGAGCCGGATCAGTTGCTGATTGCGCGACAGCACGCGCAGTTTCGTACTGGTGGGATGGCCCGATGCCCGCACCATACGACCGTCGACCCCGGCCGAGCGCAACGCCGTGGTCATGGCCTCGCCGGCCTCGTCGTCACCGATCAGCCCGACCAGCACGGGGGACAGGCCCAGCGCGGCCAGATTCAGGGCGACGTTGGCGGCCCCGCCGGGGCGGTCCTCCTCGCCCGACATGCGGACCACCGGAACCGGGGCCTCGGGAGAGATCCGCTGCGTCTCCCCGCGCCAGTAGCGATCGAGCATGACATCACCGACCACCACCACGCGGGCCCCGGAAAAATCGGGGATGCTCAGCTGCATGGCCCGTCCTCGAAGGCATCGCACAGCATGTGCAGGATCAGGATATGGGCCTCCTGGACGCGCGCTGTCTCTTCCGCCGAGACGATCAGGGCCTGGTCCACCATTCGGGCCATGGGCCCGCCATCGCGTCCGAGCAGACCCAGGGTGGTGACCCCCAGTTGGCTCGCGGCCGTCACGGCGGCCTGAATATTGGGGCTGTTGCCCGACGTAGAGAGCGCCAGCAGGCAGTCGCCGGTCCGCGCCAGGGACTCCAGTTGGCGGGCATAGATCCGATCGAAACCGTAATCATTGCCGATGGCAGTCAGGGCCGATGTATCGGTGGTCAGGGCGACTGCCGGGAAACCCGGGCGATCGCGACTGTACCGACCGGTCAGTTCGGCCGCGAAGTGCTGGGCGTCGGCCGCCGATCCACCATTGCCGCACACGTAGACCCGACCACCGGCGCGGAAGGTGGCCTGGAGGTGACGTACAGCGTTCTGCACATCCTCCTCCAGGGCCTCCACGGCATCGATGGCCATACGGTGTCCACTCAGTGCTGCCTGGAAATCCATGCGCTGCCTCGTTCTTTGCCTAGCCGCCAGTGGTCACGACTCGATCTCGTCACATGGGCGCCGAGTCGCTTCGGCCCCCTCCACATCACGCGTTACCGACTGGAGCAACGAACGCGCCACCGGCTCGCCACTGTCGGTTCGGACGACAATCCAGTGCCCCTCCGCCTGCACTGCGACTTCCCTGACGTTCGTATCGAACCCCTGGACCCGAATGCCGGTTTCACGACGTTCCGCTGCTGCCCGGGTGGAAAAGAGCCCCAGCGAGATGCCGCGCGCCATTCGTCCGCTGTTGATCAACTGGATGTCCTCGACCCCGCGTTGTTCCAGACGACGGAGTATTTCGCGCGCCGTCCCCATGTCATCGGCCGGTGGGATATGAACCCAGTAGCGCGGCATTTCCGTTTCTTCAGACCAGCGGTCCATTACTTGCAATCCCTCATCCCGGGCCCGCTCCTGAATGCTCTCGATCTGGTCGCTCGAGGGCATGGGACCAATGGCGTGGCACTGGGCCCCGGCCTCCTCCCCCCCTGCCGAGGGAGAGCCGTCTTCGGTCGGCGGGGACTCAACCGAGGCGGTGTCGTCATCCTCTTCGGTACGGTCGGGGTCGCGGTCGGACGGCTCTTCCCCGGTGGACTCGTCGACCAGACGCAGGGTGGCACTGTCATTCTGGTCACCAGCAGTTCCGTGCGTTTCGTCCGACTGAACATTCCAGAGGTTGTATCCCAGATATCCCGCGTTCAGTAGAAGCAGGCTGAGGAAGAGGATCTTCATGTTTTGCCGTCCTGAATCTGTCGCGCCATGATCTCGATTCCCTCCAGGACCAGCCGCGGAAGGTGGTTCCACGTCTCCGGGGCTCGGGTCAGCACCTGTTCGGCATCACCACCCGTCATCAGCATCGGCAGGCCGGCATAGGCGGGATCGGCTGACTGTACCATACTACAAGCACCGACCAGCGCGTAAGCTGGCCCCAAATCGACCCCCTCCTCGGTTGTGCATCCCAGCGGAGAACCGGTGTGTAGCGAATCGGTTCCACTCAGGCCGACACTCTCCACCAGAGACCGCTTCTGACTTTGAAGACCGGGGAGAATGACTCCCCCCTGGTGATCGCCTGCAACCATCACGTCGATGGTTGCCGCAGTGCCGACATCGCAGACGATCGCCCCATCGGGGTGGCGTGCATGGGCGGCAACCAGTGCTGCGAACCGATCCACACCCAGCCGTTCGGGTTCGTGATAAGCGGTATGCACACCCCAGCCGCTGGATGGAGTGTGCAACCAGTGGATGGTCGCACCCCCGAGGCACTCCACGGCACGCCGAACCATCTCTACTGCCCTGGTGGTACCGACGCTCGCAACAGTGACCTCCGCGGGGCCAGGGAGTCGTGACCACTGTTCAGCGAGCGCTTCATGGTTTCCAGCTGCGTCCGCAGCGCCACTGACCAAGCCACACGTATCCCCGTGTGCCATCCACTTGATCCGTGAATGACCGAGATCGACATACAGCCTCATAATCGCCCTCGTAGACTGGCGTCGCCCAAAAGGCAACGCTGAACACCTTCGGCGGTCTCCAGAAGCAACGCCCCATCCGTATCGATTCCGAGTGCACGACCGGTTAGCTCGCCTTCATCCCGGATCAGACGCACATTTCTCCCCTGGAACTGATCGAGCTCCTGCCAACGCGAGCGCAGCTGAGACCAACTGACCGTGATGCCAGGGTCGATCAACAGAGATACGAGCCCCTCGGTCAGACGAGCAATCAGTTTGTCGAGCGGAATGGCCTGCATGTCGGCACACTGTTTCAGACCGGTCCGATCGCTGGCGTCGGGCGTGTCGAGATTGAGACCGAGTCCAACGATGACGGTCCACCGCGGACCCCGTGGGACCTGTTCGATCAGGATACCACCCAGCTTTTTACCTCCGTGCAGAATGTCATTCGGCCACTTGAGGTTGATTCCCTCCACTCCCATGTCGACCAGAGAATCGACGATTCGAACCGCCGTCGCCAGAGAGGTGAAACCCGGCACCGGTTCGTTCAGGCTGATGGCCATGGAGTAGTAGATCCCTTCACCGCGGCGCGAGTCC
Source organism: Pseudomonadota bacterium (assembly GCA_051746205.1). GTDB lineage: Bacteria > Pseudomonadota > Gammaproteobacteria > Thiohalospirales > Thiohalospiraceae > Thiohalospira. The sequence goes on from JBNJEU010000028.1 coordinate 6,021, forward strand.
CAACGTCGACCGCGCCGGCCGCGGCCAGCAGTCTGTTCACCAGCCACGACGCATCGGACCGACCCGGGATCCGGTTCGGGATGCCGTACGCGGTCGTTCGTCGATGTGACGCGTTCTTCGACCTCAAGAGACTGCACGCGAGCGCGTGCCAGCGGGTCCATGACGGCAAGAATGGACCCGTATTCGGGCAGGAAAAGACGTGTCGGATCCACCACGAGCGGGCCGAGTCCGTCGTCAGACCGGCACGGTATCCAGGGCTTCGGGCTGTTTGAACAGACCGACCTTCAAATCCGTGGCATGGTAGATGACATTGCCGTCCACCTCCGTTGTCGCATCCGCGAGGCCCATGAAAAGACGGCGCTTGATGACCCGTTTGAAGTGAACGCGATAAACCACCTGGGTCGCGCTCGGAAGGACCTGGCCGCTGAATTTGACTTCACCGGCCCCGAGAGCGCGTCCGTGTCCCTCACCACCGATCCAGCCAAGGAAAAAACCGACCATCTGCCACATCGCATCGAGCCCCAGGCAGCCCGGCATCACCGGATCGCCCTTGAAATGGCAGTCGAAGAACCAGAGGTCGGGTCGAATATCCAGCTCGGCGATCATCAGCCCTTTGTCATAGTCGCCACCCTCTTCCTTGATCGTGCTGATGCGATCGAACATCAGCATGGGCGGCGCTGGAAGTTGCGGGTTTCCAGGGCCGAACAGCTCGCCTCGAGAAGAAGCAAGCAGATCATCGTAATCGTAGGAGTTCTTTCTGTTCATGGCTTTTCTCCAGACAAAAAAAACCCCGTACGCAATCGGCACGGGGTTCGGGATAGGAGCCTGGCAGTGACCTACTTTCACACGGGTAACCCCGCACTATCATCGGCGCTGAGTGGTTTCACTTCCGAGTTCGGGATGGGATCGGGTGGTTCCCACTCGCTATGGCCGCCAGGCAAACTGGTTGCACCACACGGTGGTGCCGAAATCGGGAATGGCATTCTGGTGTATGCTGCTCTGAGCCAGACCATTTGGGTGTTGTATGGTCAAGCCTCACGGGCAATTAGTATCGGTTAGCTTCACGCATTGCTGCGCGTCCACACCCGACCTATCAACGTCCTCGTCTTGGACGGCCCTTCAGGGACCTCGAAGGTCCAGGGAGACCTCATCTTGAGGTGGACTTCCCGCTTAGATGCTTTCAGCGGTTATCCCTTCCGTACTTAGCTACCCGGCAGTGCCACTGGCGTGACAACCGGAACACCAGAGGTACGTCCACTCCGGTCCTCTCGTACTAGGAGCAGATCCTCTCAAGTCTCCAACGCCCACGGCAGATAGGGACCGAACTGTCTCACGACGTTCTAAACCCAGCTCGCGTACCACTTTAAATGGCGAACAGCCATACCCTTGGGACCGGCTACAGCCCCAGGATGTGATGAGCCGACATCGAGGTGCCAAACACCGCCGTCGATGTGAACTCTTGGGCGGTATCAGCCTGTTATCCCCGGAGTACCTTTTATCCGTTGAGCGATGGCCCTTCCATACAGAACCACCGGATCACTAAGACCTGCTTTCGCACCTGCTCGACGTGTCTGTCTCGCAGTTAAGCACCCTTATGCCTTTGCACGCATCGCATGATTTCCGACCATGCTGAGGGTACCTTCGCGCTCCTCCGTTACTCTTTGGGAGGAGACCGCCCCAGTCAAACTACCCACCACGCGCTGTCCCTGACCCGGGTAACGGGTCGAGGTTAGAACCCCGAACATATCAGGGTGGTATTTCAAGGTTGGCTCCACCGGGACTGGCGTCCCAGCTTCAAAGCCTCCCACCTATCCTACACAGATAGGCTCAAAGTTCAGCGCGAAGCTGTAGTAAAGGTTCACGGGGTCTTTCCGTCTAGCCGCGGGTACACTGCATCTTCACAGCGATTTCAATTTCACTGAGTCTCGGGTGGAGACAGTGGGGCCATCGTTACGCCATTCGTGCAGGTCGGAACTTACCCGACAAGGAATTTCGCTACCTTAGGACCGTTATAGTTACGGCCGCCGTTTACCGGGGCTTCGATCAAGGGCTTCGCCGAAGCTAACCCCATCAATTAACCTTCCGGCACCGGGCAGGCGTCACACCCTATACGTCCTCTTTCGAGTTAGCAGAGTGCTGTGTTTTTAATAAACAGTCGCAGCCCCCTGGTCACTGCGGCCTCTCTCGGCTCCACCCGCAGGGGCTTCACCTACTGGAGGCGCACCTTCTCCCAAAGTTACGGTGCTATTTTGCCGAGTTCCTTCACCCGAGTTATCTCTACGCCTTGGGATTCTCACCCTGCCCACCTGTGTTGGTTTGGGGTACGGTCCCACATGAACTGAAGCTTAGAGGCTTTTCCTGGAAGCCTGGCATCAATCACTTCGCTCCCTTGGGAGCTCGTTATCGCGTCTTGGCGTTGCCTTTCCGGATTTTCCTGGAAAGACCGCCTACTCGCTTGAACCGGAAATCCGTCACCCGGCTGATCTAGCCTTCTCCGTCACCCCATCGCATTCATGCGAGGTACGGGAATATTAACCCGTTTCCCATCGGCTACGCCTTTCGGCCTCGCCTTAGGGGCCGACTCACCCTGCGCCGATTAGCGTTGCGCAGGAACCCTTGGGCTTTCGGCGAGGAGGGTTTTCACCTCCTTAATCGTTACTCATGTCAGCATTCGCACTTCCGATACCTCCAGCAGACCTTCCGGTCCACCTTCACTGGCTTACGGAACGCTCCTCTACCACGCATGCAAGCATGCGTCCGCAGCTTCGGTACACAACTTAGCCCCGATATATCTTCCGCGCAGGCCGACTCGATCAGTGAGCTATTACGCTTTCTTTAAAGGATGGCTGCTTCTAAGCCAACCTCCTGACTGTCTCTGCCTTCCCACATCGTTTCCCACTTAGCTGTGATTTTGGGACCTTAGCTGGCGGTCTGGGCTGTTTCCCTTTCCACGACGGACCTTAGCACCCGCCGTGTGTCTCCCGTGATTGCACTTCTCGGTATTCGGAGTTTGCTACGGTTTGGTAAGCTCCTGGGAGCCCCCTAGCCGATACAGTGCTCTACCCCCGAGAGTGAGACACGAGGCGCTACCTAAATAGCTTTCGAGGAGAACCAGCTATCTCCGGGCTTGATTAGCCTTTCACTCCGATCCACAGCTCATCCCCTGATTTTTCAACATCAGTGGGTTCGGGCCTCCAGTGGGAATTACCCCACCTTCACCCTGGCCATGGATAGATCGCCCGGTTTCGGGTCTACCTCCAGCGACTGGATCGCCCTGTTAAGACTCGGTTTCCCTACGGCTCCCCTAAACGGTTAACCTTGCCACTGAAGAGTAAGTCGCTGACCCATTATACAAAAGGTACGCCGTCACGGCCGAAGCCGCTCCGACTGCTTGTACGCATACGGTTTCAGGTTCTATTTCACTCCCCTCTCCGGGGTTCTTTTCGCCTTTCCCTCACGGTACTGGTTCACTATCGGTCGGTAGGGAGTATTTAGCCTTGGAGGATGGTCCCCCCATGTTCAGACAGGATACCACGTGTCCCGCCCTACTCGATTTCACCATATAAAGCCTTTCATATACGGGGCTATCACCCTCTATGGCCGACCTTCCCAGATCGTTCTATTAGACTGAATATGGCTTAAGGGCTGTTCCCCTTTCGCTCGCCGCTACTTGGGGAATCTCGATTGATTTCTTTTCCTCCGGGTACTTAGATGTTTCAGTTCCCCGGGTTTGCCTCGCACACCTATGTATTCAGTGCGCGATGACCACCCGAAGGTGGCCGGGTTTCCCCATTCGGAAATCCCCGGATCAAAGCTTGTTTGCCAGCTCCCCGAGGCTTATCGCAGGCTACCACGTCCTTCATCGCCTCCTACCGCCTAGGCATCCACCGTATGCGCTTAATCACTTGACCATACAACCCCAAATAATCTGGAATGCATGGACTCAGATGCAGCATACAGATATGACTTGCGTCACATCG
>JBNJEU010000028.1:12500-21618 GCA_051746205.1 Pseudomonadota bacterium
CCGTCCGCGTCGGCCTCGAGTTCGTGGTTCGGCATCTCGTCCGGCGCACCCCCGCGCTGAAACTGCTCCACGAACCCCCGATGCGCCCCGGACGCAGCCTCGCCCCCGTGGAACCGGGCCACGATCTCGTCCGCCAGTTCGAACTTGATGTCCCGCGGATTCGCCCCCGCAGCCGCCCTCTCCTTCAGCTGTTCGATTTCGCGGGTCGGCCTCAGGCTCAGCAGCTCGAAGTAGCGCCACATCAGATCGTCACTGATGGACATCAGCTTTCCGTACTGTTCACCGGGCTCCTCGTTGATGGCGATGTAATTGTTCAACGACTTCGACATCTTCTGCACCCCGTCCAGCCCCTCGAGGATGGGCATGGTCATCACCACCTGGCCCGGCTGCTTGTACTGGCGCTGCAATTCCCGCCCGACGAGCAGATTGAACTTCTGATCCGTGCCCCCGAGCTCGACATCGGCCCGCAGATGGACCGAGTCGTACCCCTGGACCAGGGGATACATGAACTCGTGGATGGCGATGGGCTGATTGCCCAGATAGCGCTTGTGGAAATCGTCCCGCTCCAGCATCCGCGCCACGGTATGGCGCGATGCGAGCCGGATCATGTCCGCAGCCCCCATGGTGTTCAGCCATTCGGAGTTGAAGACGATCCGGGTCCGTTCGGGGTCCAGGATGGTAAAGATCTGTTCGCGATAGGTCGCCGCGTTGGAGGCGACCTCCTCCGGAGTCAGCGCCGGACGCGTCGCGCTCTTGCCGCTGGGATCACCGATCATCGCGGTAAAGTCCCCGATGAGGAAGATCACCTCGTGGCCCAGCTCCTGGAACTGGCGCAGCTTGTTGACAAGGACCGTGTGGCCCAGATGCAGGTCCGGTGCCGTCGGGTCGAATCCGGCCTTGATCCGGAGGGAGCGGCCCGATCCGAGCCGATTCATCAGTTCATCCTCGGGCAGGACCTCGTCGATCCCGCGCAGGATATCGGCAATCGCATCGTCGACCGCAGGCATTGAGCTCTCCAGCTGAATTGAATGGCGGCACAGGGTAGCACGGGCCGTCGCCTTTCCCCGCGCCTGTTCCTCCCTTATGATACGCCAACAGGGTGGTTATCGAGAACGAAGAATCACAATGAAGAAGAACAGGAATGCAGGCCCTCGTAGCGGACACATCCGGATTGCCACCGTCGTAACCCTTCCTCTGTTCCTCGCATTGGTCGCTCTGCACTCGCCGGCGGCCGAAGAACGTCGCTTGACCAATGCCGCGATCGGCAAGCGAGTCGAACGATCCCTCCCCCTCCCACCTCCCCCGGCCTCTTCTCCTCAGGAGTCCACGGAGGGGGAACCCGTCTCCAATCGCATCACCCTGACCATCGCCAGCGGCGACACCCTTTCCGGCATCTTTCGCAAGGCCGGCCTGCGCCAGCGCGATCTACTGGAATTGCTCGACATCGACACCTTCCGCACCCACAGTCGCAATCTGCGCCCCGGACAGGAACTCGAGTTCATCCTCGACGCCGGCGGCCGGCTCCGTGAACTGGCCTTTCGAGTGGCGCCCGAGCACACGATTCGCCTGCTTGATGACGGAGAACGGTTTCGAGCAAAAGAAGAGATCACCGAGTACGAACGTCGTCAGCGTTTCGCCTCCGGCACGATCGATCAATCCCTGTTTCTGAGTGGGCGTGAGGCTGGCCTCTCCGATGGTCTGCTCATGCACCTCATCGGCATCTTCGGATGGGACATCGATTTCGTCATGGACATTCGGCGAGGTGACAGTTTCACCGTCCTCTACGAGGAACTCTGGCACAACGGTCAGAAAGTCCGCGATGGCGCGATTCTGGCCGCCGAATTCGTCAGCCAGGGGCGGACACACCGGGCCATCCGCCACGCGGAAGGTGATGGTCGTTCGAATTACTACACCCCCGAGGGGATGAACATGCGCAAGACCTTCATCCGCACACCGGTGGAGTTCCGGCGCATCAGCTCCGGCTTCGGCAACCGATACCACCCCACACTCAACCGCATGCGCCGGCACAATGGAGTAGATTACGCCTCCCCCACCGGGACACCCATTCGCGCCACCGGCGAGGGCCGGATCGTCCATCTCGGCACCAAGGGGGGCTACGGCAAAACCATCGTGGTCCGCCACGGGGGGCGTTACAGCACCCTCTACGCCCACATGTCGCGCTACGCCCCCGGCTTACGCGCCGGTCGCAGTGTGCGCCAGGGCCAGATCATCGGCTATGTCGGCCAGACCGGGCTGGCCACCGGCCCGCATCTCCACTACGAGTTCCGCGTCAACGGTGTCCATCGCAACCCGCTGACCGTGAACTTCCCACGCTCGCAACCGCTGGCGGACGACGCGCTCCCCGCGTTCCGGGAGAAGGCCCGCCCGCTGCTGGCCCGTCTGGAACTGTTCCAGCGCACCCGGCTGGCGAGTTCCACCCCCGTTTCGATCGCCACCCGGCCCTAATGAAAGGACGCTACTACATCGGTCTGATGTCGGGCACCAGCCTTGACGGCATTGACGCCGCCATGATCGACGAGGAAAACGAAGGCAGGGTGATTGCCGCACTGACTCGCCGCTTCCCCGAGCCGCTTGCCACACGCCTGGAGACGGCCACCATCAGCGAGGCCCCCCCGGTGGCGGAATTGATGGCGCTGGATCGAGAAGTGGCCTCCGCCTTCGCCGACGCCACCCACGCAGTACTGCAGAGAGCCGGCCTCGAATCGGGCGACATTACAGCCATCGGATCTCACGGTCACACCCTGCGCCATCTGGCCACGGGCGACGGCGTCATCACCTGGCAGATCGGCGATCCCAACCATCTGGCCGCCGCAACCGGGATCCCCGTCGTGGCCGATTTCCGCCGCCGCGACACCGCAGAAGGGGGCCAGGGCGCGCCGCTTGTCCCGGCTTTCCACGCCGCCCGTTTTGCCGACGACCGGAACCATAGAGCGGTTCTCAACCTGGGAGGCATGGCCAACATCACCATCCTTCCACCCGCGAGAGACGCCACCGTAACCGGCTTTGACACCGGTCCGGGGAACATCCTCCTCAACGAGTGGGCCCGACGCCACCTCGACCAACCGATGGATCTCGATGGGGCATGGTCAGAATGTGGTCGGGTCCGGACGGAACTGCTGGCGCGGGCACTGGATGACCCCTTCTTCAAACAGGCGCCGCCCAAGAGTACCGGGCGCGAGACTTTCAACGCGGCCTGGCTCGATCGGCTCGGACCGGAGGCATGGGATCCGTGTGACGTGCAGGCCACTCTGGTCGCCCTGACCGCACGCACCGTCGCCGACGCCGTACGGACTCACGCGCCGAGCACCTCGGAACTTCTGATCTGCGGGGGAGGCATCCACAACCGCGCCCTCGTCGGTGCGCTGGTGGAGGAACTGGACGGGATCCGCGTCGCCAGTACCGCCGAACGGGGGCTGGATCCCGACTGGGTCGAGGCCGCCGCCTTCGCCTGGCTGGCACGGGAACGGCTGGCCCGGCGCCCGGGCAATGAACCCGGTGTCACGGGGGCCCGCCGCCGGGTCATCCTTGGCGGCATCTACGCCCCGTGAGTCAGCCGCGCTCCTGGATGGCGACATACCCGCGCAACGGCTCACCGGTGTAGACCTGGGTCGGCCGAAAGATCCGATTGTCGGCCAGCTGTTCGCGCCAGTGAGCGAGCCAGCCTGCGGTCCGGGAGACCGCAAAGATCGGGGTGAACTGATCGGCCGGGATGCCCATCATGTCGTAGAGGATCCCGGAGTAGTAATCCACATTGGGGTACACCCCCTTGGGACCGAGCCGTTCGGTGGCCGCCTCCTCCAGCGCCAGGGCGATTTCCATGCGCGCACTGACATGCCCCTGCCGGTATTCCATCAACTGCTGGACGAGTTCCTGGAGGATGCTGGCGCGCGGGTCCTTCACCTTGTATTCGCGGTGCCCCATGCCCCAGATCTTCTCCTTCTTTTCCAGCTTGCGATCCAGCCACTGCCGTGCCCGACCCGGGTCACCGATGTCGTCAAGCATGTCCAGAACCCGCTCGTTGGCTCCGCCGTGCAGCGGACCGGCCAGCGTTCCGATGGATGCGCTCATCACCCCGTAGGGGCTGGCGAGAGTGGAACTGGTCACCAGTGTCGAAAAGGTGGAAGCGTTGATGGTGTGTTCGGCATGGAGGATCAGGCAGACGTCCAGAATCCGCGCCAGGAACGGGTCCGGCTCCTCGCCGTTGAACATGTAGAGAAAGTTCTCGGCAAAACCGAGATCGGTACGCGGCATGACCGGGTCGTAACCACTGCGGATGTGCTCCCACATGGTCACAATCACCGGCATCCGGGCCAGGATCTTGACCGTCATCTCGTGGACGTAATCGAGTCCTTCGCAGACATCGGAGCCGGTCAGGCACTCGCTGCCGGCGTAGAACATGCCGAGGCTCGCCACCGCCGATTGCAGCATGTCCATGGGATGTCCGCTCGGCGGGAGATGCTTCATCATCTCGCGGATGTTGTACTTGACCCGCCGGTTGCGGCGCAACTGGTCGTCGAACACCGCCAGCTTCTCCGCATCGGGAAGTTCGCCATCCAGCAGCAGCAGGGACGTTTCCTCGAAGTTACTGTGTCGAGACAGCTCCTCGATGGTATAGCCACGATAGGCCAGCACCCCCTGCTCACCGTCGATCATGGAGATGTTCGACTGGGTGGCGGGAACGCCTTCCAATCCGGGCAGATACTCGTTCATGGCTCGACTCCCTCTTGCTGCACTGGGCGGCCATTCGCCGCGCTTTTGCCGAAGGATAACAGAAGGCCGGCGAGGACGCCCCCGGAAACACGAACGCCGGCTCGTGGCCGGCGTTGGATGACGAACCTGCCGGTTCGAGGAGGTTCAGGCAGAGAAAGAGGAACCGCAACCACAGGTGGTGGTGGCGTTGGGATTGCGGATCACGAACTGCGCCCCCTCGAGGCCCTCGGTGTAATCGATCTCGGCACCAACCAGGTACTGGTAGCTCATCGGATCGACCAGCAGGGTGACGCCGGCGGTCTCCACCGATGAATCGCCCTCGTTGATGTTCTCGTCAAAGGTGAAGCCGTACTGGAAGCCGGAACAGCCACCGCCGGTCACGAAGACGCGAAGCTTGAGTTCGGGATTGCCCTCGTCGGCAATCAGCTGGCCGACCTTGTTGGCGGCGCTATCGGTAAAAATCAGCGGGCTTTCAGTGGTCATCGGGTGCCTCCACATCTGTTCGAATGCCGGTGTCTGCAGGCCACTATCTCTTAGCCGACACTTTTAGTCAAGATTTGGCTTCGCCGGTTTCATCCACAGGCGCCTCACCGGGCTCGTCGCCAACGGCTCCCGGAGACTGAACCGTGTGTTCCTCGTCATGGGTCAGACGGGGCTGATTCCCCTCGGCACAATGGACCAGATTACCGTTGACCTCGGCGCCCATGGCCATCTCGATGAGGCTGTAATAGACGTTGCCGCTCACCCGGGCCTGTGCGGCGAGCTCGATGTGCTCCAGCGCATGGACATCGCCATTGACAATGCCATTGAGCACCACGTTGGGCACGCGCACCTCGCCCTCGATGGTCCCGCGCTCCGAAAGACTCAGCACAGAGGCGCCACCACCCTCGGAAGCAATCACATTGCCCTTGATGGTGCCATCCACATGCAACCCGCCGGTAAACTCCACGTCCCCGCGCAGCTCGGTGTGCTGGCCGATGAGAGTCTCGATGCGCGCCGATGTCTTGGCCTTCTTGCCACCTTTTGCCAACATGCGGATAGATCTCCTCGCCTGATGAGATGCTGCTCAGAGGGTGCCCATGTCGATGAGGCTGCCCACTGGCCAGTCAAATGTCTCTTCGATGGGCTCATACCGCCGCCCGCTGGGACTGACACTGATATTGACCCGGAAAGGCACGAAGCCTTCGGGCAGTTCCAGATCCCCTTCGAATTCCTGGAAATACTTGAAACGAAAATGAATCCGGTCCTCCGAAGGCACCGAAACGTCGGAGAGATTCAGAGTCGTCTTCTCTCCCCCGCGCTCGCGGATGCCCTCGATCTCCATGTCGACCGTCCCGCTGGTGAAGTTATCATTTTTCAACACCTGCGTTAACACGACGCGATATCGATAGGCATCGGTGCGCGGATTCTTGCTCACGTTGAAGCTCTGGATTCGCAGACCGCTGGCCATGTCACCGGGCGAAACGATGCCGCGATAGAAGGCCAGCTCTTCCTTGAGCTCCAGAATCTCGTCCTGCAGAACCTTCAGGTCGGATTGCACCTCCTCGTGGGCCTGGGCCTCGATCTCGCGAGCCCGCTCAAGCGCTACCTTCTCCTCGCGGAGCTGGCGTACTCGCTGCTGAAGCTCGTCGCGCTCGGAGCGTAGCTGATGGCGTTCGCTTCGCACCTCGATCAGATTGTAACCGGCCTGGTAGCGGCCGAGCTCATACAGGCCCCAGAGGCCGGCGATCACGCCGACCACGATGGCCGCAAGCAGCAGTCGTCTGCGACCGGGCGGCATGTCCCGAACGACGATCCGATGGCTCATGGGGTGGCGCTCGGGGCCATCAGGGCCTCGTCCTCATTGAATCCACACATGATGTTCATGTTCTGCACCGCCTGCCCGGCGGCCCCCTTCACGAGATTGTCGATGGCGGAGAGCACCACCACGGTGTCTCCGTCCACCGGCCGATGAACGGCCAGGCGGCAGGTATTCACCCCCCGCACGGAACGGGTCTGTGGATGCGCTCCCTCCGGCATCACGTCAACGAAGGGCTCGTCGGCGTAGCGGCTCTCGAACAACGTCCGCAACCGCTCTTCCGCCAACGGCTCGCGCAGGCGCGCATACAGGGTGGCGTGCAGTCCCCGCACCATCGGCACCAGATGGGGGACGAAAGTCAGTTCCACCGCCTCGCCCGCCGCGGCCGCCAGACCCTGCTCGATCTCGGGCAGGTGGCGATGACCACCGGCGCCATAGGCCTGAAAGTTCTCGCCCACCTCGGCAAACAGGGTGCCCACGGCCGCCTTGCGCCCGGCGCCACTGGTCCCCGACTTGGCGTCGGCGACCAGGCCGGTGGTCGCCACCGCACCCGCCTCCAGCAGAGGGATCAGACCGAGCTGGACCGCCGTCGGGTAGCAACCGGGGTTGGCCACGAGCCGCGCCCCGGCAATGGCCGCGCGATTCACCTCCGGCAGGCCGTAGACCGCCTCGTGCAGAAGGTCGGGGCAGCCGTGCTCGATACCATACCATTCCCGCCAGACGGCGGCATCGCGCAGCCGGAAGTCCGCAGCCAGGTCGATGACGCGCACCCCGGCCTCCAGCAGCTTCGGCGCCGCGGCCATGGCGGTGGCATTGGGGGTCGCGAAGAAGACCACATCACAGCCGGTCAGGTCGGCCGCTTCGGGGTCCTCCAGAACGGCGTTGCAGTATCCCCGCAGCTGTGGATAGATGGTGTCGATGGCGCGCCCCGCCTCGGACCGGGAGGTCAGTACCGCCAGTTCCACCCCGGGATGGCCGACGAGCAGCCGGACCAGCTCGGCCCCGCCGTACCCCGTTGCCCCGACAATACCGACCCTGATCATGCGACTTGGACTCCCGACTGAATGATCCCCACATGATATGGGCTCGGACAGAGGCAGACAACGCCGAACTTTGGATCTAACATGCCCGGAATGCCCCCCCATTCACGCGGCCCCAACCACGAGGTTCACCCATGGGCAAGAAAGAGTGGCTCACCACGATCATCATCCTCCTGCTTCTCTCCGGTGCCGGCTGGCTCTGGTTCGGCGAAGGGGGGGCCGACCGCGCGCCGGATGTCACCTTCGAGACCCTGGATGGTGAACGCTTCGAGCTGGCCGATCTGCGGGGACATCCGGTGATCGTGAATTTCTGGGCCACCACTTGCCCGAGCTGCATCCGCGAGATGCCGCACTTCGTCGAGTTCCATGAGCGCCACCGGGATGAGGGAGTACGCTTCATCGGGGTCGCCATGCATTACGACAATCGCGCAGACGTCGAGCGACTGGTGGAGCGCCGCGAGCTGCCCTACTCCATCGTCCACGATGCCGACCAGTCCCTGGCGCATGCCTTTGGCGACGTCAATCTGACGCCGACCACCTTCATCATCGACGAACGCGGCCGGATTGTTCAGCACTCCATCGGTGATATCGACATGGAACGGGTCGAGCAGCGCGTTCAGCGAATCACCGAACGTGCAGCCGGGGCCTGAGACATGCTCTGGGTCAAGGCGTTCCACATCATCCTGGTGGTGGCCTGGTTCGCGGGGCTCTTTTACCTCCCGCGCCTCTACGTCAACCACGCCATGGCCACCGAACCGGCGGAGATCGAGCGGCTCAAGCTGATGGAGTCCAAGCTCTATCGATTCATAACGCCGCTGGCGATCCTGGCACTGGCACTGGGGATCTGGCTGTGGCTGGGCTGGGGATTCGGCGGCGGCTGGCTGCACGCCAAACTGGCGCTGGTCGTCGCGCTGGTGGGGTACCATCTCTATCTGGGCCACCTGCGCCAGGCCTTCGCGCGCGACGCCATCGAGCACGGTCACGTCTTCTATCGCTGGGTGAACGAGTTTCCGGTGCTGCTGCTGACAGCCATCGTCATCCTGGTGACGGTCAAACCGTTCTGAGCCCCTTCCGGCCGCCTCAGGGGATCCGGAAATCCACGGGAACCTCCACCACCAGACGAGTCCGGCCCATATCGGCGGGGATCGGCGGCATCGGATCGGCGCGCCGCACCATCTCCTCGGCGGCGCGGTCCAGGGCGCGGCTGCCGGAACTTTCCAGGATCTCGGTCGCCTGAACCTCGCCATCGGCGTTGATGATGAAACGCATCTGCACGGTCCCCTCCTGCCGCCGCCGCTGCGCGGCGCGCGGGAACCGCTTGTGGCGATCCAGCCAGGCCTGTAGTTCGGTGAAGTAGTCCTGGTAGTCCCCTGGGTCCCCCCCACCCGGTCCGGCCTCGTCCGGGGTAGTCGCCTCCGTCTCCGTGGCGGATTCGGTCTCTTGCTCGGGCTCGGGTTCGGGTTCGGGTTCGGGTTCGGGTTCGGGTTCGGGTTCGGGTTCGGGTTCGGGTTCGGGTTCGGGTTCGGGTTCGGGTTCGGGTTCGGGTTCG
>JBNJEU010000029.1:0-20499 GCA_051746205.1 Pseudomonadota bacterium
CGCCAGCTGGAGGAACGGGTGGCCGCCTATCTGGAGCGCACCGCCCATGTCGGCCTGCGACGCGATGTCACCGCCTGGTTCATCGGCGCCGTGATCGGCCCGTTCGCCGACTTCTTCAAGCGCTACGGCGCGGCCGCCCTGGCGGTGATCCTGTTCGTCGCCACCTTCCGGATCAGCGACATCTTCATGGGTGTGATGGCCAATCCCTTCTTTCTGGACCTCGGCTTCACCAAGGGGGAGATCGCCAACGTCGCGGCGGCCTTCGGCCTGGCCATGACGTTGACCGGGGCGCTGCTCGGCGGCGTCCTGGTGGCCCGGTTCGGCATCGCGCCGATGCTGGTCTTCACGGCGGTCATGGCGCCACTGACCAACCTGACCTTTTCCTGGCTGGCGGGGTTCGGGCCCCAGATCGAGGGCCTGGTGGCCGCCATCATGGCCGACAACATTACCGGGGGCATGGCCATCTCGGTCTTCATCGCCTACCTCTCTTCCTTGACCAATACCGCCTATACCGCGACCCAGTACGCCCTGTTCAGCTCCCTGATGACCCTGCCGGGCCAGTTCATGGGCGGCTTTACCGGGGTGGTGGCCGAGCAGGTGGGCTGGAGTCCCTTCTTCATGATCGCCGCCGCCATGGGTCTGCCGGCCATCCTGCTGGCACTGCTGCTGATCCGCGTGGCCCACCCGGACGAGATGCGCCAGCCCGGCAAGGCCGATCACGACTGATCAATCCTTGGGCGGTTGATGCGCGACCGGTTGAGCGGTTTCCGGGGGGCGGGTAGATTGGCTCGCGTGGTCGCGCCGACCTGTGGCGCGCGGACATGGCGACCGGAGAGTACCGTGCAGAAGATGCTGGATATCCTCGGCTGGCTCGAGGACGAGGACATCGAATGGATGACGGCCAACGGCCAGCGCTACACCGCCGACGCGGGGCAGGTCGTGGTCGAGAAAGGGGCCGTGGGCGTGCGCCTGTACGTGGTTCTGGACGGAGAATTGATGGTGGAAAAGGGCCCCTGGGAGCCGCTGGCGGAGCTCCATCCCGGTGACGTCATCGGTGAACTGAGCCTGCTGGACAACGGACCCGCCTCCGCCACGGTGCGTGCCGCAGCGAAGACGACCCTTCTGGGGATCCCCATGGGCACGATGGTTGCCAAGATCGAGACCGACGACCCGTTCGGCAAGCGATTCTACTGGGCCGTGGCCGAGTTCCTGGCCAATCGCATGCGTCGGACCCTGCTCCATTTCTCCGCCGGGGCCGTCGGGGGCGAGGCATCCAGCAGCGGCCCGGGACGCCGGGGCTGGCTGCTGGACACCATGGCCGGTGCGCCGCTGGCCGGGCCACTGGAGGGGTAGCTACGCTCAGAGAGTGATCCCGGCGTCCTCGATGTCGGGGAGTTCCGGGTCCTCGCCGGCGGCCACGGCGCGCAGCCAGGCGATCTCCTTCGCCCAGCCCGCTTCCCCGGCGGGCGTCTCCAGGAAGAGCGGGATGTCGCGGGTGCGCGGGTCCGTCACCAGCCGCCGGAACGCCTCGCGCCCGATGTGGCCGCGACCCAGCAGGGCGTGGCGGTCCTTGCGCGATTCGAACTCCGCCCGGGAATCGTTGGCGTGGAAGGCCACCAGCCGCTCCATGCCCAGTTCGCGTTCGAACGCCTCCCACATGGCCTCCCAGCCCTCTTCGGTGTGCAGGGCGTAGCCGGCGGCGAAGGCGTGGGCGGTGTCGATGCAGATGCCGAACCGTTCCGGCTGCTCCAGTTTCTCGATGATGGCCGCCAGCTCCTCGAAGGTTCGCCCCAGAGTGCTCCCCTGGCCGGCCACATTCTCCAGTACCAGCAGAACATCCGTCTTGTCGGCGTGCTCGTTGCAGAGCTGGTTGAGGCACTCGGCGATGGTCGCGATCCCGGTCGCCTCGCCGGAACCGGTGTGGGCTCCCGGGTGAAAGTTCAGGTAGTCGACGCCGAGCTGGTGGCAGCGGGTGATCTCGTCGCCCATGGCGGTCAGTGTCTTCTCGCGCTTGGCGGGGTCCGGTGTAGCGAAATTGAGCAGATAGGAGGCGTGGCTCATCACCGTGCGCAGGCCCGCCTTCTCACGCTCCGAGCGAAAGCGCTCGGCTTCGTCGTCGGTCACCGGCTTGGCCTGCCACTGACGCTGGTTGCGGGTGAAGATCTGGATGCAGTCCGCACCGATGGCGTGGCCCCGGGGTGGGGCCTGGTCCGAGCCGCCGGCGGCGGAAACATGGGCTCCCAGTTGCATGGTCTCTCCTGTCGGTTCAGACGGTCGGGGTGGATTCAGTCGGCGAGTTGTGCGGTCAGGTCGTGTTCGTCGGCACCGGTGATGGTGGCCTCGATGAAGTCGCCCGGAGCGATGTCGTCCGGGTCGATGTCGTCGATGGCGATGTGGCCGTCCACTTCTGGCGCCTCGGCGGCGGAGCGGGCGTAGACCGTACCGTCCTCGTCGACGGAGTCGACCAGAACCACCTCGGTGCGGCCGATGCGCCGGGCCAGCCGCGCGGCGCTGATCCCGGCCTGGAGCGCCATCAGACGCTCCAGCCGTTCCGCCTTGACTGCGTTCGGGACGGGGGCGGGAAGTTGTTTGGCGGGGGCCCCCGCCACCGGCGAATAGGCAAAGGCCCCGGCGCGGTCGACCTCGGCGGCGGCGACGAATTCCAGCAGTTGTTCGAAATCGGCCTCGGTCTCGCCCGGGAAGCCGACGATGAAAGTGGAGCGCAGGGTGAGGTCCGGGCAGGTCTCGCGCCAACGCCGGATCCGCGCCAGGGCGTTCTCGGCGCTGGCGGGCCGCTTCATCGCCTTGAGGACCGAGGGACTGGCGTGCTGGAGGGGAATGTCCAGGTAGGGCAGGATGCGTTCCTCGGCCATCAGTTCCACCAGCTCGTCCACGTGGGGGTAGGGGTAGATGTAGTGCAGACGCAGCCACGGGGCGATGTCGCCCAGCTCCCGCGCCAGCTCCGTGATCCGTGTCTTCACTGGCCGTCCACCCCAGAAGTCGGTGCGGTAGCGCACATCGACCCCGTAGGCGGAGGTGTCCTGGGCGACCACCGCCAGCTCGCGGACCCCGGCATCGACCAGTGCCTCCGCCTCGCCGAGCACCTCCCCCGGCGAGCGGCTGTCCAGATCGCCGCGCAGTTGCGGGATGACGCAGAAGGTGCAGCGGTGGTTGCAGCCCTCGCTGATCTTCAGCCAGGCGGTGTGGCGCGGGGTCAGCTTCACACCGCCCGGCGGCAGCAGATCGGTGAACGGGTCGTGGGCCGGCGGCAGATGCTCGTGGACGACCGCCAGCACCGCGTCGGCGGAATCGGGACCGGTGATCGCCAGAACCTTCGGATGGGCCTCGCGGATCACCGCTTCCCGCGCCCCGAGGCAGCCGGTAACGATGACCCGCCCGTTCTCGTCCAGCGCCTCGCCGATGGCCTCCAGCGACTCGGCCACGGCGTCGTCGATGAACCCGCAGGTGTTGACGATGACCAGTTCGGCCTCGTCGTAACGCGGGGTGATGGCGTACCCCTCGGCGCGCAGCTGTGACAGGATCCGCTCGGAATCCACGGTCGCCTTGGGGCAGCCGAGGCTGATGAATCCGATGGGGGTCGGCGGCTGAGGCACGAGACTTTCTCCAAATCGATCGATGGCGTAGTGTAAGCCATGTAGAGGCCACCCGAGAAACCAGCCGCTGGTCGGTGGATGGCTGAAACCCCGTGAAAGAGGAGGCGAGATGGAATACAGACGACTGGGTCGGACAGAGCTGGAGGTCAGCACCATCTGTCTCGGCACGATGACCTGGGGCGAGCAGAACACCGAGGCCGAGGCCCATGCCCAGCTCGACTTCGCCATGGACCAGGGCATCAACTTCATCGACACCGCCGAGCTCTATGCGGTACCGCCGAGCCCCGAGACCTTTACCCTCACCGAGCAGTACATCGGGAACTGGCTGGCGCAGCGCGGCAAGCGGGACGATCTGGTGCTCGCCACCAAGATCGCCGGTCCCGGGCCGGACCATATCCGGGGCGGCCACACCCGCTACAACCGCGAGACCATCCACGCCGCCATCGACGGCTCGCTCAAGCGGCTGCAGACCGACTACGTCGATCTCTATCAGCTGCACTGGCCGGAGCGGCCGAGCAACTACTTCGGTCGTCTGGGTTACACCGTACAGGACGATCCCGATGACCTGACGCCGATGGAAGAGACCCTCACGGCGCTGAAGGAGGCGGTCGACGCCGGGAAGATCCGCCACGTCGGCCTCTCCAACGAGACGCCGTGGGGGGTGATGCGCTTCCTCCATCTGGCGGAGAGCCTGGGGCTGCCTCGGATGGTTTCGGTGCAGAACCCGTACAATCTGCTCAATCGCACCTTCGAAGTCGGCCTCGCCGAGATCGCCCACCGCGAGCAGACCGGCCTGCTGGCCTATTCGCCGCTGGGCTTCGGCGTGCTCGCCGGCAAGTACATCGACGGGGCCCGGCCGGCGGGGGCGCGGATCTCGCTCTTCCCGCACTTCGATCGCTATGTCGGCGAGCAGGCTCAGGCGGCCACCGAGGAGTACGTTGCCCTGGCCCACGCCCACGAGCTCGACCCGGCCCAGATGGCGCTGGCCTACGTCAACAGCCGGCCGTTCCTGACCAGCAACATCGTCGGCGCCACCAACCTCGACCAGCTGGCGGCGAACATCGCCAGCATCGATCTGAACCTGAGCAGCGAGGTCATCGAGGGCATCGAGGCGATCCACACCCGTTACCCCAACCCGAGCCCGTAAGGAGACGCCCCGGCATGAGTGACTGCATCTTCTGTCGCATCGTCGCCGGCGAGATCCCGGCGGATACCGTCTACGAGGACGACGAGATCCTGGCCTTCCGGGACCTGGAGCCGCAGGCGCCGCACCACATCCTGATCATCCCGAAGCGCCATGTCGGCACCCTCAACGACTTTGCCACCGAGGACGCCCCGCTCATCGGCCGGCTGGTGCTCACCGCTCAGCATCTGGCAAAGGAGTTCGGCTTCGCCGACGCCGGTTACCGGCTGAACTGGAACGCCAATGCCGACGGCGGCCAGACGGTCTTCCACGTCCATCTGCACCTGCTGGCGGGGCGGCGGTTCACCTGGCCACCGGGCTGAGGCGCAGCCGTACCGATGACCCGGCTCCTCGCCATCGGCGACATCCATCTGGGGCGGCAGCCTTCGCGGTTGCCGCCCCAGCTGCGTGAGCAAGGACTTACACCGACGGTGGCACTCGAGCGAGCGGTGGATCGGGCCATCGAGGAGGCGGTCGCGGCGGTGCTGCTGGCCGGCGACGTGGTGGAGCAGGAGGATGACCTGTACGAGGCGCTGGGCGATCTGGAACGTGCCGTGCGCCGCCTGGACGAGGCCGGGATCCCGGTGTTCGGCGTCGCCGGCAACCACGACACCACCGTGCTGCCGCGGCTGGCCGACGCCATCCCCGCTTTCACCCTGATCGGCCGTGGCGGCGAGTGGGAGACGGTCGCGATCGCCGACCTCACGGTCAGCGGCTGGTCCTTCCCCCAACCGACCTGGCCGGAGAGCCCACTGGCCACGGGGCCCGGGAAGGCGCCGCCGGGCTGCCCCCATCTCGGCCTGCTCCACTGCGACCGCGACCAGTCGAACAGCCACTACGCCCCGGTCTCCGGGCGCGCTCTGGCCGATGCGCCGGTGAACGCCTGGCTGCTCGGTCACATCCATCGCCCCGACGACCTGACGACCACGGGACGCGGCGGCTATCTCGGCTCGCTCATGGGGCTCGATCCGGGCGAGCCCGGCCCCCACGGCCCGTGGATGGTGGAGGTCGCCGCCGAAGGGACGGTCGGCTTTCGCCACCTGCCCATCGCGCCGCTGCGCTGGGAGGCGGTAACCGTGGACCTCACTGAACTCGCCGACCCCGAGGCGGTGCCCAGCGCGCTGACCACCGCGCTCGATCGGCTGCACGATGAGTTGGCGGCGGCGGGGCCATTGCCCCGGGCGGTGGGGTGCCGGCTCTGGTTCACCGGTCGCACGGCCCATGCTGCCGCCATTCAGGCCGAGCTGGAGAGCGGCGACCTGACCGGATACCGTCGCGAGCGCGATGGTTGCGAGTATTTCATCGAGGCCTGGCGCATGGCGGCGCGGCCGGCTCTGGATCTCGACGAACTGGCCGACGGCGGCGATCCGGTGGCGCTGCTGGCCGCGCGACTGCGCATCCTGGAGGGACCCGACACCCTCGAGCGCCAGGCCCTGCTGGCGGAGGCGCGGGAAGAGTTGCGGCCGCAATGGCAGGCGCGCGAGTTCGCCGGACTCGACGAGGACGAACCCGATGATGAAGAACTGCTTGCCGCCGCGCGCGAAGCGGGCCTGAGGGCGCTGGACGAACTGCTGCGTCAGCGGGAGGCGTCGTGAGGCTGAGGGAGCTGGACATCCGGCGGTTGCCGGGCATCGATCGTCCCTTTGCCGTGGACGAACTGGCCGACGGCATCAACCTGGTGATCGGTCCCAACGCCGGCGGCAAGAGCAGTCTGGTGCGCGCGGTCCTTGCCCTGCTGGACGACCGTGCCGGACCCGGTGGTACCGCCCTTCATCTGGCAGCGCGCTGGAACGACGCCGATGGCGAAGAATGGATGGTCGAACGCATGGGGCGCGAAACCACGTGGCAGCATCACGGTCGTCCGAAACCACCGCCGAGCCTGCCGGAGCCCCATCTGCTGCCGTGCTACACCCTCGGCGCCGAGACTCTCGGCGCGGTGGATCGGGCCGAGACCGAGGCCCATATCGAGAGCGTCCTGCGCCGTCAGCTGGCGGGCGGCTTCGATCTGCCGGCACTGAGCACCGAGGGCGGCCCGTTCCACCGCAAGAGCACTCTGGGCCGCGAGGAGGCCAGGGTTCTGCGCGATGCCGAACGCGAGCTGGAGGCGGCCCGTGCGGAACAGCGCCGTCTGCGGGAGTCGGAGAACACTCTGGCGGAACTGGAAGGAGAACTGGCGGCGGCCAGGGCCACCCGCCAGCGGCTACCGCGACTGGAGAAGGCGCTGGAGCTGGCGCGGTCGGTCAACGCCCTGGCTGCCGCCGAGAGTGCCGTTGCCGATTTCCCCGACGGCATGGCTCGACTCAAGGGCGACGAGACCCGCCGCATCGACGCCGAACTCCGGCAGCGGGCGGAGGCGGAACAGCGTCGCGCCGATTGTGCGCGGGCCGAGGCGGCGGCGCGGGAAGAACAGCGCGCCACGGGCCTGACCATCCCGCCGGATGGCGCCGCACTGGAAGCCATGGACGAACGGCTGCACGAGCTGGAGCGACTGCGCGAGCAGCTCGAGACGAGCGAGGCACGGCTTGTCGAGGCTCGCGCCCGGGCGCGGGAGGCTGCCGAGACTCTGGGTGGCAGCGGCGAACCGTCACCACGACTCGACCCCGCCAGTGTCGCCAGGGTGGAGGAGGCGCTGGAAGAGCTGCGTGGTGCGAGCAACCGGCGCGCCGCCCTGGAACTTGCCCTGGAGGGCCGGATCGGTCCCGCCTCTCAGGATGACCCTGAGCGACTGGAAGAGGCGATCGGCGACCTCGGTCGGTGGCTGGAGCAGGCGGTGCAGCCGGTTGGCGGTCGTTGGCCGGTGTCGATCGGCTCGGCTCTGGTGGGTGTCGCCGTGGCCGGACTGCTGGCCGTGGGTGGCCCGTCACCATTCGCCCTCGGCTTCGCCGCCCTGGCTGTGAGTGGCGCCGGACTGGCCGCCTGGCCGTCCCTTCTCGCCGCGCTGGGAGCTCGTCGGGCCGCCGCCGCGCGCCGTGAACTGGAACAGTACTATCGACGGAGCCATTGCGCCAATGGCCTCGAGGCCCCCGAGACATGGGAGCGTGACGCCGTGGCTTCCTGCCGACGTCGCCTGGAGAGCCGCCTTGCTCGCGCCCGCCGGGCCGAGGAGTCGGAGGCGCAGCGTCAGCGCCTGGAAGAGGAACGGCGGCGCCACCAGATGGAGGAGGAGGCGGCCGAGGCGGAGCTGGCCGGCTGGATCCCCGAGGTCGGTTTCGACCCGCGCCGGCAGCCGGCAAGTCTGGGACGCTGGCTGCAACGGGCGGCGGCGCATGACAGGGCGGCGGCCGAGGTGGCCGAGGCCGAAGCGGAACGGAGTCGCCTGCAACAGCGGGCCGACGCTGTGGCGACCGCGCTGGTGGGCGATCTGGACCACTGGCCGGCACCGTCCGTCGACGGAAACGGTGCATCACCGGCGGTTCGGGCCGACACCGCTACCCTGCGTGCCGCGCTGAAACGGCTGCGCGAGCGCGCCGAACGTTACCATCAGGCCGAACAGCGTGCCGTTGAACAGCAGCATCTGGCCGAACAGCACGGCGAGACCGCGGCGGCGAGGGATGCGGCCATCGCCGCAATCTATGAACAGGCCGGCCTTCCGGATGGTGAGCGCGCCGAACTGGAGCGCAGGCTGGAACGGTTCGAGGCGTGGCGCGAGGCCATCCAGGAACGCGACCTCCAGCAACGCCAGGTGGAGCAGCTGCGACCGCAACTGGCCGACGATCCGGACTGGCGGGGGTTGGCCGAAGCCGGCGACGAGGGGCGGCTGGAGCAGACGCTGGTTGACCAGCAGGGGATCGCCGCGGAATACGATCGCCATCAGGAGGAGGTGACCCGGATCCGCGCCGAACTGGAGCAGGCTCGCCGCCAGCGCCCGCTGGAAGCGGCGCGCCGCGACGTCCAGAAAGCGCGCGATGCTCTGGGCGAGGCCCGCCGCGAGGCGGTGCTGAAGGGCGCCGGCCAGTGGCTGGTGGAGAGCGTCCAGGCGGAGCAGACCCACCGCCATCAGCCGGCCACCCTGCGTCGCGCCGACGAGTGGCTCGGCCGTTTCACCCGGGGTGGTTACGGCCTGCGGCTGGATCCCGACACGGGCCGGTTGAGCGCCCTGGAACATGGCACCGGCCAGTGGCGCGAACCGGCGCGGCTCTCCACCGGCACTCGCATGCAGATGGTGCTGGCGCTGCGCATCGCCTTCGCGCTGGAAAGCGAGGCGGGGCGCGAGCCGCTGCCCTTCTTCCTGGACGAGGCACTGACCACCACTGACCCGGAGCGTTTCCGCGCCGTGGCCGACAGCCTCGCGCTGCTGGCGCGGGAGGAGGGGCGCCAGGTCTTCTATCTCACCGCCCAGCCCGGCGACATCGCACTGTGGCGGGCGGCCGAGCCGGCGGTGGCGGTCATCGACCTGGCCGCCGTGCGCGGTCGGGCGGCCGCTGTCCCCGCCGAGGCGCTGAGCGCCCCGGAGCCGACCCCGGTGCCGGCGCCGACCGCCGACGAGACTCCGGAGGCCTATGCCGAGCGCCTCGGCGTGCCGGCCATCGACCCGTGGCAACCCGCCGAGGCCATCCCCGTCTTCCACCTGCTGCGCGACGATCTGGATACCGTCCAGCGCGCCACCGCCCTCGGCGCCTCCCGCCTCGGCGAACTCGAGGCCCGGCTGGCCGGTCCGGTCGGTGAGTGGTTTCCGGAGGCCGAACGGCTGTCACCGACCCCGCGCTTCGCGGTGGCCCGCGCCTGGCTGCGCGCCTGGTGCCGGGGGCGCGGTCGCCCCCTGACCCGCGCCGATCTCCACCTCGTCCACGAGGCCGGGATCGTCTCCGACACCTTCTTCGACCGCGTCGCCGCGCTGGTCGACGAGCATGGCGGCGATGCCGCCGCCGTGGTCGATGCCCTGCGCAACAAGGCCGTCTCCGGCTTCCGCGCCAACAAGATCGACGAGCTGGAGCAGTGGCTTGCCGACCACGACCACCTCGACCATCGCGAACCCAGCACTGCCGACGACCGCTATCAGGCCGCTCTGATCGCCGCCGCCGACCACGCCCCGGCGCTCGACCCCGAGACCATCCGCGCCTGGTGCCATTGGCTCGAAGCCGGCCTGGGCACAGCCTCGGGGACCGGCCCGACGCGGCCTGTCCCTAGGCCGGTCGAAGAGGCCCCATAGCCACAGCGGGAGCCGTCCCGGCGCGGCCTGTCTCGCAGGAGACATGCAGGAACGAAAATGGACTTTCAGATCATCGGCCCGATCGCGGGCGCGACAACCTTTGCCACCGGCCGCTCCATTCGCGAATTGAATCGCCTGCGCCGGGTGTATGGTCCGGGTCGCTGGCGCAAGCGCAAGGGCTTTGCCGTGGTCCGGTTCGATGATGGAACCGAGCGCTGGGCGGAGCTACACTGGTGCGAGGCCACCGGCGTTGGTCGCAAAGAGATGAAAATCAAACGGATCCTGGAGGGCTGAATGAGCCGCCAATTTGTCATCTGTGTCGACAACAGCGACTACCCCGCCTCGCTGGAGCGGCGCAAACTTTACGAAGTATTGCCCGACGGCGAGGCTGAGCGGCTGGGCCAGCTGCGGGTCAAGGACGAGTCCGGCGAGGATTACCTCTATCCCAAGGCGCTGTTTGTCGAAGTCGAACTGCCATCCGCAGTGGAGAAGAGCGTCATCTCTGCGGCATAGAGGGGACAGGCCCGACGTGGCCTGTCCTCGGAGAGTCATGACCATGACCGAAATCGTGCTCTACGGGATCCCCAACTGCGACACCGTGCGCAAGGCTCGCAAGGCCCTGGATGCCGCCGGGGTCGAGCACCGTTTCCACGACTTCCGCAAGGATGGTGTCGACGAGGCACAACTGCGCCGCTGGGTCGAGGCGCTCGGCTGGGAGGCGCTGGTGAATCGGCGCGGCACCACCTGGCGCCGGCTGCCGGAAGAGCAGCGCCAGTCCCTCGACGCGGAGACGGCCATCGCCCTGATGGGCGAGCATCCGGCCCTGATCAAGCGCCCGGTCATCGAGCGTGACGGCGACGTCACCGTCGGCTGGACCCCCGACATCGCCACCGCCCTGGGGGCTTGAGAGGGGACAGGCCGTGTCGGGCCTGTCCCCGGCTAGGTGTGGTTCGGCAGGGCCATGCCGGTGAGCTTCTTGTAGAGGGTCACGGCGTAGCCGTCGGTCATGCCGGCGATGAAGTCGGTGAGGTTGAGCAGCAGTGGGTAGGGCTCGGTGATCCGCGCCATCTCGCCGGTTGCGGGGTCGCGCCGGTAGAGGAACTGTTCGGGCAGCAGCTGAGCCACGGTGCGGGCCTGGCGTGACGGCTTGCGCCCCTCCCGTTCGGCCCGGGCGGTCTCGCTGGCGGCCTCGTAGTACCGTTCCAGCAGACCGCCGATGACGCTGTAGCCGGCGGCGCAGACCTCCTGCACCTCGCCATGGTCGTAGATCCGCCGCTGCGAGATCCCGGCGATGGCCTCCAGCGCCGGCGCCTGCGGCAGGACGTCGGTGAGTTCCCGTTCGAAGCGCCCCGCGAGGATGTCGGCCTCGTTCGCCATGAACGCCTCGGCGGCGGCGTCCACCAGGTCGTTGATGGCCCGGGCGCGCAGGTATTCCACCTTCTCCTTGTCGTCGCGCAGCCGTTCCAGCCGCTGTTCCACCACTGTCTGCTCGTCCGGCTTGAGCAGGGCGCGGAAGTGGTCGTGGACGGTGGGGTAATCGAGGATGCCGATGCGGAAGGCGTCCTCGAAGTCGACGATCTGGTAGGCGATGTTGTCGGCCGCCTCCATGACGAAGGCCAGCGGATGGCGGCAGAAGACCCCGGGGGCGTTCTCGATGAGGCCGTTGGCGCGGGCAACGGCGGCGAACTGGTCGGCTTCGGCGGTGAAATAGCCGTATTTCTTGCGGCTGACCCCGTATTCGCGGTCGATGGCGCCGGCCGGGCAGGGGTACTTCAGCGCGGCGCCGAGGGTGGCGTGGGTCAGTTGCAGGCCGCCGTCGTTGTCCGGGTTCTGCAGCCGCGTCACCACGCGGAAGCCCTGGGCGTTGCCCTCGAACTGCTCGAATTCGGTGCGCTGGGTCGGGGTGCAGTCGGCCAGCGCGCGGGCGGCCACGTCGCTGCTGGTGATCCAGTGGCGGATGGCGTCCTCGCCGGAGTGGCCGAAGGGTGGGTTGCCGATGTCGTGGGCGAGGCAGGCGGCGGCGACGATGGCGCCGATGTCGGCCGGGCTGATGGCGGTAAAACCCTCGCGCTCGACGATGTGCTCGCCGACCCGGGTGCCCAGTGAACGGCCGACGCAGGAGACCTCCAGACTGTGGGTCAGGCGGGTGCGGACGTAGTCGCTCTCGGCCAGCGGGAAGACCTGGGTCTTGTCCTGCAGGCGGCGGAAGGCGGAGGAGAAGACGATGCGGTCGAAGTCGCGCTGGAAATCGGTGCGATGGCGGGTCTCGCTGCGACCCTCCTCGCGGCCGAGGCGGTCGTTGCCGAGGAGTTGTTCCCAGCGCATGGGCGCGGATGTGGTCATGCCTTCTCCTGCCGGGTATCAGGGGGTCCGTTGTGGCGACAGTATATCGGTTGTGCCGGGGGATGAGCAGGGGGCGCCCGGCGCCCTTGCCAGAACGCCCGAGGGTGGGAAGAATGAAGGGGCGATGAGACGGTCCCGCGCACGATACAACCAGAAGGAAAACCACTCATGCTCGAAGCCCTGGCCAGCGTTCTGTCTTCCACTTCCGCGCTCCTCTGGGGGAGCCCGATCACCATCGTCCTGCTGCTGGGGACCGGCCTGTACCTGACGGTGCGCCTCGGACTGGTGCAGATCGTCGCGTTCCGATCCGGCTGGCGGGTGCTGTTCGGCAGGAGCACCGGCGACGGCGAGATCCACCCGTTCCAGGCGCTGTCGATGGCCCTGTCCGGCACCATCGGGACCGGCAACATCGCCGGGGTGGCCACCGCCATCGCGCTGGGCGGCCCCGGGGCCTTGTTCTGGATGTGGGTGACCGCCTTCTTCGGCATGGCGACGAAGTTCGCCGAGACCACGCTGTCGGTGCGCTTTCGCGAGGTCGCGGAGGACGGCACCGTGGCCGGCGGGCCGATGTTCACCCTGCTCCACGGCCTGAACATGAAGAAGATGGCGGTGCTCTTCGCCGCCTTCGCCCTGATCGCCTCCTTCGGGATCGGCAACATGGTGCAGGCCAATTCGGTGGTCGACGGGCTGACCTTCCTGGTGCCGGAGCTGCGCGGCGACGAGCGGACCATGGGCTGGATGGCCCTGGGCATCGGGCTGCTGATGGCGGCCCTGGTGGCCCTGGTGATCATCGGCGGCGTGCGCCGCATCGCCCGGATCGCCGCGACCATTGCGCCCATCATGGTGGTGATCTACATGGTGGGCGCCTTCGCGGTGCTCATCGCCCACATCGACGCGATCCCGGCGGCCCTGGCGACCATCTTCAACCTGGCGCTGAACCCGTGGGCGGCCGGTGGCGGCGCCATCGGCGCGGCCATCCAGTACGGTGTCGCGCGCGGCATGTTCTCCAACGAGGCGGGGCTGGGCGCCTCGGCCATCGCCCACGCGGCGGCCCGCAACGGCGCCGCTCCCCGGGAGGGCTCGGTGGCGATGCTGGAACCGTTCATCGACACCATCGTGGTCTGCACCCTGACCGGGCTCGCCATCGTCGTCACCGGTGTCCATCTGGATCGCCCGGACGACGTGGTCGGCGCGGCGCTGACGGCGAGTGCATTCAGCGTGACGCTGGGCCAGTTCGGCGCCGGGGTGGTGGCCGTGGGGCTGATGCTGTTCGCCTTCTCCACCATGCTGGCCTGGTCGTACTACGGCGATCGCTCGGCCTATTTCCTGTTCGGGGAGAAAGCCGTGCTGCCCTACCGACTGGTCTTTGTTGCCCTGATCGTGGTCGGGGCGACCATCCCGCTGGGGATGGTCTGGGACTTCGCCGACATCGCCAACATCCTGATGGCGCTGCCGAACCTGGTCGCCCTGATCCTGCTGGCCGGGCTGGTGCGAAAGCTGCGGGCCGATTACGCCGCCGGGCGGCCGGTTCCGGAGCGGCATGACCAGTCCGGGACGTGACCCGTCGGTTCCGGGGTGGCCCCCGGGCCGTGCGGACGGGTGGCGGCTCGGCTGGCGGTCCCCGGGAACGCTCCGTACAATGGTGCCATGACAGCCGCTGCCGCCTCGCCCTGGTCGGTCTACATCCTCGAGATGGCCAACGGCGCCTGGTATACCGGGATCGCCACCGATGTCGACGCTCGCTACGCCGCCCACGCCAGTGGCCGTGGCGCCCGCGCGGTGCGCATGGGGGGTGGCCCGCGTCGGTTGCTCTGGACCCGGCAGGTGGGCGGCCACGGAGACGCATTGCGCCTGGAGCGGGCAATCAAACAGCTGAGCCGGGCCCGCAAGGGCGCCCTGATCCGGGGCGAACTGGACTGGTCCGCAGTGCTGATGGAGACGGTGTGATGGCGACACTCGCGGTGGAGGGCCTTTCCGGTACCGGCTTCGGGCCCGTGGGCCTGGAGGTGGGAGCGGGTCGGTGCACGGGTCTGGCCGGCCATTCCGGCTCCGGCAAGAGTCAGATCCTTCGGGCCATCGCCGATCTCGAGCCCAGCGAGGGTCGGGTGCGGCTCGACGGCCGGGATCGGACGGAGTGGCCCGCGCCGCAATGGCGCTGTCGCGTGGCCCTGCTCCCTGCCGAGCCGCAGTGGTGGGCTACGAGGGTGGACGACCATTTCGCCCAGGGCCTGCCACAGGAATGGCTGGAGCGGGTCGGCCTCCCGACCAGTACCGCGGAACGTGAAGTGGCGCGGCTCTCGACCGGTGAGCGCCAGCGTCTGGCCCTGCTGCGGGTGATGGTGATGCGCCCCGAGGTGCTGCTGCTGGACGAGCCGACATCCAATCTCGACAGCGGCAGCGAGCAGCGGGTCGAGGACATGGTGGCCGAATACCGGGCCGCCAGCGGCGCCGCCGTGCTCTGGGTCTCCCACGACGAGGCCCAGTTGAACCGGGTCGCCGAATGCAGCTACCGAGTCCACATCGGGCGGCTCGGTGAGCGCTGTGGCGAACCGGTGGCGGAGGAACCATCGGACCGGGTGGAGCGAAAAGCCGCCGGGTCCGGCGGAGGGGGTGCCTGATGGAGCTGGTCCGCCTTGAACCCGGGGATCTCGGCATTGCCGCCGGCCTGATTCTGTTGCTGGCCGGGCTGTCGGTCCTCTCCAGTCTCGGCATCGGCCGCCAGTTTCTGGTCGCCGCCGCCCGTACCATCATCCAGCTTCTGCTGGTGGGACTGGTGCTGGAGGCGCTGTTCGCCACCACCCAGCCGCTGTGGTTGCTGCCGGTGGCCCTGTTCATGCTGCTGGTGGCCGGGCGTGAGGCAATGGCGCGGCAGAAGCACCGCTTTCGCGGGATCTGGGGCTTCGGTCTCGGCACCGCCTCGATGTTCGTCTCCGCCTTTACCATCACCTTCATCGCCCTGATGGTGATCATCAGTCCGGAGCCGTGGCATCAGCCGCAGTACGCCATTCCGCTGCTGGGCATGGTCCTCGGGAACACCATGAACGGCGTCGCCATTTCCCTGGAACGGCTGACCACCAGCGCCACCGAGCGGCGTCCGGTCATCGAGCAGCGGCTGATGCTCGGCCAGCCGTGGACCGAGGCGTTCTCCGCCATTCGCATCGACGCCATGCGGGTCGGGATGATCCCCACCATCAACGGCATGGCCACCGCCGGCATCGTCAGTCTGCCGGGCATGATGACCGGTCAGATCCTCGCCGGGGTGGCCCCCATCGAGGCGGTCAAGTACCAGATCATGGTGATGTTTCTGGTCAGCGCGGGCGCCGGTTTCGGATCGATGGCCGCCGTCTCCCTCGGCTCGCGGCGGCTGTTCGACCCGCGCCACCGTCTGCGGCTGGACCGCCTGAACTGATCGCGCGTCGACCTCAGGGCATGACACGTTTGAAGGGATGGACCTCGACACGCTCATAGGCGCCTGCGGCCCGATAGGGGTCGGCTTCGGCCCAGGCGCGCGCATCTTCCAGTGAATCGAACTCCGCGACCACCAGGCTGCCGTCGAACCCCGCCGGGCCCGGCTCGTTACTGTCGATGGCCGGCAGGGGCCCGGCGAGGACCAGACGCCCCTCGGCCTTGAGCTGCTCCAGACGGGCGATGTGATCGGGGCGCGCCGACTGGCGGGCGGCCAGACTGTCCTCGACGTCGAAGCTGCGGATGGCGTAGAGCATGAATACACCCCTCGGGTTGTTGTCAGCCGGAAAGTCACCTAGTTTACAGTGAGCGCCCGGCCCGCGACATCCGTCCCGGGGGGGCCAGTCCGACGAGGAGAAACGCGATGTCTCTGGGCCTGCTCTCGCTGCTGGCACTGCTGCCGGTCCTGACGGTCTTCCTGTTGCTGGTGATCCTGCGCTGGCCCGCACGCCGGGCCATGCCGGTGGCCTATATCGTGACCGTGGCCGTGGCGGTGGTCTTCTGGGGCACCGAATGGAAGGTGATCGGTGCGGCCAGTATCCATGGACTGGTGACAGCGGCCAACATCCTCTTCATCGTCTTCGGTGCCATCCTGCTGCTCTACACCTTGCGCGAGAGCGGTGCCATCCAGACCATCCGCCATGGCTTCACCGGGATTTCACCGGACCGGCGAGTCCAGGCGATCATTGTCGCCTGGCTGTTCGGGGCGCTCATCGAGGGGGCCTCGGGCTTCGGTACCACGGCGGCCATCGCCGCGCCGCTGCTGGTGGCCATCGGTTTCCCGGCCATGGCCGCGGTGACCTCGGCGCTGATCATCCAGTCCACCGCCGTTTCCTTCGGCGCGGTGGGGACGCCGATCCTGCTGGGGGTGAACTCCGGCCTGGCGCAGCAGGAACTGGTACTGGCCCACATCGATATGCCGTACCGGGAATACCTGTCCCTGATCGGCGCACGGGTGGCGCTGATCCATACCCTGGTGGGTGTGCTGATCCCGCTGCTGATGGTGGCGATGCTCACCCGTTTCTATGGCGCGGCACGTTCGTTCAGGGAGGGGTTGAAGGCGTGGCCGTTCGCCCTGTTCGCCGGGGTGGCCTTCACCGGCCCGTATCTTGCCGTGGCATGGTGGCTGGGGCCGGAATTCCCGGCGCTCATCGGTGGTCTGGTCGGGCTGGTAATCGTGGTTCCTGCGGCTCGGGCCGGCTTCCTCGTGCCGCGCGAGACCTTCGACTTCGAACCCCGCGAGCGCTGGGAAGACCGCTGGCTGAGCCCGATGCAGGATATCGGTGACCCCGCTCACCGCGGTGCCCCCATCGGCATGGTGCGGGCCTGGGTCCCCTATGTCGTCGTCGCCGTTCTGCTGGTGCTGACGCGCAGCGTTGATTGGTTGGTGGAACTGCTCAAGCACCCCGGGGTGACCCTGGCGTGGGAGAACATTCTCGGCACCGGGATCGACACCGCATCCCAGCCGCTCTATCTGCCCGGTTTCGTGCTGCTGGTGGTGTCGCTGCTGACCTACCTGTTCCACCACATGTACCGGGAGCCGGGGGCCTACCGGCGCGCCTGGGGGCAATCGGGACGAACCCTGCTGGCGGCCAGCGCGGCGCTGGTCTTCGCGGTGCCGATGGTCCAGGTCTTCATCAACTCCGGTGCCGGAGCGGCCGGGTACGAGTCCATGCCGCTGGTGCTGGCGGCGGGGGTGTCGGCGGTCACCGGGGAGTTCTGGCCGCTGTTCTCGCCGCTGGTGGGGGCGATGGGCGCCTTCGTGGCCGGGTCGAACACCATCAGCAACATGATGTTCGCGCTGTTCCAGTTCGCCACTGCGGTGGGTATCGATCTGGACGCCCGGGGCGCGTCGCTGGTGGTCGCGCTGCAGGCGGTGGGTGGCGCCGCCGGGAACATGATCTGCGTGCACAACGTGGTGGCCGCCGCAGCGACCGTGGGCCTGGCCGGCCGCGAAGGCGACCTGATCCGGCAGGTTCTGCTGCCACTCACCTATTATGTGAGCGCCGCCGGGGCCGTAGGCATGGCACTCATTATCGGCGGACTGAATGCGTGGTTCCTGCTCTGGTTCGGGGTGATTGCCCTGTTCCTCGTCGGCATGGCCCGGGGCGGAAGCAGGGCGGCCTGAGCGGGACTTGGCAAACCCGGTGCGCTGCGCTTAGAATGGCGCGTTCACCAGTGGTCAGACCCCCAGTTTGAGGTTTTTTACATGCCTGAAGTACGAGTCAAGGAAAACGAGCCGTTCGATGTGGCCCTGCGCCGGTTCAAGCGCGCCTGCGAGAAGGCCGGCGTGCTCTCCGAGGTGCGCCGCCGTGAGTATTACGAAAAGCCCACGGCCGAGCGCAAGCGCAAGGCGGCCGCAGCGGTGAAGCGCTACCAGAAGAAGCTCTCCCGCGAGCAGCAGCGCCGCAAGCGTATGTATTGATCCGACACTGACAGAGGAGGCAGGGCATGGCCGATTCGTTGAAAGAGCGCCTCCAGGCCGACATCAAGTCGGCCATGCGCGCCAAGGACAAGGAACTCCTGACCACCCTGCGCCTGATCAGTGCCGGCTTCCAGCAGGCCGAGGTCGACCAGCGAACGGAGCTGGACGACGCCACCGCCCTGGCCCTGCTGGACAAGATGGCCAAGCAGCGCCGCGAGTCACTGACCCAGTATGACGAGGCCGGGCGCATCGACCTCGCCGATCGCGAGCGCGAGGAACTGGCCATCATCGAGGGCTATCTGCCCGCCCAGCTCGGCGATGCCGAGATCGACCAGCATGTCGAGGAGGCCATCGCGGCCACCGGCGCCACCAGCATGGCGGACATGGGCAAGGTCATGGGTGAACTGAAGCCGAAGCTTCAGGGGCGGGCCGACATGGGTGCGGTCTCCGGTCGCGTCAAGGCGCGGCTGACCGGCTAGGCACCCGCGCCGCGAGGCCTGGGCCATGGCCGGGCGCATCCCCCAGAATTTCATTGACGAGCTGATGTCCCGCACGGACATCGTCGAGGTCATCAACGAGCGTGTGCCGCTGAAGAAGAAGGGTCGCGAGTACGCCGCGTGCTGCCCCTTCCATGACGAACGCACGCCGTCCTTCTACGTCAGTCCGCAGAAACAGTTCTACCATTGCTTTGGTTGTGGCGCCCACGGCACCGCGCTGGGCTTCCTCATGGACTACGCCAACATGGGGTTCGTCGAGGCGGTGGAGGATCTCGCCGGGCGCCAGGGGCTCGAGATCCCGCGCGAGGGCGGCGAGGATGGGCCGCGCCCGCCATCGCGCGATCCGCTCTACACGATGGTCGAGATGGCCGACCGCTGGTATCGCGCCCAGCTGCGCGAGCATCGTGCCGCCGGGCGGGCGGTCAGCTACCTCAAGGGGCGCGGCATCAGTGGTCGGACCGCGCGCGACTTCGGACTGGGCTATGCGCCGCCGGGGTATGACAATCTCATGCCCGCTCTGGGTGGTGACGAGACCACGCGCAAGCGACTGGTGGAAACGGGTCTGCTCATCGAGCGCGAGGATGGGCGCACCTATGACCGGTTCCGCGACCGGATCCTCTTCCCGATCCGCGACCATCGGGGGCGCACCCTCGGCTTCGGCGGCCGTTTGCTGGAGGATGGCGAGCCCAAGTACCTGAACTCGCCCGAGACACCCCTGTTCCACAAGGGCCACGAACTGTACGGCCTCTACGAGGCTCGTCAGGCGTTGAGGCGCATCGAGCGTCTTCTGGTGGTCGAGGGATACATGGACGTGATCGCCCTGGCGGAGTACGGGTTGCGTCACGCCGTGGCGACACTGGGAACGGCGACCACCGCGGATCACCTTCAGCGGCTCTTCCGGGTCTGCGAGGAGGTGATTTTCTGCTTCGACGGCGACCGGGCGGGGCGTGATGCGGCATGGCGTGCGGTGGAGAACGCTCTGCCGGTGCTGCGTGATGGCCGGCGCATTCGCTTCCTGTTCCTGCCGGATGGCGATGATCCCGACACCCTGGTCCGACGTGAAGGCCGAGAGGCCTTCGCGGCGCTCGAGACCAGGGCGGAGCCGCTGGAGGACTATCTCATCAGGCAGCTGGTAGCGGACGAGGACCTCGAGTCCGCCGCCGGGCGCCGCGCGGTTGTTGCGCGCGCACGGCCCCTGTTGGCTCGTGCGGAGGACCCGCTGCTGCGCGACCAGCTCATCGATGAACTTGCCCGGCTGACGCGCAGCGACCGCGATCTGCTGCGGGTGCCGGAACCGGAGGCGATGCAGCCGCCCTCATCGGGGAACGGCGCGAAGACCGGGCCGCGCGACGGGGGGCGGTCGGCCGGTCGGCGACGCCCACGGCAGCGAATGCCGCCGACCGTGACCCAGATGGCCATTGCCATCCTGCTTCAGCATCCGGAACTGGCAGCGGGCGTGGAGCGGCCGGAACGTTTCCGCGATCTGGATAATCCGGGTGGACAACTGTTGAGCGAGCTGCTTGAGTTGCTTCAGTACAATCCCCATCTGAGCAGTGGGGCCCTGCTGGAACACTGGCGTGATCGCGAGGAGGGCCGTTTCCTCATGAAGCTGAGCCGGATGACGCCGCAGCTGGACGACGAAGCAGCCATCGAGCAGGAGTTTGTCGGGTCCCTGCGCGGGATCGATCGCATCATCCATGAACAACGACTGGACGCGTTGATAGTGAAATCGCGCGAGGGTGTACTAACATTGGAGGAGCGCGAGGAGTTGCGGCGCTTGACAACCGACGACCATGGCACGAACGAGGTGGATGAATAGGTCC
>JBNJEU010000030.1:0-20464 GCA_051746205.1 Pseudomonadota bacterium
AGCACGGTCACCGCCGTCAGCAAGGGGCGCCGCTTCGCCGGACCGGCGGCCACGGCCTCGGCCGCGGCGGCCACCATCGGCCCGCCGCCCAGGGCGTGGACATTGACCATCCAGACGCCGAGGTCAGCGGCGGCGCGGCAGGCGGCGGCCACGGTGTTGGGGATGTCATGGAACTTGAGGTCGAGGAAAACTTCGAACCCCCGCGCCATCAGCGCCTCGACAACCCCCGGTCCGCCGCGCACGAACAGCTCCTTGCCCACCTTCAGGTGACACTGCTCCGGGTCCAGTCGCGCGGCCAGATTCAGGGCGGACTCCGGATCCGGGTAGTCCAGCGCCACGATCAGGGAACGGGAGGTTTCGGCCATGGCTCGTGCTCGCTCAGGGGGTATCGGCGGCCAGGGTCGGCTTCACGATCCCCCAGCCCTTGCAGGAGGGGCACTGCCAGTGCAGCACGCGGCCGTTGAAGCCGCAGCGGCGGCAACTGTAGGCCGGCTGATCGGCGACCATCTTCTCCAGGATGGTTCGCACCGGCTCCAGGTCCCGCGCCGTTTTATCGTCGGCGTGGCTCGCGGTCAGCTCGACATACTGGTTCAGCCCCGGCAGGTTCGGGTGCTCGGCCAGATAGCGGCACAGCAGCACCGCCGCCTGCTGCGGCCCCTGCTGGCGGGTCAGCAGCTCGGTCAGGGCCACCAGCACGCGCGCATCGGTATGGCGATCGACGAAGGGTTGCAGCACGCGGATGAGTTCCAGCGGCCGGCCCATCTGCTCGTACGCCTCGCGCAGTGGCGGCACCGCTTCGGAAAAGAAGGCCGGGTCCTGCTCCGCCACCCGCTGGTGGATCTTGATGGCGTTGCGCCATGAACCGGCCTCCATCGCCAGCCTCCCCTCCATCAGGGTGGCGCGGACACTGGTGCGATCGAACCCGAGGGCCTGGCGCAAATGGCGCTCGGCATCCCGCGTCCGTCCGGCCTGGTGCGCCAGAGCCGCGAGCTCGCAGTAGTAATGGGCCACCACCGGCCCCAGATCGCTGTCCCCCTGATTGAGCAGCCGGCGGGCCACCCGGATCGCCGCGTCCCACTCCTTCTCCTGCTCGTAGATCCCGCGCAGTTGGCGCAGCGCGGGCAACACATGCTCGCCACGCTCAGCGAGGTCCTCGAACAGTTTCTCGGCCCGATCGAACAGGCCGGCGCTCATGTGATCCTGGGCCAGCTCGAACAGGGCCCGTTCGCGCTGTTCCGGGGAGAGGTTCGGCCGGGCGATGAGGTTCTGGTGGATCCGGATGGCGCGATCCACCTCGCCGCGCCGCCGGAAGAGACTGCCCAGGGCCAGATGGATCTCCACGGTCTCGGAGTCCACCTCCAGGATCCGCGTAAAGACATCGATGGCCTTGTCGGTCCGGTCTTCCAGCAGATAGCCGAGGCCGCGCAGGTATTCGGTGGAGAGCCGTCCCCCGGCGGTGGCGGCGGAGCGGCGGCGCCGCCCCCCGTAGCGACCGATGACCCAGCCCGACAGGGCCGCAACCGGCAACAGCAGGAAAAGGAAGCTCACTGGAGAGAACATGTCACCCCTGTTCTTTCAGCGGTGCCGAACGCAGGTTATCGATCTCCTTGCGCCGGGTCGCGATCTCCCGGCGCAACGTACGCGCCTCGCGTCGGGCTCGCCAGACCCAGCCGCTGGCCGCCAGCGCACCGATCAGGGCCCCGACCACCAGGGCCGACGCCAGGGCCACCGCCAGTGGCAGCTCCACCACCCCGGCGAAATAGTCGATGCTCACCGCCGTGTTGTTGCGCATGGAAAAGGCCAGCACCAGCAGGGCGACCAGGAGCAGAACGACGATTCCAATAACACGCTTGGTTCTCTGCATGGCGGCTGTCCTCGCTGTTGGGTTCTTCGGATCTACGGCATCGTGCCGTGCGCTCACAATGACGCCATCATACGCCATGGACACGATTCCCGGCCAACCCGTGAATTGGCAAAGCACAGGCTCAATGGCTTACACTGCCTCGACAGAGAACACCTGGAGCCCCCTTGTGTCGGATTCGGACCCCGATTTAATCGAACTGCTGGAGAAGGCCGAGCGCCTGGATGCGATCCTGCGTACCGCCGGCGACGCGATCATCTCCGCCGATGATCGCGGGATCATCCACCACTTCAACCCCGCCGCCGAATCCATCTTCGGCTACACCGCCGATGAGGCGGTGGGCCAGAACCTGAGCATGCTCATGCCGGAGCCCCACAGCAGCCGGCACGACGACTACATCCGCAACTACGAACGCAGCGGCGAAGAGAAAATCATCGGCCGCGGACGCGAACTGGAAGCGCTGCGCCGCGACGGCACCCGATTCCCCATCGAACTCAACGTCACCGATACCGGCCTCCGGGACCCGCGCCTGTTCATCGGCATCGTCCGCGACATCACCGAGCGCAAGCAGCAGGAAGAGGAGCGCCTGCACTACTACGCCAACTACGACACCCTCACGGGGCTGCCGAATCCCGAGCACAGCCTGGAACTCTTCACCACCGTGGTGGAACAGGCGCGCACCCACGAGGAGCACGCGGTCATCCTGATCATCCGGCTGCGCCAGTTCCGCCACATCGCCCCGAGCTACGGCCACAAGGTCGCCGATTCGATCCTGCGCCAGGTGGCCAATCGACTGCGGGAACAGTTCAGTGATCGCGCGGCCGTCATCGGCCGGTTTCAGGGCTCGCGTTTCACCGTCGCCATGAACTGCTTCGAGGAGGAGGAAGGCGACATCCCGACGCTGGCCAACGAGCTGGTGAATGCTCTCAGTATCCCGTACAGGGTGGCTGGCCATGAATTCCGACTCCATCCCAAGGTCGGCGTCGCCATCTATCCGGGGGACGGCGACGGCGTGGAGGCGCTGGTGAGCCAGGCCGAGACCGCACTGAGCCGGATCGAGGAGAGCGCCCACATCCCGGTGGCCTTCGCCAACGACACCACCGACACCAACCTGCGGCGCCAGCTCAGCCTCGACAGCGATCTCCATCAGGCCCTGGCGCGCGGGGAGTTCTTTCTCGACTACCAGCCCCAGTACAGCCTGCGCGGAGAACACATGGTCGCGGTCGAGGCCCTGTTGCGCTGGCGCCATCCGAAGCTCGGGATCATCTCCCCCGGTGAGTTCATCCCGCTGCTGGAGAGTTCGGGACTGATCATCGAGGTCGGCGAATGGATCCTCCACGAGGCCTTCGGCCAGGCCAGTGCCTGGGAGAAGAAAGAGGGGCTGCCCCCCATCCGGATGGCGGTCAATCTCAGTTCCCTGCAGCTCGAACGCGGCGGACTGGTGAACGAAGTCGCCGGGGCCATGGAACACAGCGGTCTTTCGGAAGATCGCATCGAACTGGAGCTGACCGAAAGCCAGCTGATCAACAACCAGCGCCATACCCGGCGCCAGTTCCAGACCCTTCAGGGCATGGGCCTCAGAATCGCCATGGACGACTTCGGCACCGGCTACAGCGCCCTGAGCTACCTGCACAGCTTCCCGCTGCACACCCTGAAGATCGACCGTTCGTTCATCCACGCCATCGGCTGTTCCCGGCATTCCGAGGCCCTGCTGCGCAGCATCGTGGATCTGGGGCGGAACCTGGAGATGCAGGTCGTCGCCGAGGGGATCGAGACCCCGCTGCAACTCTCTTTCCTGCGTCAGATCGGCTGTAACATGGTCCAGGGATTCGCGCTGGCGCGCCCGCAATCACCGGAGGGAGTGGCGGCCCTGCTGGCCGAGGGGGGACGGCTGCCGTCCTGATGGACGACCGCCCGTAATCGAACGGCGGGAGGGGATCCCGCCGAGATGAAAACGAAGGGAACGGACGCCCTACGACTCCTTCCTGGCGCCCTCGTCGACCCGTTCACGCATCTGCTTGCCCGGTTTGAAGTGGGGGACATACTTGGCGCCCAGCGGCACCTGTTCCCCGGTCTTCGGGTTCCGCCCCATGCGCGGCGGCCGGTAGTGCAGGGAAAAACTGCCGAAACCCCGGATCTCGATGCGATCCCCGTTGGCCAGGCTGTTGGCCATCTCGTCGAGGACGAGCTTCACCGACGCCTCCACGTCCCGATAGGGCAGATGGCTCTGGCTCCGGGCCAGGCGTTCGATGAGTTCGGACTTGGTCATGGCCGTGGTTCCCCGATAACGTGACTGGGTGACTCCCGAAGGACGGGAACGGTCCGGGCGGTCCGGACCGTCCCGTCCCCGCGGACCTTACTCTTCGTCTTCGCGGCCTTCCATCTGCTCCTTGAGCAGATCGCCGAGGTTGGTCTTCGCCTCGCCGGTCGCCCCGGAGGCGGCGTATTCCTTCATCGCCTCGGCCTGATTGGTGCTGTCCAGGGCCTTGATGGAGAGGTTGATCATGCCGTTCTTGCGATCGACCCCGGCGTAGGCGGCCTCCACCTCGGAGCCCTCGGAGAGCACGGTGCGGGCATCGTCCACCCGGTCCGCGGAGAGCTCCGAGGCACGGATGTACCCGGTGACCTCGTTGCCGAGATCGACGGTGGCGCCCTTGGCGTCCACCTCGGTCACGGTGCCCTTCACCGGCTGCCCCTTGGACAGGTTGCTGGCGTAGGCGGACATCGGGTCCTCCTCCAGCGCCTTGATGGACAGCGAGATGCGCTCGCGCTCGGTGTCCACGGACTGGACCACGGCCTCGACCTCGTCCCCCTTCTTGAAGTTGCGGATGGCCTCTTCGCCCTCGTCGCCCCAGGAGATGTCGGAGAGGTGGACCAGGCCGTCGATGCCGCCGTCGAGACCGACGAAGATACCGAAATCGGTGATCGACTTGATCTTGCCGCTGACCTTGTCGCCCTTGTTATGGGTGGCCGCGAACTCTTCCCAGGGGTTGTTGATGCACTGCTTGATGCCCAGGGAGATCCGGCGACGCTCTTCGTCGATGTCCAGCACCATCACCTCGACCTCGTCGCCCACCTGGACGACCTTGGACGGATGGATGTTCTTGTTGGTCCAGTCCATCTCGGAGACGTGGACCAGACCCTCGACCCCCTCCTCGATCTCGACGAAGGCACCGTAGTCGGCCAGGTTCGTGACCTTGCCGAACAGGCGGGTGTTGACCGGATACCGACGGGCGATCTCCTCCCACGGGTCCGCGCCGAGCTGCTTCAGGCCCAGGGAGACGCGCTGGCGCTCGCGATCGAACTTGAGCACCTTGACCTCGATCTCGTCGCCGACGTTGACCACCTCGGAGGGGTGCTTGACCCGCTTCCAGGCCATGTCGGTGATGTGCAGCAGGCCGTCGACGCCGCCGAGGTCGACGAAGGCGCCGTACTCGGTGAGGTTCTTGACGATGCCCTTGAGCTGGGCGCCTTCCTGCAGGTTCTCCAGCAGCGCCTCGCGCTCCTCGGAATGCTCCTCTTCCACCACGGCGCGGCGGGAGACCACCACGTTGTTGCGACGCTGGTCCAGCTTGATGACCTTGAACTCGAGATCCTTGCCTTCCAGGTAGGTGGCGTCGCGCACCGGGCGCACATCCACCAGGGAGCCCGGCAGGAAGGCGCGCAGCTCGCCGACGTCGACGGTGAAACCGCCCTTGACCTTGTCGACGATCTGGCCGGTGACCGTCTCGTCGGCCTCGGAGGCCTTCTCGAGACGGGTCCAGGCGGCGGCGCGCTTGGCCTTCTCGCGGGAGAGCCGGGTTTCCCCGAAACCGTCCTCCACGGCGTCCAGGGCGACATCGACGGTGTCGCCCTCCTGGATCGTCAGTTCGCCATCCTCGCCCTTGAACTGGTCGACGGGGATGATGCCCTCGGACTTCAGGCCGGCATTGACGACGACGTAGTCGGGACGGACTTCCAGCACCTCGGCTTCGATGATGGCGCCGGGGCGCATCTGGGTATTCTTCAGGCTCTCTTCAAAGAGTTCGGCAAAGCTTTCGCTCATTCTGGTCGGTCTCTCTGCCGGCAATGCCGGCGTCTGGTTAGCGCCGCAACCCCGTCCTGCGGGTCAGCGGGTTGATGGGTTTCAGGTACGGGCAGGGACCTCCTGTCCGAGCCGTTGATGACACAATCGCTCGACCTCGGCGATCACCTGGTCGACATCCATCTCGGTGGTATCGATGGTGATGGCATCCTCGGCCGGCTTCAGCGGCGAGACGCTGCGCTCCGAATCGCGCCGGTCGCGTTCGCGAATCTCCTCCGCAAGACGCGCAAGGTTAACATCCAACCCCTTGTCGCTCAACTGGATATATCGCCGCCGGGCGCGCTCCTCCGCCGAGGCGGTGAGAAAGAGCTTCAGCGGGGCCTCCGGGAAGACCACCGTGCCCATGTCGCGGCCATCGGCGATCAGCCCCGGCGGCTTGCGGAAGTCGCGCTGGCGATCCAGCAGGGCCTGGCGCACCACCGGCAGCGCGGCGACCTCGGATGCGCGAGCGCCGATCTCCTCGTTGCGGATGGCCTCGGTGACATCCTCGCCCTCGAGCACGATGCGCGCCGGCTCGCCGTCGTCGCGCGCCTCGAAATGGACATCGAGATGCGCCGCCAGGGTCTCCAGCGCCGCCTCGTTCTCGACCTCGATGCCGTGCCAGTCGGAGGCCAGCGCGAGCAACCGGTACAGGGCACCGCTGTCCAGGAAGCCCCAGCCCAGCTCGCGGGCCAGGATCTGGCTGATGGTCCCCTTGCCGGCCCCTCCGGGTCCATCCACGGTTATGACGGGTATGTTCTCCATTGCGGACTCCTTCACCACTCCTGAGTGTTCAACTGGTTTCAATGGCCAGCCCCGTCCCCGCGGCCAGCTTCGCAAAGCCGGGGAACGAGGTGGCGACATTGGTACATTCGGTAACCGTGACCGGCTCCGAGGCCACCGCTCCGGCCATGGCGAAGGCCATGGCGATCCGGTGGTCGTCGTGGCTGGCCACGGTGCCGCCGCCGAGGGTTCCGCCCTCGATGACGATGCCGTCCTCGGCCGGCTCGGCGCGCACCCCCAGGGTCGCCAGGCCATCGGCCATCACCTGGATCCGGTCGCACTCCTTCACCCGCAGCTCCCGCGCCCCGGTCAGCCGCGTGGTTCCCTCGGCCACCGCCGCGGCGACGAAGATCGCCGGGAACTCGTCGATGGCCAGCGGCACCAGCGACTCGGGGATGGTGATCCCGTGCAGCGGGGCATGGCGCACGCGCAGATCGGCCACCGGCTCGCCACCGACCTCGCGGGCGTTCTCCATGGTGATGTCGCCGCCCATGGTCCGCAGGATGTCGATCACCCCGGTGCGCGTGGGATTGATGCCGACGTGCTCCAGCAGCAGTTCGGAGCCGGGGGTGATGCTCGCCCCCACCAGGAAGAAGGCGGCCGAGGAGATGTCCCCCGGGACGTCGATGTCGGCGGCGCGCAGCGGCGCGCCACCCTCGAGACAGACCCGCTCGGCCCTGCGCCGGACCGGGTAGCCGAATCCGGAGAGCATGCGCTCGGTGTGATCGCGGGTCGGCGCCGGCTCGGTGACGCAGGTCTCGCCGGCGGCGTAGAGACCGGCCAGCAGCAGCGCCGACTTCACCTGGGCCGAGGCCACCGGCAGATCGTAGTCGATTCCGGTCAGCGCCGCGCCGCCGTGGATCCGCAGCGGCGGCCGGCCACCCTCGGCGGTTTCGATGCGCGCGCCCATGGTCGCCAGCGGCTCGGTGACCCGCCCCATGGGCCGCCGGCTCAGCGAGGCGTCCCCGCGCAGTTCGCAGTCGAACGGCTGCGCCGCCAGCAGCCCGGTCAGCAGTCGCATGGAGGTCCCGGAGTTGCCCAGTTCCAGCGGCGCCGCCGGCGCTTTCAGACCGGCGCGACCGGCGCCGTGGACCACCACCTCGCCGTCGGCATCGGGGCCGTCGATGGTCACCCCCATGGCGCGGAAGGCCTCCAGGGTGGCGAGGTTGTCCGCCCCGGTGAGAAAGCCCTGGATCCGCGTCGTCCCCTCGGCGATGGCGCCGAGCATGATGGCGCGATGGGAAATGGACTTGTCCCCGGGAACCCGCAGGCGCCCGCGCAGGGGCCCGCCGGAGGCAATCTGGAATCGTTCCGCCAACGCCGTCATCAGAACACCTCAGCCTAGGAATCGATCCCGGGCCTGTTTGGCCCGGGAAAAGAGGGAGTGGAGGAAGTCGCCGTCGCCGGCCTCCACGGCCTGCTCCAGTCGCCGCAGTTCTTCCCGGAAGCCCGCCAGGGCGGGGAGCAGCGCGTCGCGATTGTGCAGACAGATGTCGTGCCACATGGTCGGATCGCTGGAGGCGATGCGGGTGAAGTCGCGAAAACCACCGGCGGCGAAATCGAAGATCTCCTCGACATCGTCGCGCCGCGCCAGCGAATCCACCAGGGCGTAGGCCAGCATGTGCGGCAGGTGGCTGGTGGCCGCCAGCACCGCATCGTGGTGCGCCGGCGTCATGCTCACCACCTCGGCGCCCAGAGCGGACCAGAAATGGTCCGCCGCGGCGATCGCCCCCGGCGAGCTGGCGGCCGTCGGCGTGATGATCACCCGCCGCCCCCGGAACAGCCCGGCATCCGCCGCCTCCGGACCACTGGCCTCGTTGCCGGCAATGGGGTGGGCCGGCACGAAGCCGGGCGGCAGCTCGCCGAAGGCCGCTTCGGCGGCCGCGACCACGCTCGCCTTGGTACTGCCGGCGTCCATCAGCACCGTCGCCTCTTCCAGGTGCGGAGCCAGCTCGGCGAAGACCGCCGCCATCGCCCCCACCGGCACCGCCACCAGCACCACATCGGCGCCGGCCAGCGCCCGGGCCGGATCGGTCTCGGCCCGGTCCACCAGCCCCAGTTCGCGGGCCCGCGTCACCGTTCCGCCCGCGCGGCCGAGACCGACCACCTCGCCCACCGCGCCGACGTGTCGCAGGGCGGCGATCACCGAACCGCCGATGAGGCCGGTCCCGACCACCACCAGGCGTTCCACCCGCATCACGTCCCCTCCGGCACCGCCGCCAGCGCCTCGTCCAGCGCGGCCA
Organism: Pseudomonadota bacterium; assembly: GCA_051746205.1. GTDB lineage: Bacteria > Pseudomonadota > Gammaproteobacteria > Thiohalospirales > Thiohalospiraceae > Thiohalospira. Next base: position 8,951 of record JBNJEU010000030.1, read on the forward strand.
GCACCCGGGCGTTCTCCGCCTCGCTTCCAATGGTCGCGCGCAGATGGCGCGGCAGGCCGTACTCGGCCATGGGCCGCAGGATCACCCCCTGGTGCAGCAGCGCCTCGTGGACCGCCGCCGCGTCGCGTTTGCTGTCGAAGGTGACGAAATTGGCCACCGACGGGATCCAGTCGAGCCCGCGCGCCGCCAGCCCGGCGGTGAGCTGGGCCATGCCGGTGCGATTCACCGCCAGGGTGCGGCGGATGTGCTCGCCGTCGTCCAGCGCCGCCAGCGCCGCCGCCTGGGCCGGGGTACTGGTATTGAACGGCGGGCGCACCCGGTTGAGCAGGTCCGCCACCTCCGGCGAGCTCACCCCGTAGCCGATCCGCAGCCCGGCGAGCCCGTGGATCTTGGAGAAGGTCCGCGTCACCAGCAGGTTCGGGAACGTGTCCAGCCACCTCGTGGCGTCGGGGTAGTCGTCGGCCCCGAGCCCCGGATCCCCGGCGTACTCGAAATAGGCCTCGTCCACCACCACCAGGACATGCTCCGGCATCCCCCGGATGAAGGCGTACAGCGCCTCGCGCCCCACCCACGTGCCGGTGGGATTGTTCGGGTTGGCGATGAACACCACCCGCGTGCGCTCGGTCACCGCCGCCGCCATCGCCTCGAGATCGTGGCCGAAGTCCCGTGCCGGCACCGCCACCCCGGTCCCTCCGGCCAGGCGGGTCAGCAGGGGATAGAGGGCGAAGGCGTGTTCGGAGTAGACCACCTCGTCCCCCGGGGTCACGAAGACGCGCACGGCAAAGTCCAGCAGATCGCTGGAGCCGTTACCGAGGGTGATCGCGTCCGCCGGCCGCTCCAGATCCACCGCCAGCCGCGCGCGCAGGGCGAAACCCGCACCGTCCGGATAGACGGCGATGGAGTCCATGGCGGCCTCGGTCGCCTGGACCGCCGCCGGACTCGCGCCCAGCGGATTCTCGTTGGAGGCGAGCTTGATGGCGTCGCTGATCCCGTATTCCCGCTGCAGCGTCTCCAGCGGCTTGCCCGGGACATAAGGGGCGAGCCGGCGCACCCCGGGAGCGGCATACTCGGTGATGGAACTCATGGGATTACCTTCGCTGCGTTCTCTCGTGGCCTTCAGGTGGCGGCCCGGGGATAGGAGCCGAGGATCCGGAAGAACGACGCGTCCGCCTCCAGCTCCGCCAGGGCCCTGGCGACGACCGGATCGTCACGATGGCCCTCGATGTCCAGATAGAACAGATAGGCCCAGACCCCCTGGCGCGACGGCCGCGACTCCACCCGGGTCAGGTTGATGCCGTGGCGCGCCAGCGGCGCCAGCAGCCCGTGAAGCGTGCCCACCTTGTTGGGGCTGGAGACCACCAGCGTGGTCTTGTCGGCGCCGCTGGGTGCGCTGTCCTCGGGGCCGAGCACCAGGAAGCGGGTGGTGTTGTCCGGCTCGTCCTCGATGTTGCCGGCCAGCACCGGCACCCCGTAGTGCTCCCCCGCCGCCGCGCTGGCGATCGCCGCCGCGCCGTCCTCGGTGGCGGCCAGCCGCGCCGCCTCGGCATTGCTGGTCACCGCCACCCGCTCGGCACCGGCCAGATGGGTATCGAGCCATTCGCGGCACTGGGCCAGCGACTGGGCGTGGCTGTAGACCCGCCGCACCGCCGCCAGCGTGTCGACGCGGGCGAGCAGCTGCTGGTGGATCCGCAGGATCACCTCGCCGCAGATCGCCAGCGGCGTGCGCACCAGGGTGTCCAGGGTGTGGGTGACCACCCCCTCGGTGGAGTTCTCCACCGGCACCACGCCGAAGTGGGCGGCGCCGGCGGCGACCTCGCGAAAGACCTCGGGGATCGCCGTCTGCGGCGTGGTCGAAACGGCATGGCCGAAGTGCTTCAGCGCCGCCGCCTCGGTGAAGGTCCCCTCGGGACCGAGGTAGGCCACCGTCTGCGGCCGTTCCAGCGCCAGACACTCCGACATCACCTCGCGGAACAGGCGGACCACCGCCTCGTCGGACAGCGGCCCGGCGTTGCCGTCGCGAACCTCGCGCAGGATGCGCGCCTCGCGCTCGGGCCGATAGAAGGCGCCGTCGCTGGCCCCGTCGGCGCGCTTGATCTCGGCGACCTTCTGGGCCAGCGCCGCCCGCTCGTTGAAGAGCTGCAGCAGTTCGGCGTCGATGGCGTCGATGCGCGCCCGCTGGGCGCTCAGGGCCGCCTCGCCCCCCCCGTTCCCGGCCATTTCTACAGGACGCGCACGGCCAGGACACCCTCGGTGCCCCGCATCTCGGCGAGGACCGCTTCGGGGATGGGCTGATCCACGTCCACCAGGGTGCAGGCCAGCTCACCCTTCGACTTGTTCAGCATGTCGAGGATGTTGATCCCGGCCTCGGCCAGATCCGTGGAGATCTGTCCCACCATGTTGGGGATGTTGGTGTTCACCACCATCAGGCGGTGGGCCCCGTCGGTGCGTTCCAGCTGGATCTCGGGGAAGTTCACCGAGTTGCGGATGTTGCCGTTCTCCAGATAGTCGCGCAGCTGATCGGCGACCATCACCGCGCAGTTGTCCTCCGCCTCGCCGGTGGACGCCCCGAGATGGGGGAAGGCCACCACCTGCGGATGGTGGCGGTTGTCCTCGGTGGGGAAGTCGTGGAGATAGGCCTGCAAGTGGCCCTCGTCCAGCGCCTGCATCACCGCATGGTCGTCGACGATGCCGTGACGGGCGAAGTTCAGGATCACCGCGCCCTTCTTCATGGAGCGGGCGCGATCGGCGTTGAGCAGGTGGCGGGTGGCATCGACGAGCGGCACATGGAAGGTCACGAAGTCGGACTTGGCCAGCAGGGCATCGACATTGGGCGCCTTCTCGACCTCGGCGGGGAGCTGCCACGCCCCCTCGACGGTGAGACCCGGGTCGAAACCGATGACATTCATGCCCAGCGACAGGCCCGCCTCGGCCACCGAGCGGCCGATGGCGCCGAGGCCGACCACACCGAGGGTGCGGCCGGGCAGTTCGAAGCCGGCGAAGCGCTTCTTGCCGTCCTCCACCGCCTTGTCCAGCGCCTCGGCGCGCTCGCCCCGATCCCGGGTGTACTGCCACGCCGGCAGCAGGTTGCGGGCGCCCATCAGCATGGCCGCCAGGACCAGCTCCTTGACCGCGTTGGCGTTGGCGCCGGGGGCGTTGAACACCGGCACCCCGCGCGCGCTCATGGCGTCCACCGGGATGTTGTTGACCCCGGCGCCGGCACGGCCGACGGCGCGCACCGAATCGGGCAGATCCATGTCGTGCATGTTGGCCGAGCGCACCATGATGGCGTCGGGCTCGGTCACCGACGAGGCGACCTCGTAGTGATCCCGGGGGAAGCGATCGAGTCCCACCGGCGAGATGTTGTTCAGCGTCTGGATCGTCCACATGGGTGTCACCTCTCAGCCGTTGCGCTTCTCGAAGTCCGCCATGAAATCGACCAGAGCGTCGATCCCGGCCTCCGGCATGGCATTGTAGATGCTCGCCCGCATGCCACCCACCGAGCGGTGGCCCTTCAGGGTCACCAGACCGTTGGCCGCGGCCTCCTTGAGGAAGGTCTCGTCGAGATCCGGCTTCGCCAGGGTGAACGGCACGTTCATCCAGGAGCGATGGGCCGGGCGCACCGGGTTGGCGTAGAACTCGGAGCCGTCGATGGCGGCGTAGAGCTTCTCGGACTTGCGCCGGTTGATGGCGGCCATGCCCTCCAGACCACCGAGCCCCTGCAGCCACTCGAAGACCAGCCCGGCCAGATACCAGCCGTAGGTCGGCGGGGTGTTGTACATGGAGTCGGCGTCGGCCTGGGTCTTCCAGTCGAGCATGATCGGCGTGCCCTCGCGGGCGTGGCCGACGAGATCGTCGCGGACGATGACCAGGGTCAGGCCGGCCGGACCGATGTTCTTCTGCGCCCCGGCGTAGATCACGCCGAAACGGCCGACGTCGATGGGCTGCGACAGGATGGTGGAGGACATGTCCGCCACCAGCGGCACATCACCGGTATCCGGGATGTAGTCGAAGGCCAGCCCCTCGATGGTCTCGTTGGGGGTGTAGTGGACGTAGGCGGCGTCGGCCGAGAGGTTCAGCTCGCTCTGCGTCGGGACGTAGGTGCCGTCGGTGGTGCCGGCGTCGTTGACGGTGCAGAAGCGCTTCGCCTCGGCCACCGCCTTCTTCGACCACGAGCCGGTGTTGATGTAGTCCACCGTCTGCCCCGGTGCGGCCAGGTTCAGCGGCACCGCGCCGAACTGCTGGCTGGCGCCGCCCTGGAGGAACAGCACCCGGTAGTTGTCCGGGATGTTCATCAGCTTGCGGACATCCGCCTCGGCCTTCTCGGCGATGGCCATGAAGTCCTTGCCGCGATGGCTCATCTCCATCACCGACATGCCGGTATCGCCGTACTCGACCAGTTCGGCCTGGGCCTTCTGCAGGACCGCCTCCGGCAGGGCCGCCGGACCGGCGCTGAAATTGAATACGCGTGCCATGGAATCGTGCTCCCGTAGTCAGGGTTGGTGTCGTGGATGCGGGTGCCGCGCCCTAGGCGTCGGCCGGGGCGTCGTCGCCCCCGTCCCCGTCGGTCTCACCCTCTTCGATGCCGTCCTCGGCGGCGTCCTCCTCGATCCGCTCGACGCCCACCAGCCGCTCGTCCGCGCCGAGGCTGATGAGCTTGACCCCCTGGGTGTTGCGCGACTGGACGCTGATCTCCTCGCCCCGCGTGCGCACCAGGGTGCCGCGATCGGTGATCAGCATGATCTGATCGTCGTCGCCCAGCCGCACCGCGCCGATGAGCGGCCCGGTGCGCGCGGTGATCTGCTGCGCCCGCACCCCCTGGCCGCCGCGCCGCCGCACCGGGTACTCCTCCAGCGCCGTGCGCTTGCCGAAGCCGTTTTCGGTGGTGGTGAGCACGCAGCCCTCGGCGGAGATGAGCAGGGAGATGATCCGCGCGCCCTCGCCCAGGCGCATGCCGCGCACCCCGGCGGCGTTGCGGCCCATGATCCGCACGTCCGATTCGGGGAAGCGGGTCACCTGACCGGCGCTGCTGAACAGCAGGATGTCGCGTTCACCGTCGGTCAGACCGGCGCCGACCAGGCAGTCGCCGTCGCGCAGGTCGAGGGCGATGATCCCGGAGCTGCGCGGCCGCGAGAAATCGGCCAGCGGCGTCTTCTTCACGGTGCCGTGAGCGGTGGCGAAGAAGACGTAGCCGCCCTCCTCGAAGCTCTTGATGGGCAGCACCGTCTGGATCCGCTCGTCGGCCTCCAGCGGCAGCAGGTTGACGATGGGCTTGCCGCGCGCGCCGCGCCCCGCCTGGGGCAGCTGGTGGACCTTCAGCCAGTACGCCTTGCCGCGGCTGGAGAAGCAGAGCAGCGTGTCGTGGGTGTTGGCCACGAAGAGCTGATCGATGAAGTCCTCTTCCTTGAAGGTGGTCGCCGACTTGCCCTTGCCGCCCCGGCGCTGGGCGCGATAGCCGGCCAGCGGCTGCGCCTTGGCATAGCCCTCGTGGGAGAAGGTCACGACCATCTCCTCGGGGGTGATGAGATCCTCCAGGGAGAGATCCTCGTACTGGCTGTTGATCTCGGTGCGCCGCGCATCGCCATAGCGGTCGCGCACCGCCTCCAGCTCCTCGCGGATCACCTCCATCAGCCGGCCCGGCCGATTGAGGATGGCGAGGAGGTCGGCGATGGTGTTCAGCAGCTCCTCGTACTCGGCCACGATCTTGTCCTGCTCCAGCCCGGTGAGGCGGTGCAGGCGCATCTCCAGGATCGCCTGGGCCTGGGATGGCGACAGCCGGTAGCCGCCCTCCACCAGACCGAAGGCGCTCGGCAGGCCGTCGGGGCGCGAGGCGTCGGCGCCGGCGCGTTCCAGCATCCCGGAGACCACCCCCGGCTCCCAGGTCCGTCCCAGCAGGCCCTCCTTCGCCTCGGCCGGGTTCGGCGCCGCCTTGATCAGCTCGATGACCGGATCGATGTTGGCCAGCGCGACCGCGAGGCCCTCCAGCACGTGGGCCCGCTCGCGCGCCTTGCGCAGCTCGTAGACGGTGCGCCGGGTGACCACCTCGCGGCGGTGGCGCAGGAACGCCTCCAGCACCTGCTTGAGGTTCAGCAGCCGCGGCTGGCCGTCCTCCAGCGCCACCATGTTGACCCCGAAGACGGTCTGCAGGGCGGTGTGCTGATAGAGGTTGTTCAGTACCACGTCGGCGGAGTCGTCGCGCTTGATCTCGATGACCACGCGCAGACCCTCCTTGTCCGACTCGTCGCGCAGCTCGCTGATCCCGGCGAGCTTCTTGTCCTTGACCAGTTCCGCCATCTTCTCGATGAGCCGCGCCTTGTTCACCTGATAGGGCAGCTCGTGGACGATGATCCGCTCGCGCCCCTTGGCGTCGCTCTCGATCTCGCAGCGCGCGCGCACGTGGACCCGGCCACGGCCGGTGGCGTAGGCCTCGCGGATGCCGCGCACGCCGTTGATGATCCCGGAGGTGGGCAGATCGGGGCCGGGGATGTACTCCATCAGCCCGTCGATATCGAGATCGGGATCCTCGATGAGCGCCAGACAGCCGTTGATCACCTCGGTGAGGTTGTGCGGCGGGATGTTGGTCGCCATGCCGACGGCGATGCCGGCGGCACCGTTGACCAGCAGATTCGGGATCCGGGTCGGCAGGATCGCCGGCTCGTGCTCCGACTCGTCGTAGTTGGGGACGAAGTCGACGGTCTCCTTGTCGATGTCGGCCAGCAGCTCGTGGGCGATGCGCGCCATGCGCACCTCGGTGTAGCGCATGGCCGCGGCGTTGTCGCCGTCGATGGAGCCGAAGTTGCCCTGGCCGTCCACCAGCGGGTAGCGCAGCGAGAAGGGCTGCGCCATGCGGACGATGGTGTCGTAGACCGCCGAATCGCCGTGGGGGTGGTACTTACCGATGACGTCGCCGACGACACGGGCCGACTTCTTGTACGGCTTGTTCCAGTCGTTGCCGAGCTCGTTCATGGCGTAGAGAACGCGCCGATGAACCGGCTTCAGGCCGTCGCGAACATCGGGGAGGGCCCGTCCCACAATCACGCTCATGGCGTATTCCATGTAGGACGACTTCATTTCCTCCTCGATGTTGATCGGGAGGACTTCGTGAGCGAAAGTTTCCATCGGGCCTCGGGCTGGTCCTTTTTGTCCGGGTTGAACGGGTGTGGCCTTTCTTGGAGGTCCAAATCAATCGCCCGATTCTACCACGCCCCTTCCCGGAAAGGCATCCCGTTCCCGTGCCCTCCTCGCCGGCCCCGCAGGAAAGGGGACCGTCCCCTTTTCCGCTCAGCCCAGGGTGATGCCGCTGATCAGGTCGTGGACCTCCCGGTCCGCCTCCAGCGCCGCCGAGGCGTTGGCGCCGTGGGCCAGCGGCAGATCGGGACGAGCCAGCATCGCCCGCAGCGGCCCCTCGGCCCGCAGGCGGCCCGCCTCGAGCAGCAGCATGTGGTCGGCCAGACGGCTGACCTCCTCCAGGCTGTGGCTGACCAGCAGCACCGGGATCACCAGTTCGCCGTGCAGCCGCTCCAGATACGGCATGATCTCGGCCTTGCTGATGGCATCGAGCGCGGCCAGCGGTTCGTCCATCAGCAGCACCCGAGGGCTGGTCAGCAGCGCACGCCCGATGGCCACGCGCTGGCGCTGGCCACCGGAGAGCTGGTCGGGCAGCCGTCGGGTCAGCTCCCCCAACCCGAGCAGCTCCACCACATCCCCCGGCTCGATCCGGCGCTCCGCGGCCGGGATGCGCCGCAGGCCGTACTCCAGATTGCGCTGTACATTCAGATGGGGAAACAGGCGCCCCTCCTGGAACACATAGCCGATGGGGCGCCGCTCCGGCTCGAGAAAGCACCGGGCGTCCTGCCAGACCTCGCCCTGCACACGCAGGTGGCCACGCACGCGCCGCTCCAGTCCGGCGATGCATCGCAGCAGGGTGGTCTTGCCGCTGCCGGAGCGGCCGAACAGCGCGGTCATCCCGCGCCCCGGGATGGTGCCGGCCAGCTGCAGGTCGAACTCCTCCCGCCGGAGGTGGAAATCCAGCTCGATCACGACGCCTTCACCCCCGTCGTCAGCCGTCCGTTGACCACGTAGAGCAGCAGCAGCATCGCGAAGGAGAGGCCGAGCAGCAGGGCCGACAGGCTGTGCGCCGAGCCGTAGTCCACCGCCTCGACGTGGTCATAGATGGCGATGGAGACCACCTGGGTCTCGCCGGGGATGTTGCCGCCGATCATCAGCACCACACCGAACTCGCCCACGGTATGGGCAAAGCCCAGCGTGATGGCGGTGAGAAAGCCGCGCAGCGAGAGCGGCAGCACCACGCTGACGAACCGGTCCCACGGCCGCGCGCGCAGGGCGGCCGCGGCCTCGAGCAGATCGCTGCTCACCGAGCTGAAGGCGTTCTGCAACGGCTGCACCACGAAGGGCAGCGAATAGAACACCGAGCCGATCACCAGTCCGGTGAAGCTGAAGGCCAGCGCCGGGCCGCCCAGCGACTGGATCGGTCCCTCCGGACCCAGCATCAGCAACAGGTAGAAACCCAGCACCGTCGGCGGCAGCACCAGCGGCAGGGCCACCACCGATTCGAACAGCAGCTTCAGGCGGCAACGGGTGCGCGCCAGCCACCAGGCCAGCGGCGTGCCGAGGATCAGCAGCACCATGGTGGTCACCGCCGCGAGCCGTAGCGTGAGCCACAGCGCGTCGAGGTCCCGGGGGTCGAACCAGTCGCTCATCACCGTCCGTTCCTCGCGACCGGGCTACCGGGGCAGACCGTAGCCGTCTTCCTCGATGACGGCCCGCGCGTCGGGGTCTTCCCGCATCCAGGCCAGCAATTCCCGGGCGGCGTCTGTCCGATCCGAGTCGCTCAACACGATCGCTTCCTGAATGACCGGCGGATAGCGATCGGCGTCGGGGAGCCAGCGGGATCCCGCGCCGTTCTCGCGTTCCCAGTCGCGCACCTGGGACAGGGCCACGAAGCCGATCGCCGCATTGCCCGTGGTAACGAAATTGAACGTCTTGCCGATGTTCTGCCCCACGACCACGCGCCCGGGGGGTCGTTCCAGGTTCAGGCTGTCCATCACGGCTTCGGCGGCGGCCCCATAGGGGGCCAGACGGGGGTTGGCCATGGCGAGGCGCTGGTCATCCGCGCTGGCCAGGAAGGCGGCCCCGTCCTCGGGGATCCGGTCCGGATCGCGACTCCACAGGACCAGACGCCCCCGGGCGTAGACCTGCCGGGTATCCGCAATGCCGTGACCTTCCTCCGCCAGCTCGGCGGTGCGCACATCATCGGCGGAGAAAAAGACGTCGAAGGGGGCCCCCTGACGGATCTGGGCGTAGTGCTTGCCCGAGGAGCCACTGCTGATCCGGCTGCTGACCCCGTGCTGGTGTTCATGGAGCTCGGCCAGCCGCTCCATGGTGCCGGCGAAATTCGACGCCACCGCAATGCGCAGGGGTTCCTCGGCATGAACCGGGTGGGTCGACAGGACGAGCAGGCTGCTCACAAGCATTCCTCTCAGCCATCGTTTCGGGGCGTTCATCGGGGCGACTCCTTCTTCATTAGTGGCTCGCTTTCGCGATATACAGACGAATATAGCGTGTTCCAGGGTTTCTCTCGCACGGGATGCAAGCACAGGGCATGCCGGTTCGGTGAAACCCGAATCAATCTGTACACAATCAGCCGGTTAGCCGATCACACCACCATCCAGGAATGCATTATATACGACAAAACATAGCGCTCGCAAAAGCCGATTGTCATCAATCCGACAAGGGAATCAGGCGTCGCCCCCCTCCTCCTCCGAGGACGATGTCACCATCAGGGTGCGGAATTCGGCCATCGCGTCCTCGACGGCGGCGGCGGCCCGCCGCTCCATGGCCCGGTAGCGCGCCAGCACCTCGTGGCCCAGGGGCGAAACGCGCGCGCCCCCGCCCCCCTTGCCGCCGGCCGCCGTCTCCACCAGGGGCTCGTGGAAACACTGATTCATGGTGTCCACCAGCAGCCAGGCGCGGCGGTAGCTCATGCCCATGGTGCGCGCCGCCGCCGAGATCGAGCCGGTCGCCTCGATCCGCTCGAGCAGCTGCGCCTTGCCGGGGCCGATGGCGATGGCCTCGCCGAGCAGTACGCGCAGACGGGGGGCGCCACTGATTCCGGATTCCGGCATATCGACTCCTTCTCGTGTGGTCAGCAGTGCCACTTGCCGGGGCGCGGCGGACACCAGTTGTAGCCGCGCACCGCCCCCGGGGCATGGGCCATCAGGGCGGAGATCAGGATGATGGCGATGAACAGCGCCCCCCGCCACTCGGGCTGGCGCAGCGCCACCGCCAGCAGGACCAGCTTCAGCAGCACCGCCCCGCCCTTGAGCTGGAACAGCCACTGGAAGGTGGAGGCGAGGTAGAGCAGCGACAACCCGATGCCGCTGGCCAGGGCCAGATACCAGTAGCCCTGCCAGAGCTCGCGCGGGAGGTCGAACAGGAAACCGCCGGCGATCCCGGCGATCCCCACCAGATGGAGGGCGCGCAGGGTCAGATTGGCGGGACGCTGGCCCGGCAGGCGACGGGGGGAATCGGGGAACAGCAGCGCCTTCAGGCCCATGGGCGCCTCAACTCGCCAGCAGGCGGGCGATGCCGGCGGTGTCGGGGTGCTCCAGCGCGCCCTTCTCGGTGACCAGCACGTCCACCAGCGCCGCCGGGGTGATGTCGAAGACCGGGTTCCAGGCATCGACGCCCTCCGCCGCCACCCGCCGGCCGCCGCAGGCGAAGACCTCGTCCGGGTCGCGGCTCTCGATGGGGATGGCGTCGCCGTCGGGGAGCGACGCGTCGAGGGTCGAGGTCGGCGCCACCACCATCACCCTCACCCCGTGATGGCGGGCAGCCACCGCCAGCGAGTAGGTGCCGATCTTGTTGGCCACATCGCCGTTGGCGGCGACCCGGTCGGCGCCGACGATCACCCACTGCACCGCCCCGGAGCGCATCAGCGCGGCACCGGCGCCGTCGGTGAGCAGGGTCGCCGGGATGGCGTCGGCGGCCAGTTCCCAGGCGGTGAGCCGCGCCCCCTGGAGCCACGGTCGCGTCTCCCCGGCATAGACCGCGTTCAGCCGACCGTCGACCCAGGCGCGGCGGATCACCCCCAGGGCCGTGCCGTAGCCGCCGGTGGCCAGCGAGCCGGTGTTGCAGTGCGTCAGCACCCCGCTGCCCGGGGCGATGAAGGCCGCCCCCAGCTCGCCCATGCGGCGATTGGCGGCGACATCCTCGGTGTGGATCGCCTCGGCCTCCACCAGCAGCGCGTCCGGGGCCGGCCGCCCCGGCGCCGCCACCCCGCTGCCGGCCACCCGGCCCATGCGCTCCAGCGCCCAGGCCAGATTCACCGCCGTCGGCCGCGCCGCGTTCAACCGCGCCAGCCGCTCGACGAAGGCCGCCGTCGGATCCGGCTCCGCCAGCGCCTCGCGCCCCGCCAGCACCGCCCCGAAGGCCGCCGTCACCCCGATGGCCGGCGCCCCGCGCACCACCATGTCGGTAATGGCCTGGGCCACCGCC
>JBNJEU010000031.1:0-20121 GCA_051746205.1 Pseudomonadota bacterium
GTGACCGTCGGCGAGGGCGATCTGGTCACCTTCCCGCAGGGGATGGACTGCACCTGGCACATCCACACCGACATCCGCAAGCACTACCGCTTCGGCTGACTCCCGGCTGCGTCGACGGCCGCGCGGGGTGTACACTTCAAGGAAGCGAGGCCGCCGGGGGCGGTCCGAGGAAACCAGGAGCCGGCATGATCACCCGTTTTCCCCAGAGCCTGACCGGGAACGACGAAGGCTGCGGCCAGTGCCGTACCGAGCTCGATTTCGAGTTCACCTTCGCCTACCAGCCCATTGTCGATCTCCAGCGCCAGTGCATCCACGGCTACGAGGCGCTGGTACGCGGCCCCGGGGAGAGCTCGGCGGCCAGCGTTCTGGCCCGGGTCACCGAGGAGAATCGCTACGCCTTCGACCAGGCGTGCCGGACCGGCGCCATCCGCCTGGCCCACTCACTGGGATTGACCAGTCGGCTGAGCATCAACTTCCTGCCCAACGCCGTCTACCGACCGGAGCTGTGCATCCGCAGCACCCTGAGCGCCGCCGACGAGGTCGGCTTCGCCACCGACCAGATCCTGTTCGAGATCACCGAGTCGGAGGAGGTCCAGGACCCGGAGCACCTCAACGGCATCATCGACTACTACCAGACCCAGGGCTTCACCACGGCGCTCGACGACTTCGGCTCCGGCCACGCCGGACTGAATCTTCTGGCCCGCTTCCAGCCCGATCTGATCAAGCTCGACATCGGCCTGGTGCGCGACATCCACATCAACTCCACCCGCCAGGCCATCGTCCGCGGGGTTCTCGGGATCTGTCGAGAGCTCGACATCACGGTCCTGGCGGAGGGGATCGAGTGCCGGGAGGAGGCGCTCTACTTCGCCGAACGGGACGTGGCCCTGATGCAGGGGTATTATTTCGCCCGCCCGGGCTACGAGACGCTGCCCGAGCCGATTCTGACCCTCTGACCCGGACCACGAACCGAGAGAACGATCCATGGCCGAGCAACGCCGGCCCTTGCGCGCCGTCTGGCGCCTGCTGCGACCCGTCCTGCGCTGGCTGACCGTCCGGCTGCTGCCGCGCGCCCTGCTCTACGGCGTGCCGATCGCGGTACTGTTCACCGTGCTTCTGGTACTGCCGTTTCGCTGGATGAACCCGCCGCTCTCGGCCTTCATGCTGCAAACGCTGGTGGCGGAACTGCGCACGGACGGCTACACCGAGGCGCGCGTCCGGCATCGGTGGGTCGACCTCGATGCCATCTCGCCGGATGCCAGGCTGGCGGTGATCGCCAGCGAGGACCAGCGCTTCCCCGACCACCACGGGTTCGACACCGCCGCCCTGCGTGACGCGGTGGGCGATGCCTTGCAGGGCCAGGGACTGCGCGGTGCCAGCACCATCAGCCAGCAGACCGCCAAGAACCTCTACCTCTGGCATGGTCGCAGCCTCGTGCGCAAGGGACTGGAGGCATGGTTCACCGTCCACATGGAGCTGTTCTGGCCGAAGGAGCGGATCCTCGAGGTCTACCTGAACATCGCCGAATGGGAGGAGGGGCTGTACGGCATCGAGGCGGCCAGCCGCCGCTACTTCGGCAAGCCGGCCGCGCGGCTGACCGCCAGCGAGGCCGCTCTGCTGGCGGCGGTGCTGCCCAACCCCAACCGCTTCCGGGTGGATGCGCCGAGCCTGTATGTCCTCGGTCGACAGCAATGGATCCTGGAACAGATGGACGCCCTGGGTGGTCCGCGCTACCTTGACGCGTTGCGGACACCCACCGCTCGCACGAACTGAGAGGCCTCCATGCCCGAAATGCACCACCGCCGTCCATCCGTTGCCATCCTCGCCCAGCCGGCCCTGGCCCTTATCCTGCTCGCCGGCTGCGGCCAGGAGGTCGCCCAGGACGGGCTGTGGGAGGACCGCCCCGGCGAACGCACCCGGGTCACCGATCCCGATGTACTCAGTCGCGGCGAGGCCATCTTCCAGCAGAACTGTGCCAGCTGCCACGGCGAACGGGCCGAGGGCGCCGAGAACTGGCACCAGCGCAACCCCGACGGCACCATGCCGCCCCCGCCACTGGACGATTCCGCCCACGCCTGGCACCACCCGCTGTGGCAGCTGCGCGACATGATCAGCCACGGCGGTGAACTCTACGACGGCGCCATGCCGTCGTTCGGGGAGCAGCTGGACGACGCGGAGATCGATGCGGTCATCGCCTGGTTCCAGTCGCTGTGGCGCGACGAGGTCTACCAGGCCTGGCTCGGCTACGACGAACGTCTGCCGACGGCGGCGCACTGGGAGGAGATGGCCGGCGAGACCTGGGGGCCCCGGCGGGAGGACTGAACCGGCGGCAGGCTCAGCCGCGCAGCCACCCCTCCACGGTGGCCCGGTCCGGCACGCCGCCGGAGTGGACCACCGCGCCGTCGATGACCACGCCGGGGGTCGACATCACGCCGTGGCTCATGATCTCGGCGATGTCCTCGACCTTCTCCAGCTCGATGGCGACCCCCTCGGCCGCGGCCACCTCCTCGATGCGCGCGGCGGTGTTCTGACAATTGGCGCAGCCGCTACCCAGAACCTTGATCGTCTTCATGGTTGCTCTCTCCTCTGACATGTTTCCGGAAACCCGACTCAGCAGCAGGAACCGCCGCTCGCCGGAGACGGGGCGCAGCAGCCCCCACCGGACGCAGCGTCCGGCTTCGCGTGGTCGCCCACCTCGGCGGCGAACATCTCGTCGTGCTTCTCCGCGGCTTCGTCGCGGATGTGGCGGGCCAGATCGATGACCGTCTCGATCTGGTGCTCCGGCACCCCGAGGCTCTGCAGGCGCGCGTACTGGCAACGCCCCATGCTCGGGTGGTTGGCGGCGATGCCGGCGGCCAGCGAGGCCATGGCCACGATGGAAGGGTGCAGGGAAGCCTGTTCGGACATGGGTCCACCTCCTTTTACGAGCCGCCGATGAGCGCCAGCGGCAACAGATTGAAGAGAAAACCGACCAGCATGAAATTGAAGGCCAGCACGGCGGTGAAGATCAGCAGGGCCGGCCACTTGATCACCTTGCGCAGGATCAGCATCTCCGGCAGGGAGAGGGTGGCGACACTCATCATGAAGGCAAGGGTGGTCCCCAGCGGCACGCCCTTGACCAGCATCGATTCGGCGACCGGCACCACGGCGACGGCGTTCGAATAGAGGGGCACCCCGGCCAGCACGGCCATGGGGACCGCCAGCAGATGGTCTCCCAGGCCGGTGGCCCACTCCTCGGGGACGTAGCCGTAGAAAAAGGCCCCGACACCCACGCCGATCAGCACCCATTTCCAGATCCGGCGCACGATCTCGCGGACCTCGCCCCAGGCATAGCGGTGGCGTCCGAGCAGGGAGGTATCGGGGCGCTCCACGTTGCCCTCGCCCATGTGGATCTTCCAGACGTAGTCCTCCACCCAGCGTTCGGTGCGGAAGCGTTCCATCACGATGCCGCCGAAATAGGCGATGATCAGCCCGGCCAGCACATAGAGGAGCGCCACCTCCCAGCCCAGGATGCCGATCAGCATGACCACCGCGATCTCGTTGATCATCGGGCTGGCGATGAGGAAGGAATAGGTCACCCCCAGGGGGATGCCGGCCTCGACGAAGCCGATGAACAGCGGCACCGAGGAGCACGAGCAGAACGGTGTGACACTGCCGAGACCCACCGCCATGCCGCGCGCCGTCGCCTTCGATCGGCCCCGCAGATAGCCGCGCACCTGCTCCGGGCTGACCAGGGCGCGCAGCCACCCCATGACGTAGATGACCACCACCAGCAGGACGAAGATCTTCGCCACGTCCATGACGAAGAAGTGCACCGCCGCGCCGATCCGCCCCTCCGGATCGAGTCCGAGCAGGGTGAAGGCAACGAGATGGCCCAGTTGATTGAAGACATCAGGCATCGGCATTCATTCCCGCTTCGGTTTCGTGTTCACAGCAACGCCGCACCGGTCGATTCGCCATCGCCGCCAGCCGCTCGCAATCGGCGCGATGCGCCGGATCGTCGACCATGGCGCCGGTCACGTTCTCCAGCACCGCGCCCTTCCACGGCGCCAGTTCGGGATGCAGGCGATAGAAGATCCACTGGCCGTCACGCCGATCGACCACCACGCCGCCATCCCGGAGGGTGGCCAGGTGGCGGGAGATGCGCGGCTGGATGGATTCCAGCGCGGCGGTGAGTTCGCAGACACAGAGCTCGCCGTGGGTCTGCAGCATCAGCAGCAGCCGCAGGCGCGTGGGCTCGGAGAGCAGGCGAAGGTAGGTCGTTGCGGTGTCCATGGCGAAAACATACGCCGGATCGTATATACGGTCAAGTGTATATATGGACCGGCGCATGTATCAGGTTCGATCCGGTCGGGGGCCACTGAACGGCCCCCGTCACGGCCGGGCGCATCGCCCGTTCAGCGGAAGGGACGCCAGTGCACCTGGTCGGCCAGTGCCAGCATGGGCCGGTCGCCTCCGGTGTCCCCGTAGGCGTGGATGCGACTGAAGCGGTCGAGCTCGAAGCGTTCGCGGATCCGACGCACCTTCTCCTCGCCGTGGCAATTGACCCCATCGAGCCGTCCGGTGGCGCGTCCCTCCACGTACTCCAGAGTCGAGGCCAGCAGATCCAGTCCCAGCGCGTCGGCCCACGGACGCAGCCAGACATCCACCGACGCCGTCACCACGGCGATGGTGTGCCCCGCCCGCCGGTGCCACTCCAACCTCGCCAATGCGCGGGGTCGAAGGATCGCGGGCAGCCGTTCCAGGGCATAGCGCCCGCCCCACTGTTCCAGCTCCGCCCGCGTTCGCCCGGCCAGGAAATGGCTCAGGACCCGTTCCTTGGCCGGCTGATTCGCCACCCGACCCAGGGCGTGGCCGATCAGGGTCGGCGACAGGGCGAGGCCGCCGCGCAGGAGGGCGGCCCCCCCGACGCTGTAGTACAGAAAGTCGAGCAGACTGTCGCGGTGGCTCAGGGTGCCGTCGAAATCGAACAACGCCAGCTCGCGGCTCATGGGTCGAAATAGCGCTCGGTGAAGGTGCAGCCGCCGACGGGCAGCCAGTCCGGAAAATCGTAGAACCGCTCGCGCACACGAGCGAGGACATCCTTCCGATAGGAGGTGTAGTCGAAGCCCTCGGCAATGGCGATCTCGAATTCGATGCCGCGCACCGACAGCCGCTCCACCCGCACCGACTCGAAATGCTCGGCGAGATCGTCCTCGCCCGGCCTGATCCGCGCCCGACTGTGCACGAAGACCATCCGCCCCCCGTCCAGCGCCCGCCAGTCCGTCAACGAGTCGTCCAGGCGGGCGTGGCGCCCGCCGCCTCCGTACACCGCCCAGTCGTTGTCGCCGTAATAGGCGAGCACGGCGGCCCGGGAGTAGCTGTTGGTGGCGTGGACATCGGCCTCGTAACGCTCCAGCGCCTCCACCATGGCCTCCGGATGCCCGTGAAAGACCACGTCGAAATGGAGTTCCGTATCCTCGAACAGGCTCGCCGGCAGCGACAGGATCACGGCCACCAGCAGCACATGGGCGGCCCCGTACCAGCCCATGAACCGCACGGAGCGTTCCAGCGCCGCCCGCGGCAGGAAGTGGTAGGCCATGTAGAGGAACGGCACGAACAGGAGCATCCAGTGCAGCCCGATGCTCACCCGCGGCGACAACAGGAGCCAGACCAGCAGCGGCACCGCCGCCATGACCAGGAACGACTCCATCCGCCGCGCCCGCATCGCCTCGACCACATCCCGACCATTGCGCAGCAGGTACCAGAGCGGCAGGGCGAGCAGGTAGGCCACCATCAGCAGGTAGACCACCACCGTCTCGAGGGAGAACCCGCCACCGCCGTGGCGGTTGAAGAGATTGAACATCAGGTGGTCCCAGCAGTGCAGGTAGTTCCACGCGATGTTCCAGACGATGAACGGCAGCACGCCGAGGATCAGCAGCGCGAAGCCGCGCCACTGGCCCCGGGCGAACAGCAGGAAGTGCGCCAGGAAGGCCACCCCGAG
Source organism: Pseudomonadota bacterium (assembly GCA_051746205.1). Classification (GTDB taxonomy): domain Bacteria; phylum Pseudomonadota; class Gammaproteobacteria; order Thiohalospirales; family Thiohalospiraceae; genus Thiohalospira. Next base: position 5,981 of record JBNJEU010000031.1, read on the forward strand.
CAGGGCCGCGAAATACTTGGACATGAACGACAGCCCGAGCAGCACCCCCGCCAGCAGGAAAAAACGATACCGACCGCCGCTCGTGCCCCGGTAATAGGCCAGCCCGGCGAGGAAGCCGAAAAGGATCAGCCCGGTGTCCGACGAGATCAGCACCGTCACCAGATAGATCGGCGAGAGCAGCAGCAGCAGGGAGACCAGACGGGCGCGCCGCTCGTCCAGCCCGCGCAGCAGGCCGTAGGTCCCGAGGGCCAGCACGAAACCCAGGGCGATGGCCGGCAGCCGGATCACCAGGGGATGGCTGCCGATCCGTTCCATCAGCCAGATCAGCCAGCCGACCATCGGCGGATGGTCGTAGAAGCCGCCCCAGTCGACATTGCGGGCATAGAGGACGAAATAGGCCTCGTCGCCGGTCATCGGCAGGGCCACGGCGATGGCCACCTTGATCAGCAGGACGCCGAGATAGACCCCCCAGAAGAGGCGGTCGCGGTCGACGGCGCGGACCAGAAAGTTCACAGCCGCGTCCTCTTGAACAGCGGCTCCGGCAGGTGGGTGATGATCGCCATGATCCAGCGCCAGAACCAGCGGGTGTGGACCACGTCGCGCCGCCCCTCCAGGGCGCGAATGATATCGCGGGCGGCCTGCTCCGGCGTCGCGGTCAGCCGCGCCGGCAGATCCATGCCGGCGGTCATGCGCGTGGCGACGAAACCCGGCTTCACCGTGATCACCCGGACCCCGCGCGGCCCCTCGGTGGCGAAGCGGTTGCGCAGTCCGGAGAGGTAGGTGGTCAGGCCCGCCTTGGCCGCGCCGTAGTGGTAGTTGGAGGCGCGGCCGCGATCCCCGGCCACCGACGACAGGGCGATGATGAAGCCGGAGCCGGCGGCGGCGAGGCGGCGCGCCGCCTCGTCCAGGATGGCGACGACGCCGTTGAAGTTGGTCTCCAGGGTCCGCCTCGCCTCCTCGGGATCGGCCTGCGCGCGCGACTCGTCGCCGAGGTGGCCGATGGCGCAGACCACGCCGTCGGGTTGCGGTTCGAGGCCGTCCCAGAAGGCGCCGTGGCCGTCGCCGTCGAGGGCATCGAAGGCCACGGCGCGCGCGTTGACCCCGTGGCGCAGCGCCAGATTTTCCGCCTCCCGGCCGAGGGCCTCGGTGTCGCGGCCGGCGAGGAGGAGGTCGTGGCCACGTTCGGCCAGCGCATTGGCGGTGGCCAGGGCGATGTCGCTGCCGGCGCCGAGGATCAGGGTCGTGCTCATGTCAGTCCGAGTCTCCGGGATTGCAGGGAGGTCCAGCGGCCATCGGGATCGACTCGCCGCTTCACCTCGAGAAAGTGTGCCAGCCGCGGATAGCCCGCTTCCAGCATCGCCGCGTCCATGCGCGCGTCCTTGGTCAGATAGAGGCGCCCCCCCTGCTCCCGCACCATGGCGTCAAGGGTCTTGAGCAGGCGCAGGGCCCGTGGGGTCGCCGGAAAGTCCAGCGCCAGCGACCAGCCGGCCATGGGGAAGCTCAGATACCCCTCGTTGCCCGGCCCGCACAGCTTCAGCACCGCGAGGAAGGAGCCCTGACCGCTGGCGGCGATGGAGTCCAGGATCGCCGCCAGCCCCTCGCGCCCGGCGGCGAGCGGGATCACGAACTGGTACTGGACGAAGCCCCGCCGGCCGTAGATCCGGTTCCAGTGGGCCACCGCGTCCAGCGGGTAGAAGAACGGGTCCAGCGGCGTCGGCCCGGTGTGATCGCGGGGTGCCCGCCGATGGTAGAGGGCGTTGAAGGCGCGCACCGACCACGGATTCAGCACCGCGCCCGGCAGAAAGAACGGCACCGAGCGGCGCTTCGGCTCCGGCGGCGCGCCGAGCCCCGCCGCCTCGTCGGCCCCGGCGTGCTCGCCGGTGATGAAGACGCTGCGGCCGAGGCCGGCGCCGCGCTTGAGGCAGTCGATCCAGGCCACCGAGTAGGTCGCCTCGGCGCTCGCCTCGAAGGCGGCCATCACCGCGGTCAGGTCCGGCAGCCGCCGCACTCGCTGCACCATCCACGGGCTCTCCACCCGGCGCAGGCGCAGAGCCACCTCCAGCACCACTCCGGTGAGCCCCATGCCGCCGGTGGTCGCCAGGAAGAGCTCGCGCTCCCGGTCGGGCGAACAGGTCACCACCGAGCCATCCGCCAGCAGCAGCTTCAGCCACCGGACGTGGTCGCCGAAGCTGCCGTCGGCGTGGTGATTCTTGCCGTGGACATCGCTGGCCACGGCGCCACCGACGGTGACGAAGCGGGTTCCCGGCGTCACCGGCAGGAACCAGCCCCGGGACACGAACCGCCGCGCGATGGTGTCCAGGGTCACGCCCCCCTCGCAGACCAGGACCCCGGTGTCGTCGTCGAAGGCCAGCAGCCGGTCGTTGCCGGTCATGCCGAGGACGCGCGGGGCCAGCGCGCTGTCGCCGTAGCTGCGCCCCATGCCCCGGGCAATGGCCGGCTCCGCGCTCCACTCGCGGGCGCCTTCGGGATCGCGCTCCAGCGCCAGCGGCGACGGCAGCTCCAGCGCCTCGACATCGGCTCGCGGGTAGTTGCCCCAGCCACCGAGACGCGCCGTCGTTCCCCGGGGGGCGCTCATCGGCCCGCCTCCGGCGCCACGCCCCCGGCGCGAAACACGAACCGGCGATCGAGGCGGTACTTGAGGATGTAACCGAGGCTCAGGCCCGCCGCCGCCCCCCAGTAGGCGGCGCCGGGGATCGGCAGCCAGTAGTGGAAGGCCATCTCCGTGCCCCAGAAGACCACCGTGGTGAACCCGCCCATGGCGGTGTAGAGCACGAAGCGGCCGAAGTCGTCGCGCCGCCCCGCCGGCACGAAGTAGAAGATCCAGCGCTTGTCGAGCAGATACTTGGTCAGCAGCCCGGTCAGGGTGCCCACGGCCATCGCCGGGTAGACCGCCCAGGCGGCGTCGAGCAGGGCGAACACCGGCCACTGGCTGAGCAGATTGACGCCGGTGGCAATGGCGGCGAACAGCGCGTAGCGGAACACCAGCTGGTGGAGGGGAAGGGGGCTCATGGGCTTCGATTCACCGCAGATAGAGGAGCCAGACGAACGCCCCCAGCCAGGCCACGAGGACCCCCTGCAGGAACCGGTCCCGCAGCAGCACCCGCGACGGATTGCCGCTCTTCTCCTCCACCAGGGCGATCTGCATGTAGCGCAGAACCCCCAGGACCACGAACACCGAGGTGAGATAGACCTGCTCGCCCATGCGCGCGGCAACCTCGTCGGTCAGCGACCAGAGCACGTAGGCGAGCACCACGATGGCGGCGGTCATCACCATCGCCGAATCGAGGAAGGCGAGATTGTAGCCGTCCACCGCCTTGCGCATCTTCTCGTTCGAGGTCAGATGGATGATCACGTCGTCGCGCCGCTTCGCCAGCGACAGGAACAGCGCCAGCAGGAAGGTCATGACGATGATCCACTCGGACAGCGCCACCCCCGTCACCACCGCGCCGACCATCAGCCGGATGACGAACCCGATGGCGATGAAGGTGATGTCGACAATGGCGACCTGTTTCAGCCCCAGGGTGTAGGCGCCGTTCAGCACCACATAGGTGGCCAGCAGCCCCAGACCGTCGAACGAGACCAGCGCCATCAACGCGCCGCCGAGCAGCAACAGTCCGACCGCCAGCACCAGCGCCGTGCCGGTGGTGACCCGGCCCGAGGCCAGCGGTCGCCGGCACTTCTCCGGATGGCGGCGGTCATCCTCGCGATCGCGGTAATCGTTGAAGATGTAGATGGCGCTGGCCACCAGCGAGAAGGCGACAAACGCGACCAGTGCCGCCCCCAGCGGCTCCGTCTCGGTGATCCGGAAGCCGAAGAACAGCGGCAGGAAGATGAACAGATTCTTCGTGTACTGCTGGGGACGAAGGAGTTCGATGTAGGCCGACACGTCTCTCTCCATGGTGGACGCGGGCCGCGTCGGCCCGTCGCCCCCTATTCTTGCCGTGCCGTTCCGCCCGCGCAAGGAACGGCCGCCCCCACTCGCGAAAACCGGCTCATGGCGTCACGCCTCGGGCGCTCCGGTTCAGAGCAGGCGCCAGCCCAGATAACCGACCGCGAAGACCGCCAGGAAGAGCAGCCCGAGCAGACTCTGCGCCCGCAGCAGCGCCCCCGGCCGCGCCTCTTCCGGCACCTCGTGATGGGTCACCGCCCGGTAGTTGAGCCAGGCGAAGACCGGCGCGGTGACGAACGACAGCGTCGCCGCCATGTCCACCAGCCCGGTCAGGCTCGCGCCGAAGAAGTGGATCACCGCCAGCGCGCCGCCCCCGACCAGCAGCAGCATCCCCCAGTAGAGGCCGTGGTGCAGTCGCCGCGACTCCGGCGCGATCATCTCGATGCCGCGCCGCCAGACCCGGGGGTAGGCGTCGGTGACCGCCAGGGTGGTGGAGAACATGGCAAAGAAGGCCACGGTGGCGATCAGCGGCCAGGTCCAGTCCCCGAGACTGGCGGTGAACAGCCCCACCAGCTGGGCACTGAAGCCCACCGACCCATGGGCAAAGCCCTCGCCGGTGCCGTACATCACCAGCGCCCCGAGGGCCACGAAGAGCAGGGCGTAGACCGTGGTCACCCAGTAGCCGAGATGAAAATCGGTGAGCGCCTCGCGCAGGCTCGGCCGATAGCCGGTCTGCCGCGCCCGTTCGGTGGTCCAGAGCGACTGCCAGACCGACAGCTCCATGTTCGCCGGCATCCAGCCGAGCAGGGCGATGATGAAGGCGAAACTCGCGGCGGTCGCGATGGACGGCCGCTCGAAGTCGGGCGCTGCGGCCGGACCGTCGGCCGCCGCCAGCAGCACCGCCGCCAGGGTCGCCAGCACCAGCACCGCCATCATCACCTTCAGGGTGCCGTCCAGCCAGCGGTAGTGACCGAGGATCAGCAGCGTGGCGATAAGGCCGAGCAACAGCGCGCTCCACGCCGTCAGGCTCCAGCCGAGGCCGAACAGGTTCTCCGCCAGCGCCGCCGCCACCGCCGTGACCCCGGCCTGGATGGCGAACATGGTCAGCACCGTCAGCAGCAGATAGAGCGCCACCGCCCACCAGCCGAGCCGACGATACCCGTCCAGCAGGCTCTCGCCGGTGCTGGCGGCGTAGCGGGTACCGTATTCGAAGAAGGGGTACTTGAGGACATTGGCCAGCAGGATGAGCCCGACCAGCAGGAACCCGAACTCCGCCCCGGCGCGGGTCGACTGGACCACGTGGGAGACGCCGATGGCCGCCCCCGCGAACACCACCCCGGGCCCGAGGGCCCGCCGGAAGCCGCGTGCCGTGAAGGTTCCATTGCCCATCGCCCCACTCCTGTCGTGACCATTGACCGGGGGCGGATCCTACCCCAACTCAGCCGGCGACGGCAGTCAGTCCCAGGGTGCCGAGAAGCAGCGCCAGCAGCCCCGCCATCAGCGCCGTTGCCGGCACGGTGACCAGCCACGCCCCGATAATGGTGAAGACGTGGGAACGGCGCACCAGGTAGCGGCGCTTCGCCTTGCGGTATTTGTTCGGCTTGATGATCTCGCCGGTTTCCGGGTCGATCTCCGGTTCCGGCTTCATCGGCAGCGCCTTGAGATTCTCGCGATTGACGATGAATTCACGCAGGAAGCCGACCCCGAACAGCGCGCCGATGGCGATGTGGGTCGAGCTGACCGGGATGCCGAAGGTGGAGGCGATGATCACGGTGATGGCGGCGGACAGCGTCACGCAGAAGGCGCGCACCCGGTTGAGCTTGGTGATCTTCGAGCCGACCATGCGGATGAGCTTCGGCCCGTAGAGCAGCAGCCCCGCCGAGATCCCCAGCGCCCCCACCAGCAGGATCCAGAGCGGCACCGGCGCTTCCGACACCATGCGTCCCTCGCTGGCGGTGGTGTAGATGGCCGCCAGCGGCCCGATGGCGTTGGCCACGTCGTTGGATCCGTGCGCGAAGGAGAGCAGGGCGGCCCCGACGATCACCGGGATGGTAAAGAGCTCGGCCACCCCGCCCCGGGTATTGCTCAGGCCGTTGCGCACCGCCCGCCGGATCAGCGGCCCGACCGCGGCGCGGGTCGCCACCAGAACCACCAGACCGATGATCAGCGCCTGCCAGAGCGAAGCATCCCAGACCTTGCTCAGCCCCTTCATGATCAGATAGGTCACGAAGGCGCCGGCCATCAGCCCGACCAGCAGCGGCACACGACGCTCCGCCTGGGCCAGCTTGTCCTCCCGGTAAAGGATGGTGAACTTGATGTAGGCCAGGAAGGCGGCGGCGATGACCCCGCCCATGACCGGCGAGATCACCCAGCTCGCGACGATCTTCGCCATCACCCCCCAGTCGGCGGCGGCCAGGCCGGCCATGGCGATCCCGCCGCCGAGCACGCCGCCGACAATGGAGTGGGTGGTCGACACCGGGGCCCCGACGGCCGTGGCCAGATTCAGCCACAGGGCGGCGGCGAACAGGGCGGAGATCATGGCCACGATGAAGGCGCCCGAGGAGGGCAGCATGTCGGCCTGGATGATCCCCTTGGACACCGTGGAGACCACCTCGCCGCCGGCGATCAGCGCCCCCGCCGTTTCGAACACGGCGGCGACGAGCACCGCCACGCCGATGGGCAGGGCGCGCGAACCGACCGCCGGCGACATGTTGTTGGCGACGTCGTTGGCGCCGATGTTCAGCGCCATGTAGCCACCGATGACACTGGCGGCCACGATGATCGGCCAGCCGCTGGCCATCCCGGCGATGGTCAGCGCGGCGAGCCCCACCAGCACCAGGAACAGGAAGGCCAGGGTTGCCGGCAGCAGCTGCCGGGCGCGCTGTGCGGTCACCTCTTCCAGAGTGACGAATTTGCTCAGGTCCTTGTCGATCGAGAACTTGGCCATGGGAACGGGCTTCCGAAACGGTTGCGTGTGAGGGTCGGGAAGGGCTCCAGGAACCTCTTCGCCGCAAAGTGTCCCCGAGTTACCGCCTCGTTACAATCCCCCTCCGCGGCTACTTGTTTTCGAATGCCGGCAGGAAGACCGGTTGGCCGCCCACTTCCCCGGCGACCAGGGGCTGGTCATAGAGCGTCTCCAGCGCCGAGGGGACCAGCATCTCCGTGGTTGGTCCCCAGCACGCCCGTCCGTCGGGGTAGAGCAGCAGCAGGTGGCTGCAATGGCGGATGGCCTGATTCAGATCGTGCAGGCAGAGCACCGCCGAGGCGCCGGCGGCCACCCGCTCGGCCAGGATCCGGAAGACCGCCACCTGGTGGTGGAGGTCCAGATGGTTGGTCGGCTCGTCCATCAGGAAGATGGCCGGGTCCTGGGTCAGCGCCGTGGCAATGGCCAGGCGCTGGCGCTCGCCGCCGGAAAGGGTGGAGACCAGCCGCCGCTCGTAGCCGGCCATGTCCACCGCCGCCAGAGCGGCGCGCGCCAGGGTCTGCTCGGCCTCGCCCTCGATGTCCCAGATCCCCAGGTAGGGGTGGCGACCGATGAGCGCCGTCTCCAGGACCGTGGCCGGGAAGCCGTCCTGATGGTGCTGGAAGACCAGTGCCAGGGTGCGCGCCACCCGCCGCCGCCCCAGTTCGGCGAGGGTCGAGCCGTCCAGTCGGATGGTCCCCGCCGTCGGCTCGCGCAGCCCGGCCAGGGTGTGCAGCAGGGTCGTCTTGCCGGCGCCGTTGGGGCCGAGCACGCCCCAGCACTGGCCCGGTTCCATCCGCAGCGTCAGCGGGTCGCCGGCGGCGCGCTCCGGGACCGGGTTCACCACCCCCTCCAGGGCCAGGGTCGGCGCGGGCAGTTCGGCCATGGTTCAGCGACTCCGATGCAGCAGGTAGAGGAACAGCGGCACCCCCAGCAGCGCGGTGATCACCCCCACCGGCAACTGCTCCGGGGCGATGAGGGTCCGCGCCAGGGTATCCGCCAGCACCAGCAGGATGCCGCCGGCCAGCGCCGCCGCCGGCAGGATCACGCGCTGGTCGTTACCGAGCACCAGTCGCAGCATGTGCGGCACCACCAGACCGACAAAACCCACGCTGCCGGCCACGGTCACCGCCACGGCGGTGAGCAGCGCCGCAAGCAGATAGACGGTCCACTCCAGCGGCCGCACCCGGACCCCCAGTGCCGCCGCCTGCAGGCTGCCCCGCGCCAGGACATTGAGGCTGCGCCCCAGCGGCCACGCCAGCAGTGTCGCCACCGCCAGCACCGCCAGTGGCGGCCACGGGCTGCGGGCATGGGCCATGTCGCCCATCAACCAGTAGAGCATCCCCGGCAGCTCACGGGCCGGGCTCACCGCCAGCATGAAGCTGATCAGCGCCCCCCAGCCGGCGGCCACCACCACCCCGGTGAGCAGCAGCCGAGTCGGCGTCCAGCTGCCCGTGCCGTGGGCCAGTCCGAAGACCAGCAGGGTCGAGAGCAGCGCCCCGGCAAAGGCGGAGCCGGAGATCAGCATGGAGCCCAGCCCCGCCAGCATCGCCAGCAGGGCGCCGACGGCGGCGCCCCCGGAGAGCCCGAGGACATAGGGGTCCGCCAGCGGATTGCGCAGCAGCACCTGCATCAGCGCCCCGGCCACCGCCAGCAGCCCGCCGGTGGCGAAGGCCGCCAGCGCGCGCGGCAACCGCAGCTCCAGCACCAGCGTCTGGTGCAGCGCCGTGCCCTCGCCCCGGAGGACGGCCCAGACCGCCTCCGGCGGCACCGCCACGCTGCCCGTCGCCACGGCAAGCACCAGGCTCAGCAGGGCACCGGCCCCGAGAATGGCGATGAGCGGCACCAGCGGCATCAGGAATCGCTGTCCGGCCGCCGCTGCCGGGCCTCTTCCAGGGATTCGCACAGCATCCGCGTCCCTTCGAGGATCCGCGGGGTGTGGCGCTGGATCAGCGACGGCGGGATGAAGAACAGGTTGTCACGGCGCACCGCCGTCAGATCCTCGAATTCGTGCCAGTCATCCAGCCAGTCGGCGCGTTCCTCGCCCATGCCGCCGGCGCCGATGGCCTCCGGATCGGCGGCGATCACCGCCTCCCGGTCGATGCGCGGCACCAGCCGCTCGCTGTCGCCGAAGATGTTGCGCCCACCGCAGAGGCGGATGGCCTGTCCGATGAGATGCGCGTCGTTCACCGTCATCAGCGGCTGCTCCCAGACCTGATAGAAGAGGGTCACCGGATCGCGCCCGCCGAACTCCGTTTCCAGCGCCTCCACCTCCTCGCGGAACTCGGCCGCCGCCGTTTCGCCTTGCTCCGTGTGCCCGGTGAGGCGGCCCAACCGCTCCAGGCCACGCGCGACATCCTCGAAACCGCGCGGCTCGCTGATATAGAGCGGGATCCCGAGCTCTTCGATCCGCTCCAGCTGGCTGCGGGGATTGCCGCTTTGCCAGCCCACCACCAGATCGGGCTCCCGGGCCACGATCCGTTCCAGGTCGAGCTGGTTGTAGCCGCCGACCCGGGGGATCTCCACCGCCTCCGGCGGGTAGTCGCTGTGCGAGACGGTCCCGACGATGCGCTCCCCCGCGCCGACGGCGAAGAGCTGCTCGGTGGTGTGCGGGGAAAGGCTGATGACCCGCTCCGGCGCCTCGTCCAGGCAGACCGCGCGGCCGGCGTTGTCCTCCACGCAGGTCGCCGCCGTCGCGGCGCCCCACGCCCCGGCGAGCAGCAGCCCGCCCAGGATCCCGTTCAGTGTGTTCAGGTATCGTTGCATGGTCTCACTCCAGCCAAGCGTCTTTCGTGAACCGTCGCGGGGCTCATGCCGTCCGCCGCAACAGGTACATGGTCAACGGTCCGAACACGGCGGTCAGCAGCGCGGCGGCGGCGAGCACCAGACCGACTTCGCCGAACGTGGCGGTCCCGTGCATCAGGCCGCGTACCGCCGTCACCAGCAGGGTGACGGGGTTCCAGGCCACGGCGCCCTCCAGCCACGGCGGCATGGTCGCCGGGTCGACAAAGACGTTACTGGCGAAGGTCAGCGGGAAGAGGATGAACATCCCCACCGCCATCACCGAGTTGGGCGTGCGCAGCCGCAGCCCCAGGATCGTCCAGATCCACGACAGGGCGAAGGCGAAGACCAGCAGCAGCAGCACCGCCCCCAGCACCCCGAACAGCCCGCCGCCCGGCCGGAAGCCGAGGACCAGACCGGTGCCGATGACCACGGCGCAGCCGAGCGCATAGCGCGCCGCGTCCCCCAGCAGCGCCCCCACCAGCACCGCGGGCTGCCACAGCGGCAGGGCGCGGAAGCGGTCCATCACCCCGCGGGTCAGATCGGTGTTGAGGGTGAAACCGGTATAGACGGTGATGAAGATCACGGTCTGCACCATGATCCCCGGCAGCAGATACTGCAGATAGTCGTCGGGGGAGCCGGCGATGGCCCCGCCGAAGAGGAAGGTGAAGATCACCGTGAACATGATCGGAAAGACGGTCACGTCGAACAGCAGGTCCGGGATGTGGCGGACCTTCAGCAACCCCCGCCAGGCGAAGACCAGCGAGGCGCGAACCGGCCCCGCCGGGCGCGGTCGGGCCGACGTCGGCAGGCGCGGCACCGGCTGTTCCCTCATGCCGACACCTCCTCGTCCTCGACCGACTCGTCCACGGCCGGATGGCCGGTGAGCGCCAGGAAGACCTCGTCCAGGCTCGGCTGCCCCAGAGAGAAGCGCGACACCGCCATGCCGGCGCCGTTGAGCGCCTCCAGGGCGCGGGCGGCCTGTTCGCTGGTGGCGGCGTGGAACGTCAGCGCGCCGGGCTCGTCGGCCACCTCCGGCGCCGCGTCGAACAGCGGCGTCAGCAGCGCGACCGCCTCGTCCCGTTGCGCGGTGTGTGCCAGGCGGAGTGTGAGCACTCCCTCACCGACCCGCCCCTTCAACTCGTCGCTGGTCCCCTCGGCGATGACCCGGCCGTGGTCGATGACGGCGATCCGGTCCGCCAGCTGATCCGCCTCCTCCAGGTACTGGGTGGTCAGCAGCACCGTGGTCCCGGCCGCCACCAGCGCCCGAACCACGGCCCAGACCTGATTGCGGCTGCGCGGGTCGAGGCCGGTGGTCGGCTCGTCCAGGAAGAGCAGGTCCGGCGTCGCCAGCAGGCTCGCGGCAATGTCCAGACGGCGGCGCATGCCGCCGGAGTAGTCCTTCACGCGTCGGCGCCCGGCCTCGGTCAGATCGAAGATCGCCAGCAGCTCGTCGGCGCGCCCGCGCGCCCGGCGGATGGAAAAGCCGAGCAACCGCGCCAGCAGGCGCAGATTCTCGACCCCGGTGAGGTCCTCGTCCAGCGAGGCGAACTGCCCGGTCAGGCCGACCCGGCGCCGCACGGCATCCGGCTCGGCGGCCACATCGTGGCCCAGCACCCGGGCAACGCCGCCGTCCGGGCGCAGCAGGGTGGCCAGCATGCGGATGGTGGTGGTCTTGCCGGCGCCGTTGGGTCCGAGGACCCCGAAGACGCCGCCCCGGGGGACGTACAGATCCAGACCGTCGACGGCGCGATTGGCGCCGAAGGTCTTCACCAGTCCGCGGGCCTCGATGGCCGGGGTGTCGTCCATTGCTCGCTCGCCCAGAGTTCGGAGTAGCCCGTCAGTCTAACATCGGTGGGTGCCGGGATCGGGAGGGTCGTGTGGCCGCGGTTCCGAGCCCCCGCCGGCTAGAACGGGATCTCCCAGCGGACCATGGCGGTACGTTCGTCCGGGTCGTGGCGCAGAGCGCTCAGGGAGACGAAGACATTCCACCAGAAATGGACCGCCACGTTCTCGCCGAGCCGGTAGTTGTTGCGCTGGTGGAGCCAGCCCAGGTAGGCGCCGTAGGCGGTGGCCACGGCGGCATTGGCGGAGGTGCCGGCGCCGCTGTGGGCGAGGCCGAAGGTCACGGACGAGGCGGCCAGTCCCCAGCGCGGTCCCCAGTAGTGGCTGAAGCTGTTGTTCAGCACGCCACGGAAGAACGCCTCCTCGCCCAGGGCCACCGCGCCGTGCCGGGGGAAGGTCATCAGCGCCGCCTCGCCGCGCGAGAAATCGTCCTCGGTGCGGGTCACCCAGACCTCCTCCACCGGTGCCGTCAGGGTGGAAGCGGCGATGGCCATCGGGATGAAGGTGGTCGGCCGCAGCAGGTAGCGCGCCTGGAAGGGCGCGGCGGCCAGCTCGCGGAACCCCTCGTCGGCCGGGATCGAGGTGGTGTAGCCGGCGTTGTTGTTCATCAGCCGCCGGCTCCGGTAGGCATCATAGGAGGAGTAGAACATCGTCCCCTGGGCGATGGTGGAACTCAGGTCGGCCCACTCGCTCACCCGGTTGGTGGTGATGACCTGATTGTCGTCATCATAGCGATCGCCGAGCGCGATGTAGTCGTCGTCCTCGGCAAGATGCCGGCCGAGTCTCGAACTCACCAGATAGGTGGAGAGATGGGTCGCGCCCTTGCCCGGTTCGCCATTGATGAACTGGCCCAGCCCGGGCACGAAGAAACTCGCCGTGGCCAGCCCCCCCGCCGAGGCCACGGCCAGCCCCGGCAGGGCGAGCCAGAGCAGACCCGCCATCCAGAGGTTACGACCGCATCCCGCCCCCGTCATCGCGGATCCCCCCGGGCCACTACGGCCGCTCGACATTCTGCAGCAGCTCGTTGATCACCGGCTCGTTCTTGCTGCGTGTCGGGCCCAGCCGTTTAAAGCCGCCACTGCGACGGGCATCGTACACGATGGAGCCGATGGAATCGCCGACAGACATGATGAGTTCTCCCTCTGACTCGTTATTATGGCAACGAAAAGCTATCACATGATCCACTCCCGGGGGAGCCCGCGCGGGACCCGCCACACGTGGTCCCATCTCCTGGGTTCCGTGCCCCGGCGTGCTCCCCTGTAACACAACATCCCCCGTGGCCGCGTACAATGAACCCATGCGCCATCTGAAACTGCCCGCCGCCATCCTGTTCCGCCCCGGCGCCACTCTGCACCGGCTCGCCGGGGAGGAAGCCCCCTCGCGCGGCGAAACACTGCGGCGGCTGACCATTCCGCTCATCGTCCTCAGCGTGGTGACGAGCCAGCTGCTCTATCAGGTCATCCCCACCGGGTTGCCGCCGGAGGCGATCCCGGAGCCGGTGGGCTTCGGGATCTACAGCGCGCTGCTGATGCTTCTGGGAACCCTCTTTCTGGCCCTCTGCGCCCACTACCTGCTGGATCTCTTCCAGGGGCGGGGCGACTTCGAGCGCGCCCTGCAGGCGACCAGCCTCGGGCTGGTGCCCGCCTGGCTCGGCAATGTCGTCGCCGCCTTCCCGTGGCCGTGGGGCAACACCATCGGCGCGCTGCTCATCCTCTACAGCGTGGTCCTGCTCCAGCGCGCCTTCACCGCGCTACTGGGCGTGCGGCGCGGCAACCGCCTCGGCCACCTCTTCGCCACGCTGGTCGCGGCGCTCTTTCTGACCTTCGTGGCGGGCTGGCTGCTGGTGGACCTGATCCCCGGTGCCGGGCCGGAGGTGCGGCTCGGGACCACCTGGCTCATCTGACGGCCGGACCACCTCGCCAACCCCCGTCGGCGCGAACGCCGCCCGGCCGCTCGATCCCCGAACGAAAAAAACCCGGCCTGACGGAACCAGGCCGGGAAAGAGGCCGCCCCTTCGGGGAGATGTCGAAGGGCGGCGCGATGTCCCGATGCGGGACGGTGATGCGATGCGCGTCGGAGACTAGAAGTCGTAGCGCATGCCGAGCGAGATGCCGGTGGCGGTCTCGCCATCCGCGCCGGACGGCGAGGCGGTGCGCGCCTGCTTCCACGGCGTCAGGCTGGCGTTGTCGTCGTTGTCCACCGTGGCGTAGTTGGCGTAGACGCGCAGGGCGCTGTCGAGGCGGTGCTCGACACCCACGGCCATCATCGACGAATCGGCGTCGTCCTGCTCGCCCATGGCGCGGGTGAAGTAGTGACCGCGCAGGTAAGTCTGCGGATCGAGCTTGAACTGCCCGCCAAAGCCGGTGACGGTGTTGTCACGACGATTGTCGTCGTTATCGTAGTCGTTGTTGTCGGTCAGGCTCTGATAGAAGCCCGCCAGGGTCAGACCCGGCATCAGGTCGTAGCTCACGGCCAGACGGTTGCCGGTGCTGTTGCCATTGCCGTCGTATTCATCTGAATCATCATCGTCAGGCTCGTATTCCGCCGTGTCCTCGCCCCAGGTCTCGTTGGCGAAGGCGACCGACAGCGGACCGCTGGAGTAGGTCGCGGAGAGGCTGGTCACGGTCTCGTCCGGGCTCTCGT
>JBNJEU010000032.1:0-19702 GCA_051746205.1 Pseudomonadota bacterium
ATACATCCCGGTACGCTCGACGGCCGCATCCCTGCGGCCGACGCCCCCGGCGGCCGGGGCCGCGCCGACGGACCGGAGACGGCTCCAGTGAAGTGTCGCGGTTCCCGGGCTCTTCGCCTGATGTCTACTTGGGTACAACCACCCCGGAGGAAGCAAGATGAAATGGAGTGACAGTCTCGAGATCGCCATCGCCCTCGACGAGGCCCACCCCGACGTCGACCCGCAGTGGGTCCGGTTCACCGACCTGCACCGCTGGGTCACCGAGCTGGAGGAATTCGACGACGACCCCGAGGCCTCCAACGAGCGCATCCTCGAAGCGATCCAGATGAACTGGCTGGAAGAGCGCGAGGACTGAACGGGTCTCCCTCTTACGGAGACGAAGCCTCGCTGCGGGACGGTGATGTTGTGCGGGGCGACACCACCCCGCACAACAGCGCCACTCCGCCCACAGACAGTGACGCTACCCCGGGGACCGGTTTATAATGCCGGATCAACCGAAAACCCGATGATCAAGCGCCCACCAACCACGGAGCTACCATGGCCACTGAACGTACCCTCTCCATCATCAAGCCCGACGCCGTCGCCCAGGATGTCATCGGCGAGATCTACAGTCGCTTCGAGCGCTCCGGCCTGAAGGTCGTCGCCGCGCGCATGATGCAGCTCAGCCGCGAGCAGGCCGAGGGCTTCTACGCCGTGCACAAGGAGCGTCCCTTTTTCGACGCCCTGGTGAGCTTCATGATCTCCGGCCCGGTGATGGTCCAGGTCCTCGAGGGTGAAGAGGCCATCCGCAAGAATCGCGAGATCATGGGCGCCACCAATCCCGCCGAGGCCGAGGCCGGCACGTTGCGTCACGACTATGCCGAGAGCATCGACGCCAATGCCGTGCACGGCTCCGACGCGCCGGAGACCGCGGCCACCGAGATCGCCTTCTTCTTCGGCAACGACGACATCTGCAGCCGCTGAGTCGGAAACCCGGAGTACAGGCCATGGCCGCCGCCCCCGCCAACCTGCTGGATCTGGATCGCGAAGGTCTCGAAGCCTTCTTCGCCGACATGGGCGAGAAGCCGTTTCGTGCCGTGCAGGTGCAGAAGTGGATCCACCAGGTGGGGGTGACCGACTTCGACGGCATGACCAACCTCTCCAAGGCGTTGCGGGCGAAGCTGGAGCAGTCGGCCACCATCGCCATGCCCGAGGTGGTGGCCGACCAGACCTCCACCGACGGCACCCGCAAGTGGCTGCTGCAACTGGCCGACGGCAATGCCGTGGAGACCGTCTTCATCCCGGAGGAGGGGCGCGGGACCCTGTGCATCTCCTCCCAGGTCGGCTGTGCCCTGGAGTGCAGTTTCTGCGCCACCGGCGCTCAGGGCTTCAATCGCAATCTTTCCGCCGGCGAGATCATCGCCCAGGTCTGGGTGGCCGCCCGGGCGCTGGGCCACGATCCGCGGGCCCATCATCGAGCGCTCACCAACATCGTGCTGATGGGCATGGGCGAGCCGTTGCTGAACTTCGACAACGTCGTCGCTGCCATGGATCTGATGATGGACGACAACGCCTACGGGATCTCGCGGCGGCGCGTCACTCTTTCCACCGCCGGGGTCGTGCCGGCGCTCTACCGATTGCGCGAGTCGAGCAATGTCAGTCTGGCGCTCTCGCTGCATGCCCCCAACGACGAGCTGCGCGACGAGCTGGTGCCGCTGAATCGCAAATACCCGCTGGCCGAGGTCATCGAGGCGTGCCGTCACTACGTGGCGGACGAGGCGCGCCAGCGGGTGACGGTGGAGTATACCCTCATCGACGGCGTCAACGACCGGCCCGAGCATGCCCGGCAGCTGGCGCGGGTGCTGGAGCCGCTGCCGGCGAAGGTGAACCTGATCCCGTTCAATCCGTTCCCGGGATCGGACTACGCCACCGCGTCCGGCAATGCGGTGGAGCGTTTCCAGAACCTCCTGATCGAGGCCGGTTACATCACCGTGGTGCGGCGCACCCGGGGTGACGACATCGACGCCGCCTGCGGCCAGCTGGCCGGGCGCTTCCGCGACCGTACCAAACGGCAGTTCCGGCAGGTGCCGGTGGTCGCGGAGGGGGCGTGACGGCCCCGGTGATGTCCCTCGCCACGCGGGCCACCGCCGTGGTCGCGGTACTGGCTCTGGGTGGTTGCGCCAGCCTGGTCGGTGAGGATCCGGCCGAGCAGGCCGCCGCCGAAAACACGCGGTTGGGCCTGGCCTATATGGAACGCGGCGAACCGGAACGCGCCGAGGAATCCCTGAAGCGCGCACTGGAACACGATCCGGACCATGTGGACGCCCATCACTATCTGGGCGAGTTGCAGCGCCGCCAAGGGGCCTTCGGACGAGCCGAGGAGCATTACCGGCGTGCCCTGGCCCTCGACGACGACGATCCCGCACTGCACAACAACCACGGTGTGCTGCTCTGCGCCCGGGGTGACGCCGAGGCGGCGGCCCGCGCCTTCGAACGGGCCGCCGCCGATCGCGACTATGACCGCCGCGCCCGCGCTCTGGAGAACGCCGGCGACTGCCATCTGGGCGTCGGCGATCCGGCCGAGGCCGCCGAGTTCTACCGGCGTAGCCTGGATCTGGATCGCGGGCACGAGGGGCCGAGCATCGGTCTGGCGCGGGCGCGTTTCATGGCCGGCGATCGGAAGGGTGCCGAGGCCGCCCTCGAAGAACACGTCGCGAGGTGGGGCGAGGGGCCCGCAGTGGACGAATTACGCGCCGAGCTGGCCGACGCGCGCGAGAAAGAGACAGAGGAGGCCCAATGAGCAGTGACAAGGGCGGACGAGTGGAGCCGCTGCGCGCCGTGCGCGGCATGGGCGATCGCCTGCCGGACGAGACGCCGTGGTGGCAGCATCTGGAAGGGGTGGTTCGCCGCGTGGTGGCCGCGTATGGCTACCGCGAGATCCGCCTGCCCATCGTCGAGCCCACCGAGCTGTTCAAGCGCTCCATCGGCGAAGTCACCGACATCGTCGAGAAAGAGATGTACACCTTCGCCGATCGCAACGGCGACAGCCTGACCCTGCGCCCGGAGGGGACCGCCGGCTGCGTGCGCGCCGCCATCCAGCACGGGCTGTTCAACCAGGGGGAACAGCGTCTCTGGTACCTGGGGCCGATGTTCCGCCACGAGCGCCCGCAGAAGGGACGCTACCGCCAGTTCCACCAGGTCGGCGTGGAGGTCTTCGGCATCGCCACCCCCGACCTCGACGCCGAGCTCATCCTGATGAGCGCGCGCATGCTTCGTGAACTCGGCCTCGGCGACGCCATTCGTCTGGAGCTCAACACCCTGGGCACCCCGGAGGCGCGCCAGGCGTATCGTTCCGCACTGACCGAATTCCTGCGCGGCCACGTGAACGAGCTGGACGAGGACAGCCAGCGTCGGCTGGAGACCAATCCCCTGCGGATCCTGGACAGCAAGTCGCCCGCGACGCAGGCCGTGCTGGAAGGGGCCCCGGCCATGGCCGACTACCTGGATGACGAATCGCGCGCCGACTTCGCCGAGCTGTGCCGCCGTCTGGACGCCGCGGACATTCCCCATGCCGTCAACCCGCGGCTGGTGCGCGGGCTGGACTATTACACCAAGACCGTCTTCGAATGGATCACCGACGACCTGGGGGCCCAGGGCACGGTCTGCGCGGGCGGTCGCTTCGACGGTCTGGTGGAACAGCTGGGCGGCAAACCGACTCCGGCGGCCGGGTTTGCCGCCGGGCTTGAACGGCTGGTCTCATTGCTGGAGGATCGGGACCCCGAACGGGGTGCGAACGGGGCGGTCCATGCCTATGTGGCCGCCCACGGCGAGGCCGCAGAGGCGCGTGCCGATGCCCTGGCCGAATCGTTGCGCGACCGGTTGCCGGGCCTGCGCCTGATCCGGCACTGCGGTGGCAGCAGCCTGAAGGCGCAGATGAAACGCGCCGATCGCAGCGGTGCGGCGGTGGCCCTGATCATCGGTGAGTCGGAACTGGCTGCCGGCGAGGTGACCTACCGGCCCCTGCGTGGCGGGGGTGAGCAGGAACGCATCGCCGAGGACGAGGTTGCACGACGCCTCGCCGCCCTGAACGATGGCACGCATACGCCGGATTAAGCGGGTGCGCCGTCGGCGCGCCCGCAACAGGAGAGAGCTGTGGAATACGCAACAGAAGAGGAACGCCTCGAGGCCATCCGCGACTGGTGGAAGCGCTGGGGCAAGGTCATTATCGCTGTGATCCTGATGGGGATCCTGGCCATCGTCGGCACCCGCTACTGGATGGAGCAGCAGGCCGCTCAGGGGGAGGCGGCCTCGACCCTCTATGGCCGGATGATGCTGCTGGCCGAGAGCGGCGACTGGGAAGCCGCCGATGACATGGGCGGCCGCCTGATGGAGGAGTTCACCGGAACTCCCTACAGCCCGCTGGCCGCCCTGGTCCGGGCGCGCGCCGCCCTGGCCGAGGGCGAGCGGGAGACCGCTCTGAGCCACCTGGAATGGGCCGAGAAACGGGCCGAACCCGAGTCGCTGCGGACCCTGGCCCGGATCCGCCGGGCGCGGATCCGGCTCGATGGAGGCGACGCCGAGCGCGCTCTGTCACTGGCCGAGGAAGCCGCCGAGGCGACACCGGCCTACCGGGCCGGTGCGCGCGAGGTGGCCGGTGACGCCCTGCATGCCCTGGGGCGTCACGAGGAGGCCCTGGAGGCCTATCTCGAGGCCCGTGAACTCGGAGGTTCTCCGACCCTGCCCATGAAGATCGACGATCTGAACACCCGGATCGATGGAGACACGAACTGATGCGCGGTACCAGCCCTGCCATGCGCACCGCTGCGCTGACCCTGGCAACAGCGCTGGTCATCGTCGGCTGTGGCGGCGGAACGAACCTGCGCGAACCGGCCCCGGTCCCCGAGGTGGAGGAACGTCAGTTCCAGGTCCAGTCGGTCTGGTCCCACCGCGTGGGCCGGGGAACCGAAGGGGATTACCTGCGCCTGCGGGTGGTGGCCACCGACGATCGGCTCTATGCCGCCGCACGCAATGGCCGGATCGAGGCGCGCGAGGCCGACAGCGGCCGCCTGGTCTGGTCCCGCGATGTGGGTGCCAGCATCACGGGGGCTCTGGGCGAGGGCGAGGACACGCTCCTGCTCGGCACCGATCGCGGCGTGGTCATGGCGCTGGATCGCACCGATGGCGGTACCCTTTGGCGCGCCCAGGTCTCCAGTGAGGTACTGGCGCCGCCAGCGGAGAATCGTGGCGTGGTCGCGGTGCATACCGGGGACGGCAAGCTCTTCGGCCTGGAGTCGGACAGTGGCGCTCAGCGCTGGATCTATGACCGTTCGGTGCCGGTGCTGACCCTGCGCGCAACCAGCCGACCCCTGCCGGTGGATACCCACTTCGTGGACGGTTTCGCCAGCGGGCGCCTCATCGCCGCCGACGCGCGTACCGGCGAGCTGGCCTGGGAATCGACCATCGCCGTGCCGAGCGGGCGCTCGGAGATCGAGCGCATGGTCGACATCGCCAGCCCCCCGGTGATCCGGGGGGATCACGCCTACGTCGCCGCCTTCCAGGGGCGGGTCGTCTCGCTCGAGCTGTCCTCGGGCCAGGTGGGCTGGAGTCGCGATATCTCCGCCTACAGTGGTCTGGATGTCGGCGACGACGCCGTCTATGTGGTCGATGAGCGCGATCGCCTGTGGGCACTGGATCGCGAAACCGGCAGCACCCTCTGGCGTCAGGAGGCCCTGCACGACCGCCGGGTCTCCGCACCCACGGTCGATGGCAATCATCTGCTGGTGGCCGACGGTCACGGCTATTTCTACGTCCTCCATCGCGAGGACGGCCGCGTGGTGGCTCGCCACAACCTGCGCGCCGCGCCGCCGGTGGGCGATACCGGCCTGAAGCCGCGACGCGACCGCCGCGTGCTCAACGCGCCGCGGGTCGTCGACGATCGCGTGGTGGTTCTCGATCGCGATGGATACCTGCAGAGCCTGCGCCTGCGTCGGCGCGACTGAGAGCCATGAAACCGGTACTCGCCCTCGTCGGGCGCCCCAATGTCGGCAAATCGACCCTCTTCAACCGCCTGACCCGGACGCGGGACGCCCTCGTGGCCGACCAGCCCGGACTGACCCGCGATCGCCAGTACGGCGAGGCGAGCGTGGAGGGGACTCCGGTCATCCTGGTGGACACCGGCGGTCTGGACGCCGCCCCCGAGGGGGTGGAACTGGGCATGGAGGAGCAGGCGTGGAGCGCGGTGGAAGAGGCCGACGCCGTGCTCTTCCTGGTGGATGCCCGCCAGGGCGTGACCTCCGGTGACCAGGTGATCGCCGAACGGCTGCGTCAGCACGGCAAGCCGGTGATCCTGCTGGTGAACAAGGCCGAGGGGCGTGGCAGCGAAGGGGCCCTGGAGTTCCATGAGATGGGCCTGGGCGAGCCTCGTCCGGTTTCCGCCGCCCATGGTCACGGGGTGGTGGCGGCGGTGGCCGCGGCGCTGGCGGGGTTGCCGACGGCCCCTGAGTCGGCGGCGGAGCAGGAGACGGAGACGGAGGACGCGCCGATCCCGGTGGCGGTGGTGGGTCGGCCCAACGTCGGCAAGTCCACCCTGGTGAATCGCCTGCTGGGGGAGGAGCGGGTACTGGTCTACGACGCCCCCGGCACCACCCGCGACAGCATCCACGTGCCCTTCGAGCGCGACGGGCGCCGGTTCACTCTCATCGACACCGCCGGCGTGCGGCGCCGCTCGCGGGTCGACGAGGTGGTAGAGAAGTTCTCCATCGTCAAGACACTGCAGGCCGTGGACGCTGCCCAGGTGGTCATCATGGTGCTCGATGCCCGGGAGGGCGTGACCGACCAGGACGCCCACCTCATCGGCCATGCGCTCGAGGCGGGGCGCTCGCTGGTGCTGGCGGTGAACAAGTGGGACCACCTGGACGAGGATCGCAAGGCCGACACTCGCCGCGATCTGGACCGGCGTCTGCCCTTCGCCGACTTTGTGAGCCGGCGCTTCATCTCCGCGCTCCACGGCACCGGCGTCGGCAAGCTCTTCGACGACACCCTGCGCGCCTGGAAGAGCGGCGGCCGCCGGGTGGCGACCGCCGAACTCACCCGGCTGCTGGAGGACGCCGTGGCGGCCCATCCGCCGCCGATGGTGCGCGGCCGGCGGATCAAGCTGCGCTACGCCCACCAGGGCGGCCACCACCCGCCGACCATCATCATCCACGGCAATCAGGCGAAGTCGACCCCGGCGGCCTACCAGCGTTATCTGAGCAATGTCTTCCGCAAACAGCTGAAGATCGAGGGGACGCCCCTGCGGCTGGAGTTCAAAACCAGCGACAACCCCTATGCCGGGAAGGCGGGGAAGAAGAAGCCGACCCCGCGCCAGGAGAACAAGCGCCGCCGGCAGCGGCGCCACAGTCGCAAGCTCAGTCGGCGCTGAGGCCGTCGCGCACGGCCCCGGCCAGCAGCGGTGCGAGGGCGATGGCGTTGCTGGGATGGGCGATGCTGTCGGTGCTGTGCAGGGTGGAGATCCCGGCCGAGCGCAGGGCCTCTTCGGCTCCCTCGGCAAACAGGGCGTGGGTCACCAGCGCGTGGACATCCACGGCGCCGGCGGCGCGCGCGGCCTCCGCTGCTCGCGCCAGGGTCTGACCGGAGCTGGCGACATCGTCCAGCAGCAAGGCGGTGCGCCCGGACAGGCCGTCCTCGGGCAGTTCCACCACCACGTCGCGATCGCCGCGTCGAGTCTTCTTCCCGACCAGCCAGTCCATGCCCAGCGGCTCGGCGACGGCGCGCGCCCACTGCTCCGATTCCTCATCGGGCCCCACCACCACGGCGTCGGGCAGCCGCTCGGCCAGATAGGCGCGCAGCGGTTCGGCGGCGCTCAACGCCACCGCCCGGTCTGCCGGGACCGCCTGTTCCAGGTAATGAACCCGGTGGAGGTGGGGATCCACTGTGATCACCTCGTCGAAGAGATCGGCCAGGAAGGCGCCGATGATCCGCTGGCTCACCGCCTCGCCGGAATGGAAGGCGGCGTCCTGGCGCATGTAGCAGAGGTACGGCGCGACCAGGACCAGTCGCGACCAGCCCTCGGCGCGGGCGGTCCTGGCCAGCAGCAGCAGTTCCACCAGCTTGTCGTTGGGACGGTCCAGGCTGCGGCAGACCACGAGGGGTTCGTTGGGGCGCCCGCCCGCCAGGGACGGCAGGCGCACCTGACTCTCGCCATCGGGGAATCGGTGGATGGCCACCTCGGCGGCGACCATGGCCAGCTCGGAAGCGAGGGCCCGGCCGGATGCATGGTAATCGGAGAAGGTGAGCAGGGGCATTCAGAGCTCCATGTGCAGGCGGTTGATGTCGGCCGTGTCGCCGATGGTAAAGGCGGAGTGGTGGCGACAGTACTCGCGCGCGAAGTGGAAGTCGGCCTTGAACTCGGCGTGGATCCGGAAGAGGGGGTCTCCGGTGTGGACGGGGTCGCCGACCTTGTGGAACAGGTCGATGCCGGCCCCCTTGTCCAGGGGAGCACCGGCCAGATGGGCCAGGTGAGCGATCTCCTTGTTATCGATGGCGGTGACCACGCCGTCGCGGTCGGCAACCACTTCGTGGATCAGCGGGCCGGGATGGTACTCCGTCGGCGGCGCCCCCTGACCTTCGATGATCGCCTCCATCTTCGCCAGGGCCCGGCCCGATTCAAGGATGTCGCGGGCGATGGGGTAGCCCTGACCACCGCGCACGTCCGGATCGAACTCGATGATTCGGCCGGCCAGCCGCAGGACCTTCTGCAGCAGGTCGTCCGGGGCGTCGGGGTCGTTCGCCAGGACCTGCATCACGTCGCGCGCCTCCAGCACCGGGCCGATGCCTCGGCCGATGGGTTCGGCACCGTCGGTGACCACGACCTCGAGGTGCAGGCCGACGCGATCGCCGATGTACTCGAACAGCTTGCGCAGTTGCAGCGCCTCGCGCATGTGCGCGACCTTCGCCGTGGGTCCCACCGGGATGTCCACCAGCAGGTGGGTGGAACCCGCGGCCAGCTTCTTCGACAGGATGGAGGCGATCATCTGGCCCACCGAGTCGATGCCGAGTGGCCGCTCCACCGAGATGATGATGTCGTCCGCCGGGGCGAGTCGCGCGGTACCGCCCCAGGCGAGGCAGGCGCGTTCGCGGCGGACCACCCGGTGCATGGCGTCGGGCGAGAGTTCGACATTGGCCAGTACCTCCATGGTGTCGGCGGTGCCGGCGGGAGAGGTGATGGCGCGGCTGGACGTCTTCGGCATCAGCATGCCGTGGGCGGCAACGATGGGGACCACCGCCATGGTGGTGCGGTTGCCGGGCAGCCCGCCGATGCAGTGCTTGTCCACCACCACTGGTTCGTGCCAGTCCAGACGGCTGCCCGATTCGGTCATGGCGCGGGTGAGGTGGAGGACCTCCTGGCGGTCCAGACCTCCCGGACCGGAGGAGACCAGGAAGGCCGCGATCTCCATCTTCGACAACCGGCTTCCGGTGATGTCGCTGATGATCTGGCGGTAGTCGTCCTCGTCCAGTCGGTCGCCGGCGATCTTGCGGCGGATGGCATCCATGGCCCGGGGTGGTTCGGCCTGGGCGATGGTCACCGGTTCTCCGGGCTCCAGACCGAGCTGCGCGAAGGCCTGCTCGGAGAGCCCGACCTCGTCCACGGCGACGATGGTGTCGTCGTCGACCACATTGAGCACCGCGAAGACGCTGGTGCCGTTGTTGCTGAGCACCACCTTGTTCAGCGCCTGGAAGCCCTCGGCACTGTAGACGTCGCAGCGACGGTTGAGGTAGGCGACATTTTCCAGATAGGTGTCGATGGCGACGCGACAGACCTTGAGCGGTTCGTTGCGGTCGGTGTTATCGCCACCGTTGCGGATATCGGCCATGGAGGCTCCCCGGGTGGAACTAGTAGGTCAGCGTAACCGTTTCGGGTTCGATGATCTCGGTGATGAAGGTGGCTCCGCCGGCGACGTCGTCGAGCTCCGGGATGCGGTTGTCGGGCGTGACACCGTGCTCCCCGAGGGCGCCCCCGCAGGCGTAGAAGCGTACCCCCGCCTCGTGCGCATCCTGCATGAAGGAATAGACCGATTTTTCCTTGTCCTTGCCGGGATGGAGGGCCTCGGCAACCCCTTGTCGAAGCAGGGCCACATTACGCGCGGCAAAGTAGATGGAAACCTCGAGATCCATGCTCGCGGCGACAATGGCCTGGAAGAAGGGGGCCCCGAGACTGGCGGGGCGATCCGGGTCGGTATTGAGCAGCATGATGGCGATCTTCGACTTTTCCTCCACTGGGATCCTCCTCTCGATTACAGGTCGGGGTAACCTTAATCCGGAGTGGAGGCGCGTTACAAGCCGAGCCGCTACCCGGCCTCCGGGGGCAGACTGGAGGCGATCCCCTCGCGGCGCAGCCAGGCACGGTGGTTGTCGCGCCCCTCACCAAGCACCTGGTGGAGGTATTCCAGGTTGCGCTGGATGGTGTATTCGAAGGGATCGTGGTCCAGGTCCCAGCAGACCCGGGCGAAGGTCTTCAGGAGGCGGGTCTGGCGGCCCAGTTCGTGGTCCAGACGGCGGCGCACCAGCTTGCTGTAGAACGCCGGGGTCTTCTCCAGCAGGTCGAATTCCGAGTGGTAGCCGGGGATCCCCGCCTCGCGGAATTCCAGATAGAGCAGGAGCAGCTTCTCCAGATAGGCACGGTCGGACATCTGGCCGACCAGATCGGCGGTGGCGAGGAACTGGGCCAGGGTGCGAGTCTCCAGATTGCGAAACGGGATGTCGCCGAACCGCGTCCCCAGTGCGGTGCTCTGGATCATGTGGCGCAGGTCTTCGATGTCGGTGGCATTGAAGCCGGCGGCCGTCATGTACGTTTCCATGAAGGCGATGCCGCGCTCCTCATGGCCGACGGTGAAACGGGCGCCGGTGCCGAATTCCTCGCCCTCGCGGCGGATGAGGCCGACGTCATGGAACAGGGCCCCGGCCATGACCAGAAGCTGCCCGTGTGGGCTGATGGGGAGCCCTTCGTGGTGGGCGCCCTGGAGCAGTGCCGAAGTGCACAGGAAGACCGTGCTGGTGTGTTCCAGGTCGTGATACCAGGCGTCGCTGGCGTGGTAGCCCGGATGGTTGCCCTGGAACAGCCGGATCACGTCGTGGTAGCAGGTGTACAGATCGTCGGCACGGAAGGCCGGATCCAGCGCTGCGAGCGGTTCGATCGCCTGGCGCTCCACCGCTTTGGTATCCCGGGGCTGGATGAGGTCGTAAAGATGGACAGTGCTCATACCGTGCTCGCGCGTGTTCCCCTGATCATTGGGAACCCCTTATACAATCATTGCCGGCTCGATGCAGTTCAAACTGAGTCCAGTATGTTAAAAATGTGCAACAAAATGGTGAAATGTGGAGGCGTTCACACGCGTCGATCACATCCGGTTCATGGGGGAATCGGATGATGAACGCGTTTGTCGTGTTGTCCGTCGGAAAGGAAACACTTGTCAAAGAGCGTGTTCCGAGTAGAATTCGGGGACGAATTTAATCAAGGAGTCTCAGTCGTGGGTAATCAACTCGATGCAATCAATCTGGAGGCCTTTTCCGAGGCCGATCTCAATGAGCTGGAAAAGCGTCTGACGAAGGAGCGCAAGCGTCGCGAAAAGGACAAGATCAAGGACGCGCAGAAGGAACTTCGACAGGTCGCCGAGAAATACGGGATGACGCCGGAGGAGGTCCTGACGGGGGCCAGCGGCCCGCGCAAGGGTGCCCGTGCCAAGGTCGCGCCGAAGTATCGCCACCCCGATGATGAATCCAAGACCTGGACCGGCCGTGGCCGCGTACCGAAATGGGTTCAGGAATGGGAACAGAACGGCGGTAATCGCGACGATCTGCTCATCGAGAAGAAATCGTAGAGGCGTCTGTTTCCTGCCTGAAAAGGGGCCGCAATCAAGCGGCCCTTTTTTATATTGGTGAATGCCGATGGACCCGAACGGTGTTTATTTCAGAAGACGATCGAGGATTCGGCCGGCGGCCACAAAGCCGAATGGTGCGGTGACGAAACAGGCCGCGCCATAACCCATGTGGCAGTCCAGGTGGAGGCCGGGCACCCCCGGTTTTTCCGGGCCCGTGGTTCCATCCGCGCGCGGATGGATCGGCTGTTCCGTGGAGAAGACGCATTCGACGCCGAAACGCCGGCGTGGATTGCGGCTGAAACCGTGTTCATCGCGCAGACGCCGACGGACCTTGCTGGCCAGCGGGTCGTGATGGGTGCGTGACAGGTCGGCGACGGTGATGGCGGCGGGATCCCGCAGACCACCGGCCCCACCGGTGGTGACCACCGGCAGGTGGCGGCGCCGGCAGCCGTTGATGAGCGCGGCCTTGTGGCGGATTCCGTCGATGGCGTCGAGCACGCCGTCCAGCGGGGGCTCCGGTTGCAGCAGGGTGGCCAGATTGTCCATGGTCAGGAAATCGTCGACGGTGTGGATGCGGCACTCCGGGTTGATGTCCCGGAGGCGGCGGGTCAGGACGGTGTGCTTCTTCTCCCCCAGGGTGGAGGAGAGGGCCGGAAGCTGGCGGTTGATGTTGCCGATCGTGACGCTGTCGCCATCGATCAGGGTGAGCCGGCCGACGCCGCTGCGCGCCAGGGCCTCCGCCGCCCAGGACCCGACTCCGCCAAGGCCGACCACCGCCACGTGGAGTCCCGCCAGACGCGGCAGGGCGTCGCGGCCGTAGAGACGGCCCAGACCGTCGAAACGGGCGATGTACTCTTCGCTGAGGGGGTCCATGGCGTCTCCGGAACGGGTCTGTGCGGGGGCGTATTGGACCATGAACCGGTCCGTTTCCCAATACGCCCGCATTTGCCTTGATCGGCCGCTGGCCGTACCATTTCCGGTCTTCCGTCTCCGGTACACAACAGAGATCCACGACATGCGCACCCATTACTGCGGCGACGTCCGCGCTTCGGACATCGACAGCGAAGTCAGCCTCTACGGCTGGGTCCACCGGCGCCGCGACCACGGCGGCATCATCTTCGTCGACCTGCGGGATCGCGAGGGCCAGGTCCAGGTGGTCTTCGACCCGGACGAGACCCCGGAGGTCTTCGCCCTGGCCGAGGAGGTGCGCAACGAGTATGTGCTCCACGTCCACGGACGGGTGCGCCGCCGGCCCGAGGGGACCGACAATCCGAACATGCCCACCGGCGAGGTGGAGGTGGTCGGAGGCGCAATGACCGTGCTCAATCGCGCCGAGACCCCGCCGTTCATGCTCGATGTCGCCGATGACGAGGTCTCCGAGGAGCTGCGCCTGCGCCACCGCTACGTGGACCTGCGCCGGCCGGCCATGGCCGAGCGCATCAAGCTGCGCTCGCGGGTGACGCGTGTCCTGCGCAATTACCTCGACGACCAGGGTTTCCTGGACATCGAGACACCGATGCTGACCCGTGCGACCCCGGAGGGGGCTCGCGACTACCTGGTTCCGAGCCGCACCCACCGCAACCAGTTCTTCGCCCTGCCACAGTCGCCGCAGCTGTTCAAGCAGCTGCTGATGGTCGGCGGCATGGATCGCTACTACCAGATCACCCGCTGCTTCCGCGACGAGGACCTGCGCGCCGATCGCCAGCCGGAATTCACCCAGCTGGACATCGAGACCGCCTTCCTCGACGAGCAGACCATCATGGACCTGATGGAGGCGATGCTGCGCCGCCTCTTCCGGGAGGTCCTCGAGGTGGAGCTGCCGGATCCCTTCCCGCGCATGTCCTACGCCGAGGCCATGCGCCGTTTCGGCTCCGACCGGCCGGACCTGCGCATCGACCTGGAGCTGGTGGATGTCGCCGATCTGGTCGCCGAGGCCGACTTCAAGGTCTTCTCCGCGCCGGCCATCGACCCGGCCGGTCGGGTCGCCGCGCTGCGCGTGCCGGGCGGCGGTGAACTGACCCGCAAGGCCATCGACGACTACACCGATTACGTCGGCATCTATGGCGCCAAGGGGCTGGCCTACGTCAAGGTCAACGAGCCGGCCGCCGGCCGCGAGGGTCTGCAATCGCCGATCCTGAAGTTCCTGCCCGACGCGGCCATCGATGGCATCCTCGAGCGCACCGGGGCCGAGGCGGGCGACCTGATCTTCTTCGGTGCCGACAAGGCCACTGTGGTCAACGAGGCGCTGGGTGCCCTGCGGGTGCGGCTGGGCCACGATCTCGGCCGCGTGGTCGAGGGCTGGCGGCCGGTCTGGGTGGTCGACTTCCCGATGTTCGAGTGGGACGAGGGCGACCACCGCTGGTACGCCTTGCATCACCCCTTCACCGCCCCGCGCGACGAGGATGTCGAGCGGCTGGCCACCGCCCCCGGAGAATGCCTTTCGCGGGCCTACGATGTGGTCCTCAACGGCAGCGAGATCGGCGGCGGCTCCCTGCGTATCCACGAGGAGGAGACCCAGCGGCGGGTCCTCGCCGCGCTGGGGATCGGCCAGGAGGAGGCCGAGGACAAATTCGGCTTCCTGCTGGACGCCCTGCGCTACGGCGCGCCGCCCCACGGCGGCATTGCCTTCGGTCTCGACCGCCTGGTGATGCTGATGGCCGAGGCCCAGTCCATTCGCGAGGTCATGGCCTTCCCCAAGACGCAGAGCGCCAACTGCCTGCTGACCCGGGCGCCGTCGCCAGCGGGCGACGCCCAGCTGCGCGAGCTCGGCATCCGCCTGCGTCGGCCGCCTCAGGAGTCGGGGGAGTCCACCCCCTCCGAATAGCCCCGGCGATTCTGGTAAGATGGCCCGCATCCATCGGCAACGAGCAGATACGGGACCATGGCGGGACACAGCAAGTGGGCCAACATCAAGCACCGCAAGGCGGCCCAGGACGCCAAGCGCGGCAAGCTCTTCACCAAACTGATCCGCGAGATCACCGTCGCCGCCCGTCTGGGCGGCCCGGAGGTCGAAGACAATCCGCGGCTGCGCGCGGCGGTCGACAAGGCCCTGGGCGCCAACATGCCCAAGGACACCATCGAGCGGGCCATCAAGCGCGGCGCCGGCGATGACGATGGCACCCAGTACGAGACCCTGCGCTACGAGGGCTACGCCCCCGGCGGTGTGGCCATCATGGTCGACTGCCTGACCGACAACCGCAATCGCACCGTCGCCGAGGTCCGCCACGCCTTCAACAAGGCCGGCGGCAATCTCGGCACCGACGGCTCGGTGGCCTATCTCTTCAGCCGTCAGGGGGTGATCACCTTCGCCCCGGACACCGACGAGGATCGCGTCATGGAGCCGGCCCTGGAGGCCGGCGCCGAGGACATCGTCACCGAGGAGGATGGCTCGGTGGAGGTGCTGACCACGCCGGAGGCGTTCTTCGCCGTGCGCGACGCCCTGCTGGAGGCCGGCCTCGAACCGGAGCACGCCGAGGTCACCGAGCGGCCGGCCACCACCGTCTCGCTGGAGGGGGAGGAGGCCGGCAAGGCGCTGGGCCTGATGGACGCCCTGGAGGACCTGGACGATGTCCAGAACGTCTACACCAACGCCGACTTCGACGAAGAGAGCCTGAGCCGGGCGGCGTCGTGAGATGATCCGCGTCCTCGGCATCGACCCCGGCTCCCGGGCCACCGGCTACGGCATCATCGACATCGCCGGGGTCGAGGGGGTCTATGTCGACAGCGGCGTGATCCGGGTCGGCGACGGGCCGATACCGGAGCGGCTGTATGCCATCCACGCCGCCCTCGGCACGATCATCGACCAGTACCGGCCGACGGTGGCCGCGGTGGAGAGTGTCTTCATGCGCAACAACGCCAGTTCCGCGCTGAAGCTCGGCCAGGCCCGGGGGGTGGCGCTGTGCGCGGCGGCCGCCGCCGGTCTGCCGGTCAGCGAATACGCGCCCGCCGCCATCAAGCAGGCCATCGTGGGTCGCGGGCGGGCCGAGAAGGCGCAGATCCAGCACATGGTCACGGCCCTGCTGAAGCTCCCCCGGCAGCCGGCGGAGGACGCCGCCGACGCCCTGGCGGCGGCGCTCTGCCACTGCCGTACCGGCGCCACCCTCGAGCGGATCGGCGCGGCCATGGAGGCGCGGCCATGATCGGGCGGCTGCGCGGCACCCTGGCCAGCAAGCGGCCGCCCTGGCTGCTGATCGACGTCGGCGGTGTCGGCTACGACGTCGAGGCGCCCATGAGCACCTTCTACGAGCTGCCCGTCGAGGGCGAGCCGGTGACCCTGCTGGTCCACATGGTGGTGCGCGAGGATGCCCAGCTGCTCTACGGCTTCGCCCGCGAGGGCGAGCGCAGCCTCTTCCGCGCCCTGCTGAAGGTCAACGGCGTCGGTGCCCGGCTGGCGCTGGCGGTGCTCTCCGGCATGAGCCTGGAGGAGTTCGCCCGCTGCGTGCGCGACAACGACGTCGCGGCCCTGACCCGGCTCCCCGGCGTCGGTCGCAAGACCGGCGAGCGACTCATCGTCGAGATGCGCGACCGGCTGGAGGCCGATGCCACCGAACTGCCCATGGAGATGAGCGCGGCCGCCGCGCCGGCGGCCGGGCCTGCAGCCTCGGACGCACATGGCGAAGCGGTGAGCGCGCTGGTCGGGCTCGGCTACAAGCCCCCGGAGGCGAGCCGGCTGGTCACCGCCGTGGACGACGGCGAGAGCGACAGCGAGGCGCTGATCCGCGCGGCGCTGAAGGGGGCCCTGAAGGGATAGCGCCATGATCGAGTCCGACCGACTCATCACCGCCGCCGGCGACGACGACGCCATCGACCGCGCCATGCGGCCCAGGCTGCTGGACGACTACACCGGCCAGGAGGCGGTGCGCGAGCAGATGGGGATCTTCATCCCCGCCGCCCGGGGCCGTGGCGAGGCACTGGACCATACCCTGATCTTCGGGCCGCCGGGTCTCGGCAAGACCACCCTGGCCCACATCATTGCCAACGAGATGAGCGTGAACCTGCGCCAGACCTCCGGCCCGGTGCTGGAGAAGCCCGGCGACCTCGCGGCGCTGCTGACCAACCTCGAGCCCAATGACGTCCTCTTCATCGACGAGATCCACCGGCTCTCCTCGGTGGTGGAGGAGGTGCTGTACCCGGCCATGGAGGATTATCAGCTCGACATCATGGTCGGCGAGGGGCCGGCGGCGCGTTCCATCAAGCTCGATCTCCCGCCCTTTACCCTGGTCGGGGCGACCACCCGGGCGGGGCTGCTGACCTCGCCACTGCGCGATCGCTTCGGGATCGTCCAGCGGCTGGAGTTCTACAGCGTCCCCGACCTGGCCGACATTGTTACCCGCGCCGCCGGGATCCTGGAGGTCGCCGCCGACGCCGAGGGCGCCCACGAGATCGCCCGCCGCTCCCGGGGCACCCCGCGCATCGCCAATCGCCTGCTGCGCCGAGTGCGCGACTTCGCCGAGGTCCGCGCCGACGGCCACATCTCCGGGGAGGTGGCCGGACGCGCGCTGGATCTGCTGGATGTGGACAGCGAAGGTTTCGACGTCATGGACCGCAAGCTGCTTACTGCCCTGATCGAGCGCTTCGATGGCGGGCCGGTGGGCATCGACAGCCTGGCCGCCGCCGTTGGCGAGGAGCGTGACACCCTGGAGGACGTCGTCGAACCCTACCTCATCCAGCAGGGCTTCATGCAGCGCACGCCTCGGGGGCGGATCGCCTCCCGCCGCGCCTACGGTCACTTCGGTTATGTCCGTGGCGAGGGCGGCGAGCCGGATCTCTTTTCGCCTGGATCCTGAGCGGTGTCACAGCTTCGGGCTTGCGCGGCGCCGGGGCCTTCCATAGAGTGCGGAGAGATAACCAGTCGAGACAGTGGCGTGAGTGAATTTTCCTGGCCCGTGCGGGTCTACTATGAGGATACCGATGCGGGAGGCGTGGTCTACCACGCCAATTACCTGCGTTTCATGGAACGGGGACGGACCGAGTGGTTGCGCGCGCTGGGCTTCGATCAGCGGCGGATGGCCGAGGAACAGGGGGTGGTCTTCGCCGTGCGGCGGGCCACCACCGAATTCATCGTCCCCGCCGTTCTGGACGACGAGTTGCTGGTGCTGACCGGGATCGGGCGCAGGGCACGGGTGAGCATGACTTTCGAACAGCGGATCATTCGGCAGGACGACGGCGTGCTGCTCTGCTCTGCCGAGAACCAGGTTGCGAGCCTGAACGCCGGGACGTTCCGCCCGTGCCCGGTGCCCGCAACCATTATCAGGGCCATGGAGGGAGACGGTGAGCGCTGACATGAGCTTCGGATCCCTGGTCGCCCAGGCGGGTCCGGTGGTGCAGCTGGTGATGCTGATCCTGCTGGCCGCCTCGGTCTTCTCCTGGATGCTGATCTTCCAGCACGCGTTTCTGTTCCGGCGCGCCCGGGACGAGGCCGAGGATTTCGAGGGGTTGTTCTGGTCGGGGCGCGAGCTGGCGGAGATCCATCGCGAAGTGCGCGATGGCGGAGACCCGAGGGGTGAGGCGGCGATCTTCGAGGCCGGTTATCGTGAGTTCACCCGCGTCAGCCGTGGCGAGTCGCTGCTGGAAACGGTACAGCGCGCCATGCGGGTGGTCCTCAACCGCGAGGTGGATGGTCTGGAACGGCGCCTGGGCTGGCTGGCGACCATCGGCTCGGTGAGCCCCTACGTCGGCCTGTTCGGCACTGTCTGGGGGATCATGAACAGCTTCACCGCCCTCGGCAATGTTGAGCGGGCGACTCTGGCGCTGGTGGCGCCCGGCATCGCCGAGGCGTTGCTGGCCACCGCCATGGGGCTGGTGGCGGCGATACCGGCGGTCATCGCCTACAATCGCTTCTCGCAGCAGGCGGACCGCCTGGCAGAACGCTACGACAACTTCGTGGAAGAGTTCAGCACACTCCTGTTGCGGCACGCGGGGCGCTGATATGGCACGGCGGACTCGACAGAAGCGCCGGCCCATCTCGGAGATCAATGTGGTCCCCTACATCGACGTCATGCTCGTGCTGCTGATCATCTTCATGATCACTGCGCCGATGCTCGCCGAGGGGATCCAGGTGGACCTGCCGGAACAAGCGGCCGAGCCCATCGAGGATTCGGACAGCGAGCCCCTGGTGGTCAGCGTCGATCGCGACGGGAACCTCTATCTGGATGACGACGAACAGCCGATGCCGCGCGCGGAGCTCGAGGAGGTGGTTCGCGAGCGGTTGCGCGAAGAACCGGCTCCCGCCGTCATGGTACGCGGTGATCGCGCGACCGATTACGGCGCCGTGGTGGATGCCATGAGCCTGTTGCAGCAGGCCGGCGCACCGTCCGTAGGGCTGGTGACGCAGGATCCGGGGGATGATGAACGGGGCTAGGGGCGGTCGCGGCGGACTGATTGCCTCCCTGGTTCTGCATGCCGGACTGCTCGCGCTGCTGCTGTTCAGCATCCCGTGGCCCGAGAGCGAGCCGGAGACACCGAGGCCCGAGATCATCCAGGCCGAGGTGGTGGAGAATGACCCCGTCGCCGAACGCCGCGAGGCGGAGGAGCAGGCCCGCCGCCAGGCGGAGGAAGAGGCCCGGCGCGAGGCCGAGGAAGAGGCCCGGCGCGAGGCCGAGGAAGAGGCCCGGCGCGAGGCCGAGGAACAGGCCCGGCGCGAGGCCGAGGAGCAGGCCCGGCGCGAGGCCGAGGAACAGGCCCGGCGCGAGGCCGAGGAACAGGCCCGCCGCGAGGCGGAGGAAGAGGCCCGGCGCGAGGCCGAGGAACAGGCCCGCCGCGAAGCGGAGGAGCAGGCCCGGCGCGAGGCCGAGGAACAGGCCCGGCGCGAAGCGGAGATTTTTGTTGAGCCGCCTGTTGAGCGGTCG
>JBNJEU010000033.1:0-18916 GCA_051746205.1 Pseudomonadota bacterium
GCTGCTGCGCCACCGGCCGATCTACTTCGCGTTCAGCGACGAGGAGTCGAAGATCCAGATCTCCTTCCGATTCCGGTTCGGAGACGAATCGAATCTCAACCTCGCCTATTCGCAGACGGTGTTCTGGGCGTTGAACAAGGATTCCGTCCCCGTGGAGGAGACGCGGTACCGCCCGGAGCTCTTCTACAGTTTCCAGCTGGACTCGCCATGGGTCCGGCGGCTGAACGTGGGGTTCAACGAACACGACTCCAATGGGCTGGATGGTGACGCCAGCCGCAGCTATGACGCCTCCTATCTGGAGACCGTGAGTTACCTGGATCCGGGGCAGCGCGACATTCGCTGGGTCAATCGGGTGTTCGACTACTACCAGGTCGGTTCCACCAACCGCGATATCAAGTACTACCGCAGTACTCTCGAGACCCAACTCGACTACCACGCCGGGTTCCTGGAAAACGACCGGGTGATGCTCCGGGCCGTTCTGCGCCAGCGCCGAGAGGAGGAAGAAGAGAGCGGGCACGGGATCGGGGCCTACGAGATCGGCTATCGCTTCCCGATCCCGTACGCGACCGAAGGGTCGGCCCAGTTCTACGTCCAGTACTACAATGGCTACAACGAGACCTGGCGCGATTATGACGAACGGACCCAGTCCCTGCGGGCCGGCTTCATGCTGCGCTGAAGACCCGGACCGTCCCGGGGAATCACTCTACAGCCAGTGGCGGAACCGCCAGCCGATGACCCCGGCCAGTCGTTCCCACCAGCGCCGCCGGGGCAGGTGCGCGCGGGTGATGGTCTCCGCTTCCTCTCGATCCCGGCCGAACTGCCGGGAAAGCTCCGAGCAGATGCCCGCGCGCCGCGTGACATAATTGATCTCGTAGTTGTGGAGCAGGCTCCGGTAGTCGAGATTGGCGGTGCCGAGGGTGGCCCAGTTGCCATCCACCACCAGGGTCTTGGCGTGGAGGGTGCGCGGGCGATACTCGTGGATGTGGACGCCGCGATGCAACAGGCGCTGGTAGATGTGCCAGGCCGTCATCCGCAGCAGCCAGCGATCGGTCACACCGGGCAACAGCAGGTGGACGGTGACCCCTCGGGCGGCCGCCGCGTAGAGAAGACGACGGGTGCGCCGGTCTGGAGCGAAGTAGGGTGTGGTGAGCAGGATCTCCACGCGCGCCGACCCCAGCCCGTGATGGAAAAGGCGGCTCAGGGCATGGCGCTGACTCGGAAGGCGATTGCTGATCAGCAGATCGCCGTCGACCGCCGGATCCGGAGGGCGATGGCGTAGCCATGCGGGCGGACGCCGTTGCCAGAAGGTCTCGAAGAGCCCGGTGGCATGGGCGGTCAACGAGGGATCCTCCAGGGCGATGTGGGTGTCCCGCCACCGTTGTCGACCGTAGTGGCGCGCACTGCTCTGCCGATGGATGTTGAACCCGCCGACGAAGAAGCGATGGTGATCGACGATCAGCATCTTGCAGTGGTTGCGTCGGTTGTAGCGCCAGGGATCGCGCCAGCTCCAGCGATGAAAGGCACGGAACCGGACCCCGGCACGGCGCAGGGTGGTGACGAAGGTGGTCGGCAGCTGAAAGAGACTGCCCAGGGCATCGACATGGAGACGGACATCGAGGCCGCGTCGGGCGGCTCGGGCCAGTGCGGCCCCGAAGCGTCGGCCCACGGCATCGGCGCTGAAGATGTAGCTCTCCATCCAGACGCGCTCGCGGGCCGTGTCGATGGCGTGGAGCATGTCGGCGTAGAGGGCGTCGCCCTCGAAATAGAGGGTGTGGTCCGTGGCGCGCTCGCGATCCATCCCGACAGCGTACCAGAAACGGGCCGGGAACCGCCCCGTGTCGGACTGCCCACGTTCCCCGCCGGTCGGGCGAGGCCGTGCCCTGTCGAACAGTACGGCGCCTGACCTACAATGGCGGCCTCGACAACATCGGAGCCGAACCATGGCCACCATCCTCGCGGTGGGCACCGCCACCCTCGACATCATCAACGAGGTCGACGACTACCCGGGCGAGGACGCCGAGGTCCGCGCCCTGGCGCAGCGCCGGGTGCGCGGCGGCAACGCCGCCAATACCCTCGAGGTGCTGGCGCGCCTCGGCCATCGCGGCCGCTGGGCCGGGATGCTGGCCGACGAGCCCGACGCCGACACCATCCGCGCCAGCCTCGACGCCCTCGGAATCGACCACGGTGGGGCCCGGGTGGAGGCCGCCGGCAAGGTCCCGACTTCCTATATCACCCTCAGCCGCGCCACCGGATCGCGGACCATCGTTCACCACCGTGACCTGCCGGAGTTCGGGGTCGACGACTTTACCGCCCTCGACCTCGGCGACCTCGACTGGCTCCACTTCGAGGGGCGCCACATCGAGGCGGCCGGTGCCATGCTCGATCACGTCCGGAGACACCATCCCGAACTCCCGATCTCGGTGGAAGCGGAGAAGCCGCGCCCCGGGATCGAGGAACTGGCCGCCCGCGCCGACGTCGCCCTCTACGGCCGCGCCTTCGCCACCGCCCGGGGGTACGAGTCGCCCGAGACCTTCCTGAACGCCGTGGCGGCCGATGGCCCCCTGAGCTTCTGCGCCTGGGGCGAGGACGGCGGCTGGCTGCGTACGGCCGACGGCACCCCGCACCATGAACCCGCCGTGCCGCCACCCACGGTGGTCGACACCATCGGGGCCGGGGATGTCTTCAACGCCGGTGTAATCCACGGTCTGGTAGCAGGAAAGAATCCCATGGAAGCCCTGGCCCTGGCCAATGAACTCGCAGGAACCAAGTGCGGCCGAATCGGATTCGAGGGACTCGAAGAGGTTGGGGGGTGACGGTTCGGTTTCGGTTCGGCCGGCTCGCCCGGGGTCGAGGGGGTTCGAACAAGCGGGCGTCAGCGGCCATGGATGGCCGCTGCGAGCCTACAGGGACGTATTCACGGCGTCCCGCGGTTCGAACCCCCTCGACCCCGGGCGAGCCGGCCGAACCGAAACCGGACCGCCACAGCCGGTTCCTCAGTCCGTCGAATCGTCCCGCCAGCGGCGGGTGAGGTCGCCGTAGGCGTCGACGCGGCGGTCGCGGAAGAAGGGCCACATGCGGCGCACGGTGTCGGTGCGGCCGCGCTCGATGGGGATGACCACGACACTCTCGCCGTCGTTCGGAGCCTCGAAGAGCAGTTCGCCCTGGGGACCGCAGGCGAAGCTGTTGCCCCAGAAGAGCGCGCCGTCCCTCGCGTCGCCACCGGGGGTGGCCTCGAAGCCGACGCGATTGCAGGCCGCCACGGGGAGACCGTTGGCGATGGCGTGACCGCGCTGCACCGTGCGCCAGGCGTCGAGCTGGCGCGCCTGTTCGGTGGCGTCGTCGGCCGGGTCCCAGCCGATGGCGGTGGGGTAGAGCAGGATCTCGGCGCCGGCCAGGGCCATCAGCCGCGCCGCCTCGGGATACCACTGATCCCAGCAGACCAGGACCCCCAGCCGACCGACGGAGGTGTCGACGGGCGTGAAGCCGTGGCCGGCGCCCTCGGCATCGCCCTGGGTGAAGTAGAACTTCTCGTGGTAGCCGGGATCGTCGGGGATGTGCATCTTCCGGTAGCGGCCCACCAGCGACCCGTCGCGCTCCAGGACCACCGCCGTGTTGTGGCAGAGCCCCGCCGCGCGCCGTTCGAACAGCGAGCCGACGATCACCACCCCCAGCTCCGCCGCCAGCGCCCCCAGGTGGTCGCTGCCCGGGCCGGGGATCGGTTCCGCCCGGTCGAAGACCGCCGGGTCCTCCGTCTGGCAGAAGTACGGCCCGTCATGCAGCTCCTGGAGCAGGACGAGTTCCGCCCCGCGCGTCGCCGCCTCCCGCACCCCCGCCGCTACATGCTCGCGCGCCGTGGCAACATCGGCGTGGCCGGAGCCCTGGACGAGACCGAGCCTCAGTGCGTCATGCATGCGAAACACCTCAATCCGGCAGGACCCCGCGCGCCAACGGCATGGTCGCGCAATGCACCGATCCACCCTGCTGGAGCAGCACCCGGGCATCCACCCCGACCACCTCCCGCCCCGGGAAGCAGTCCGCCAGCACCGCGCGCGCTACGTCATCGGCCGGATCATCGTAGGTCGGCATGATGACCCCGCCGTTGACCAGCAGGAAATTGGCGTACCCGGCCGGCAGCCGCTCGCCGCGCTCGTTGTACCGGGGGCGGGGCCAGGGCAGGGGGCGCAGCCGATAGGGCTCGCCGTCGGCGGTGCGCCATGCGGCCAGCTCCTCGGCCATGGCCGTGAGCTCCGGGTAGTGGCTGTCCTCGGGGTCGTCGCAGGCCTGATGGACCAGCGTGCGCGGGTCGGCGAAGCGCACCAGGGTGTCCACGTGGCCGTCGGTGTCGTCTCCCTCCAGGCCGCCGTGGGCGAGCCAGAGGATGCGGTCGACCCCCAGCAGCCGACGCAGCCACGTCTCGATGGCCGTGGCGTCGAGCCCGGGATTGCGGCTCGGCGAGAGCAGGCAGCGGCGGGTGGTGATCAGGGTGCCGGCGCCGTCGGTTTCGACGGCTCCTCCCTCGAGAACGCGTTCGTCGCGATCCATGGGCGCGTCCAGCAGTCGCGCGCGGGCCAGCTCGGCATTGACCGCGTCATCGCGTTCGGCGGCATGGCGTCCGCCCCAGCCATTGAAACGGAGATCGAGCAGCCGGGGGCCGGCGGGATCGACCAGGCTCAGCGGCCCGTAATCGCGGATCCAGGTGTCGTCGTAGGGGATGATCAACCGTCGATAGTGGTCCTCGGTGCCGGAGAGATCCGCGAGCTGGTCGCGCAACCGGTCGCGCAGGGCGGCGTCGCGGCAGAGGATGATCACCGGTTCGAAATCGGCAATGGCGGCGGCCAGTTCCCGGTAGGCGGCGGTCACGATTTCCAGCCAGGGATCCCAGTCTCCACCGGGGTACGGCCAGGCCAGCAGGACGGCATCCTGCTCCGCCCATTCCGGCATCAATGTCGATCGTGTCAAAACCTTTCCCCGCGTGGCTCGAAAATTCGGCTTCAGGACCCCATCATAACGTAATCAGGGGTGGTCACGAGTATCCGAACCATGGTCTATGTCGAGACCCGGGGCCTGGT
Organism: Pseudomonadota bacterium; assembly: GCA_051746205.1. GTDB lineage: Bacteria > Pseudomonadota > Gammaproteobacteria > Thiohalospirales > Thiohalospiraceae > Thiohalospira. The sequence continues at coordinate 5,070 of JBNJEU010000033.1, forward strand.
CCCGGAAGCCGCAACACCGAACGACTGGCTCGAGCGCGTCGGCGCCGAGCGCGAGCCCGCCGAGCGCGCGCTGCTGGAACGTGCGCTGGTGATGGCCTCGGAAGCGCACGCCGGTCAGCAGCGTGCCTCCGGTGAGCCCTATATCAATCACGTCATTGCGGTGGCCGACATCCTCGCCGGACTGAACATGGATGCCGAGACCCTGGCCGCCGCGCTGCTGCACGACGTCCTCGAGGACAGCGCCATCGACCACGCCACCCTGGCCGAGGCCTTCAACGAGCGCGTTGCCGAGCTGGTGGAGGGCGTGACCAAGATGCGCCTCATCGAGACGTTGCCCGGCCACGGGGTCGAGCGCGCCGATGCCCGGGCCGAGAGTCTGCGCAAGTTGCTGCTGGCCATGGCGGAGGATGTGCGCGTGGTCCTGATCAAGCTCGCCGACCGCCTCCACAACATGCGCACCCTCGACCATCTGCGTCCGGAGAAGCAGCAGCGCATCGCCCGGGAGACCATGGACATCTTCGCACCGCTGGCCAACCGTCTGGGGATCTGGCAGATCAAGTGGGAGCTGGAGGACCTGGCCTTCCGCTACCTGGAGCCGGCCACCTACCGTCGGATCGCCGTCAGCCTGGACGAGCGCCGGGTGGAGCGCGAGGCGTTCATCAACGAATCCATCGACCAGCTGCGCGCGGCGCTGGACGAGGCGGGGATCGCCGCCGACATGAAGGGCCGGCCGAAGCACATCTACAGCATCTGGCGGAAGCTGGAACGCAAGGGGGTGGGGCTGGATCAGCTCTACGACCTGCGCGCCGTGCGGGTGCTGGTGGATCGGGTCAGTGACTGCTATCACGCCCTCGGCATTGTCCACGGGCTCTGGCGCCATATCCCGAAGGAATTCGACGACTACATCGCCACCCCCAAGGAGAACAATTACCAGTCCATCCACACCGTGGTGGTCGGCCCCCGCGGCAAGACCCTGGAGGTGCAGATCCGCACCCACGAGATGCATCGCCATGCCGAGCTGGGCGTCGCCGCCCACTGGCGCTACAAGGAGGGGGCCTCGGCGCGCCGGGAACTGGGCTTCGAACAGAAGATCGCCTGGTTGCGTCAGCTGCTGGAGTGGAAGGAGGAGGAGGCCTCCGCCTCGGACTTCGTCGATCGCTTCCGCTCCGAGGCCTTCGAAGACCGCGTCTACGTGGTCACGCCGGCGGGCGACATCGTCGACCTGCCGCGCGGCGCCACCCCGCTGGACTTCGCCTACCACATCCACAGCGAGGTCGGGAACCGCTGTCGCGGGGCGCGGGTGGACGGTCGCATGGTGCCGCTGAACACCGAGCTGCTGAACGGTAATCAGGTGGAGGTGCTCACCGGGCGCGAAGGGCGGCCGAGTCGGGACTGGCTCAACCCGCAGCTCGGCTATGCCCGGACCTCGCGGGCGCGTGCCCGGATCCGGCAGTGGTTCCGGCAGCAGAACCGCGAGCAGCACGTGACCGATGGTCGTGCGGTGGTGGAGCGGGAGCTGCGCCGTCTCGGCGTGGCCGGCAGCCTCGGCCACGACCGCCTGGTCGACGAGCTGCGCCTGCCCGACAGCGAGGAGTTGATGGCCGCCGTGGGTCGAGGCGATATCAACAGCCACCAGATCGCCCAGGCCGTCCATCGACTGGTCCCGTTGCAGCGCTCGCCGAAACCGGGGGGCGGGAGCCGGCGGGGCGCCGGGGATCGCGAGACCGCGCAGCCCGACGACGTGCACGTGGAAGGGGTCGGCAACCTGATGACACGGCTGGCCGGCTGCTGCCGACCGGCGTCGGGCGATCCCATCATCGGTTACATCACCCAGGGGCGCGGGGTCACCATTCACCGCCGCGACTGCCCGTCGATCCTGGATCTCGGCGACGACCAGAGGCCACGACTCATGGAAGTGGGGTGGACCGCCGGAACCCGCCCCGAGGGCTATTCCGTTGCCGTCCACGTGCATGCCTACGACCGACCGGCGCTGATCCGCGACATCACCACCACCCTGGCCGACGAGAAGGTCAACGTCGAGGCGATGACCACCCGGGGGGCGTCCAGTGGCAACCGCGCCGACCTCGACCTGCGTATCCGGATCGCGGATACCGACCAGCTCAGTCGCGTGCTCAATCGTCTGGGACAGCTTCCCAACGTGGTGGAAGTCCAGCGCCGCCTCCAGTAGCCTATGGCGCTCCCTTGCACAGTCCGGAACGAACCGTGGAGTTTGAACAACCCCTGCAGCCGGCGGCTCTGATCCGGCGCTACAAGCGCTTTCTGGCCGATGTCGAAACGCCCGACGGCACGCTCCTGACCGTGCACACCCCCAACACCGGCTCCATGCGGGGGTGTGCTGAACCGGGGACCCGGATCTGGTACCGCGATTCCGGCAACCCGAAGCGCGCGTACCCCCTGAGCTGGGAACTCACCGAGCTGGCCGACGGCACCCGCGTCGGCGTCAATACCTTGCGGAGCAACGCGCTGGTGCGCGAGGCCGTGGAAAATGGCACCATCCGCGAACTGGCCGGACGGGGCTCGGTGCGCCCGGAGGTACGGCTGGGGGAGAGCCGCATCGATTTCGCCATCGGCGACGAGGCATCGCCCTGCTATGTGGAGGTCAAGAATGTCACCCTGGCCGAGGCCGGCGTGGCAATGTTCCCCGACGCGGTGACCACGCGGGGAACCCGCCATCTGGATGAACTGCGGCGGGTGGTGGAATCCGGTGGCTGCGGGGTCCTCCTCTTCTGTGTCCAGAGGGATGATGTGGATCGTTTGCAGCCGGCCGATTCAATCGACCCGGACTACGGGGGCGCCCTTCGCCGGGCTGCGGCAGCCGGGGTCGAGGTGCTGGCCTACCGAACCCGGATTGACCCGACCGGGATCCGTCTGGAGAAACCCTTGCCGGTGGAACTTCCCTCGCGGGAAGCCGCCTGAACGAACGCGCACGAGGCCATCGCGACCATGTATCGACCCTTGGAACTGTTCATCGGGCTGCGCTACACCCGAGCCAAGAGAAAGAACCACTTCATCTCCTTCATCTCGCTCATCTCCATGGGCGGGATTCTGCTCGGGGTCACGGCGCTGATCACGGTGCTTTCGGTGATGAACGGCTTCCAGAACGAGGTTCGCGACCGCATTCTCGGCATGACCGCCCATGTCGAGGTGCAGAGCTACGGCAAGAAGCTGGACAACTGGGACGGCGTCGCCGACCGCGCGCTCGAGGAACCCCGCATCCTCGGGGCCGCCCCCTACGTGCGGGGCGAGGCAATGTACACCAGCGGGGACTTCGTTCAGGGTGGACTGGTCAACGGGATCGAGCCGGAGCGGGAGAAGACCATTTCGATGGTCGATGACAACATGGTGGCCGGCAGCATGGCGGACCTGGAACCCGGTGGCTTCGGTGTATTGATCGGCCGGGGGCTGGCGCGCCAGCTCGGGGTGTCGGTGGGCGATCGGGTCACCCTGGTGACGCCGCGGGTGAACATGGGGCCCACCGGCTTCGCTCCACGACTCAAGCGCTTCAACGTGGTCGGGATCTTCGAAGTCGGCATGCACGAATATGACAGCGGCCTCGGCCTCATCCATCTGGAGGATGCCCAGACCCTCTATCGCATGGATGACGCCGTCACCGGCGTACGGATGGTCACCGAGGATCTCTTTTCCGCCCCGGAAACGGCGCGCCATCTCGGTCGCACCGTGTTCGACGGCCAGTACTGGGTGACCGACTGGACCCACCGTCACGCCAACTTCTTCCGCGCCCTGAAGATCGAGAAGGCGGCGATGTTCATCATCCTGTCGCTGATCGTTGCCGTGGCGGCCTTCAACATCGTCTCGACCCTGGTCATGGTGGTCACCGACAAGCAGGGGGACATCGCCATCCTGCGCACCCTCGGGGCCTCGCCCCGGACGATCCTCGGCATCTTCGTCATCCAGGGCACCTTCATCGGCTTCATCGGCACCGCCCTCGGGGTGACGGGCGGAGTGCTGCTGGCCAGCAACGTCGGCGTCATCGTCCCGTTCATCGAGAACCGGCTGGGAATCGAATTCCTGCCGTCCAGTGTCTACTACATCAGCGAGCTGCCGTCCGAGGTGCGCTGGTCGGAGGTGACCACCATCGGCGTGATTTCCTTCGCCCTCAGTGCCCTGGCGACCCTCTACCCGGCGTGGAAGGCGTCGCGGACCCGGCCCGCGGAGGCCCTGCGTTATGAGTGAATCCGTGAAACCCGTGCTGGAATGCCACGGTCTCGGCAAGACCTTCACCGAGGCGCGCGAGCCGGTGACCGTGCTGCACGACGTCGACCTGAGCATCGCCGCCGGCGAGCAGGTGGCCGTGGTCGGCGCCTCCGGCTCCGGCAAGAGCACCCTGCTGCACCTGCTGGGCGGGCTGGAGCGGCCCAGCACCGGCTGGGTCAAGGTCAACGGCGAGGACATCTCCCACCTGGACGAGGCGGAACGCGGCCAGGTGCGCAACCGGGTCCTCGGCTTCATCTACCAGTTCCACCACCTGCTGCCGGAATTCTCCGCCCTGGAGAACGTCGCCATGCCGTTGCTGATCCGGGGCGAGCGTCCGCGCGACGCCCGGGACATGGCGGCCGACATCCTGGAGCGCGTCGGGCTCGGCGAGCGGACCACACATCGGCCGGCCCGACTCTCCGGCGGCGAGCGTCAGCGCGCCGCCATCGCACGGGCCCTGGTTACCCGTCCGGGCTGTGTGCTGGCCGATGAACCGACCGGGAACCTGGATCGGCGAACCGCCGAACGGGTCCACGAAATGATGCAGGATCTGAATCGCGATCTGGGTACCTCGTTCGTGGTGGTGACCCACGATCCGGGGCTGGCGCAGCGCATGGACCGGACGCTGAGCCTCGATGACGGGATTCTGGGGGCCGGACCCTTCTGACGAGTCGGCGCGGCGGATGGCGGGCGTCGGTGGTCAGTCCGTGTCTTCGGGTTCTTCTTTCGATTGCCTGATTGCATTGATGCTGCGCGCGCGCCGGAGCCGGAGTTTCTGGGCCACGTTCAGCCGCCAGATGAAGTGGACCAGGAAATAGCCCGTTACGCTGGCGACGAGGCTCATGATCAGGGAGCCGATGAGCAGGGGAGGCCAGATCAGGCCGAATTCCTGAAAGAGCCAGGTCAGGGTCGGTTCGAAACGGCCGAGCTGGGTCGGGTCCCGCAGGACCCACTTGCCGAGTCGGTAGCCGGTGACCAGGAGCGGTGGCAGGGTCAGGGGGTTGGAGACCCAGACCATGACCACGGCGATGGGGAGGTTGACCCGGATCAGGATGGCCACGGCGGCGGCCGCTATCATCTGGAACGGCATGGGGATGAAGGCGATGAACAGCCCCAGGGCCACGGCGCCGGCCACGGAGCGCCGGTTCAGGTGAAAGAGGTTCGGATCGGCCAGCAGGTCGCCGAAGAAGCGCAGGTGGCGGTGCCCCGTGATGGTGTGGGCTTCGGGCATCCAGCGCTTGATGAACTTTCTGGGCATCTGGGTCCGTGTGTGGCTGGGTTACCGAACTGGAACGACCCGTCAGGGACAGGTGAACCGCGATGCTTGCAGGGACGCTGGCATTCATCACCGGAGTCTGGTGTCTCCATCGACTTCCGGTGCTCCCCGAACCGTGGCTGCCGCTGCTGCCGGCCCTCCTGGCCGTGGCGCTGCCGCGCCAGTGGCGGGCAATCGGGCTCGCCTTTCTGGTCGGTGTCGCCTGGGCGGCATGGGATGCCCGCACGGTGCCCCTGCCCGCCGCGTATGTCGACCGGGACGTGACACTGGCGGGCCATGTCGAGGGCCTGCCGGAGGTCGAGACACGCCGTACCCGGTTCCGTTTCGTGGTCGATGCCACGGTAGATGATGCTGACCATCCGCCCTGGCGGGGGCGGGTTCGGCTCTCCTGGTACGGTGGCGCCCCGGAACTGCGGCCGGGCCAGCGCCTGCGGTTGACGGCGAGGCTCCGGGAACCCGGTGGCTTCGCCAACCCCGGCGGTTTCGATTATAGCGCCTGGCTGTATCGTCGCGAAACAGGCGCCACCGGTTATGTGCGGGACGGCGAGGTGGTCGATCCGGCGGTCACGGGCCTCGACGGGGTGCGCTGGCGGCTGGCCCGGCGACTCGATGCGGCGCTGGGCGAGGAACGCGCCCACGCCGGGATCCTGCGCGCCCTGGCACTGGGCGATCGGCGAGCGATGGACGACGCTGCGTGGGCGACCCTGCTGGCCACGGGGACCAACCACCTGGTGGCCATCTCCGGTCTCCATGTGGGGCTGGTGGCCGGTCTGGTGTATGCGGCCACGCGGCGTCTGTGGGGGTTCTGGCCGGGGCTGGCGCGGGTCGTTCCGGCGCCCCACGGGGCGGTTCTGGCGGGGGCCGCGGCGGCGGCCGGCTACGCGGCGCTGGCCGGGTTCTCGGTGCCGACGCAGCGCGCCCTGGTCATGCTGCTGGCGGGGGCGCTGCTGCTGCTGTCGCGACGGACCACGGACCCGGTGCGTGGACTCGCCCTGGCGGCCTGGGCGGTCCTCGGCTTCGACCCGCGCACCGTGCTGGAGCCCGGGTTCTGGCTCTCGTTCGCGGCGGTCGTCGTGATCCTCTACGGGGTTCGCGGCCGGCTGCGGCCGCACAGCGCCTGGCGCGACGGAGTCCGGATCCAGTGGTGGGTCTCGCTGGGTCTGGTGCCGTTGCTGCTGGGGCTGTTCGGAGTCGCCTCGCTGTCGGCACCGCTGGCGAATCTCTTCATGGTGCCGCTGGTCGGCCTGCTGGTGGTGCCGCTGGTGCTGGCCGGAACGGCCCTGGCGACGCTCCGACCGGAGCTGGCCGGCTGGCCGCTGGCGCTGGCCGACACGCTGCTGAGCGGGGCGTGGTGGCCGCTCGAGGCCCTGGCCGGACTGGAGGCCCTGCGTCTGACCACGCCGGCGCTCCCGTCCCCGATCCTGGCCCTGGGCGTGGTGGGGCTGTTCTGGGTCCACGGGCCGCGCGGGTTGCCGGGGCGGTGCGTGGCCCTGGCCCTGCTGGTCCCGCTGGTCTTCTGGGAACCGTCGCGTCCGGCGATCGGCGAGGCGTGGCTCACCGCGCTGGACGTCGGCGAGGGGAGCGCAGTGGTGGTGGAGACCCGGAAACACACACTGGTCTACGGCACCGGCCCGCGCTTCGGCGTCGGGTTCGAGGCGGGGGGCGACCTGATCGCGCCCTATCTCCGCCATCGCGGGATCGAACGGCTGGACGGGGTGGTCCTTCCCCGGGACGACACGGTCCTGACCGGCGGACTCGCGGGCCTGGCGGAGGCACTGCCTACGGGCGAACGGATCGGCGACCGGACCGTCGACGAGCGGGACCGCGCCTGCGCGAAGACACCGGCGCGGGAATGGGACGGGGTCCGGCTGCGCTTTCGCCAGACCGATGGGGGGTGCCGTCTGCTGCTTTCGGTCTCCGGAGGCGGTCTGGTGCTGACTCCCGCCAGCGCCCGTGCGCTGCGCGGCGACGGCGCCACCCGGTACCGGCTCGGTGACACGGGGCTCGAACGGGTTCTGGAACAGCGCCGCGATTTCCGGCGTCACTGGCACTAGTCGAGGGAATTCCGACCGCGAACGGGCCTCGCCAACTTCCCGCCCGGCGGCGCGATTTGGTAAAGTGGCGAGTCAATATCCGGTTACGGGGGTTTCCGCGTGTTCGAACTATTGCAGGCGGGTGGCTATGTCATGCTGCCCATACTGTTGTGTTCCGTGGTGGCTCTGGCCATCATCGTCGAGCGCTTCTGGGCGCTGCGGCGCAAGCGCGTGGTGCCCGACCATCTGGTGGCCCAGGTGTGGCACTGGCACCGTCAGCAGCAGCTCGACAACAGCCGGTTGCAGTCGTTGCGCCGTGGCTCTCCGCTGGGTCGGGTCCTCGGCGCCGGTCTGGTGAACCTCGACCACAGCCGCGAGGTGATGAAGGAGAGCATCGAGGAGGCCGGGCGCCACGTGGTGCTCGGACTGGAGCGCTACCTCAACACCCTCGGCACCATCGCCTCGATCACCCCGTTGCTGGGCCTGCTCGGCACGGTCATCGGCATGATCAAGGTCTTCGCCACCATCACCAGCGCCGGCGTCGGCGATCCCGGCGCGCTGGCCGGGGGGATCTCGGAGGCGCTGATGACCACCGCCGCCGGTCTCGGGGTCGGCATCCCGAGCCTGATGTTCTACCGCTACTTCCGGGGCCGGGTGGACGAACTCGTGGTGCGCATGGAGGAGGAGGCCCTGAAACTGGTCGAGGTCATGCACGGCGACCGCGAGGCCGACGAGGCGCTGGAGACGGCGCGGCCATGAACCTCCGCCCGCGCGCTCAGAAGGAGGAGCCGGACGTCAATCTGACGCCGCTCATCGACATCGTCTTCCTGCTGCTGATCTTCTTCATGGTCTCCACCAGCTTCCAGCGCGACACCGAGATCGCTCTGGAGCTGCCGGAGGCCGACGGGTCGCCGTTGCAGACCGAGCCGCAGGTGGTGGAGATCGCCATCGACAGCGAAGGGCGCTACTTCGTCAATCGAGAAGAGCTGGCCAACCGCCAGCGCCGGACCGTCGAGCAGGCCATCACCCGCGCGGTGGAGGGCGACGAGGTCCGGATCATCATCAGTGCCGATCGGCGCGCGCCCCACGAGGCCGTGGTCCGCGCCATGGACGCCGCGCGCCGGGCGGGGCATCCCGGCATCTCGCTGGCCACCCGCGAGCCGGCCGGCGAAGGAGAGTCCGAGTGAGTCGCAAGCGTTCCCGCCAGACCGACTACGAACAGAGTGGGGGGGCGACCTTTCTCTATCGTCGACTGTTGACCTATGTCTGGCCCTACTGGCGGATCTTCATCATCGGGGTCATCGGAATGGTCGCCATGGCGGGCAGTCAGGCGGGTATCGCCGCGTTGCTGAAGCCGTTGATGGACGAGACCTTCGTGGAGAAGGACCCGTTCTTCATGACCTGGATCCCGGCCCTGATCATCGCCATCGGGCTGGCGCGCTTCTTTTCCGACTTTGTTTCCAACTACGCCATCAAGTGGGTGGCGCGCAGCGTGATCCGCGACCTGCGTCGGGAGATGTTCCGCCACCTCCTGCGCCTGCCCATCCCGTACTATGACCAGGTCTCCACCGGCGGCGTGATCTCGAAGCTGAACTACGACGTGGAGCAGGTGGCCAACGCCGCCAGCCGGGCGGTCATCGTGCTGATCCGGGACAGCCTGACCGTGGTGGTGCTGCTGGGATGGATGATCTACCTCAGTCCCTGGCTGATGCTGACCTTCCTGGTCATTGCGCCACCGATCATCGCGTTGATCTACCAGGTCAGCGGGCGTTTCCGGAAGCTCAGTCGGCGGATCCAGCTGACCATGGGCGATGTCAGCCATGCCACCGACGAAGCGGTGCAGGGACAGCGGGTGATCAAGACCTTCGGTGGCGAGGAGATCGAGCAGCGCCACTTCAACAAGGTCAACGAGAACAACCGGCGCCAGAACCTGAAGAAGCACCTGGCGGAGGCCGTCAATGTGCCGCTGGTCCAGCTGTTTTCCGTGTTCGGCCTGGCGGCGGTGATCTATGTCGCCAACACGCCCTCCATGCGCGAGGCCATTACCGTCGGCACCTTCATCTCGTTCGTCGGCTCCATGTCGCTGATGGTGGGCCCGGTCAAGAACCTGACCCGGGTCAACGCGGTACTGCAGCAGGGCATTGCCGCTTCCCAGAGTGTCTTCGGGCTGCTGGATACACCGCCGGAGCCCAACGAGGGCAAACATCAGCTGGGCCGAGTGGACGGCGACATCCGGTTCGAGGGCGTGACCTTCCGTTACGCCGAGAATCTGCCCCCCGCGCTGCGCGACATCGACCTGCACATCCCCGCCGGCGAGACGGTGGCCCTGGTCGGGCGATCGGGTGGTGGCAAGTCGACGCTGGTCAGCCTGTTGCCGCGCTTCTACTCCCCCGGCGAGGGGCGTATCCTCCTCGATGGCGTCGACATCGAGGAGGTCGAGCTGACCTCGCTGCGCGAGCAGATGACCCTGGTGAGCCAGAACGTCACCCTGTTCAACGACACCCTGGTGGAGAACATCGCCTACGGCTGCGAGACATGCACCCGTGAACAGGTCGAGGAGGCGGCGCGCGCCGCCCATGTGATGGAATTCGCCGAGCGGCTGGAGAAGGGTCTGGAGACCGAGATCGGCGAGGACGGTTCGCTGCTGTCCGGTGGCCAGCGCCAGCGAGTGGCGCTGGCGCGGGCGATCCTCAAGGATGCCCCGATCTTCATCATGGACGAGGCGACCTCGGCGCTCGACAACGAGTCGGAGCGCCACATCCGCGAGGCCATGGAGCACATCACCCGGGATCGGACCACCCTGATCATCGCCCATCGGCTCTCCACCGTCGAGGACGCCGACCGGATCCTGGTGCTGGAGGATGGGCGCATCGTACAGCAGGGGCGCCATGCCGACATGATCCGGGAAGAGGGCAGTCCCTACGCGCGGCTCTACCAGGCCCAGTTCACCGATTCGCATGACGAGTGAACCGCGCTACGCCGAGCAGGGCCGGCTGGCTCTCTGGCGCCGGGACTGGGCCGACTGGCGGGGCGGCAACCGGGCGCGGCTGTGGGCCCGGCGCGGCTATTTGCGGGCCCCCGAGGGGCGCAGCGCCCTGCTCTGGGTGCGCGCAGGGCCGGATCCGAACGAGATCCGTCTGGCCGCTGATCTGCTGGGGGCCATCCGCCGCCTGCGGCTGGACCTGCGACTCGTTCTGACCTACGAACGGGAGTTCGTCGAGGTCCTGCGCGAGCGGCTGGAAGGGGTCGAGCGCGAGCGCGTTGCCCTTGGACACGGCCCCGGCGGGCGCGGTCGCTGGCTGGAACGGGCGGTGGGTCGGCTGCAGCCGCGCGCGGTCATCACCGTGGGCCACGCGCCCGAGCCGGCGCTGGCGCGGGCGGTGCTGAACACGGGCGGCGAGATCCGGGCGTTCGCCCTGGATGCCGGGCCGCCGGCGGACGGCCCGGAACTCACCGCCGTTACCCCGGTGGACAGCGCCACCGCCGAGGCGTGGCGCGATCGGGCGGGGCAGGTGGACGCGGCGGCCGATCCCCGAGCCGTCCTCGCCGTGGCCCAGGTGGAGCCGGTACTCCCGGCCATCCTGGGCCACGAGCGGATCGCCTGGTTCATCGGCGTGAGCGACTGGGCGGAACTGGCGTCGGCCTGGACGGACCACCCGCTGGCCTCCGACGGGGTCCTGTTCGTGACACCGGCGCCGGGAGCCGAAGAGCCGCCGACGGAGTGGCCGCGCCTGAGTCGCTGGGCTCGCCACGCCGAGGCGCGCGGAACGGTGCTGGTGGTCGACGATCCGCGCTGGAACGCGGTGGTCGCGGCTTCGGCCGAGGCGATCCATGTGTTCGTCCATGAAGGGGGCGCCTTCTGGCAGGCCATGGCCTCCCACCGGCCGGTGACAACGGCCCGGGAGCCGGAGGCGGACAGCGCGGGCCGCGCCCCGTGTCCGCTGCACCCGGCCACTGCCGCCGCCGGGTTGGCCGTCTGGCAGGAGTGGCACAACAACCCGTCCGCGGCCAGCGAGCTGGGGCGGAACTGTCGGCACTATTTCTGGGCCGTGCGACGCCAGGCGCAGGCCAACATCGACGGACTTTTGCAGAGGATCGACGCGTGGTAAGAGAACAACCAGAATACTGGTACCGTGATGATGCGGTATCGCGCGTTCTGGCCCCGCTGAGCTGGCTCTACTGCGGGGTGATGCGGATGCGCCGGCTGGGTTACCGCCTGCGCCTGCTGCCGAGCGGCAAGGCCGGCGTGCCCGTGATCGTGGTCGGCAACCTCACCGTCGGCGGCAGCGGCAAGACCCCTCTGACGGTCTGGGTGGTGGAGCAGCTGGTGCGCGAGGGCTGGCGTCCCGGCATTGTCAGCCGCGGGTACGGTGGCCGGGCCAGTCAGTGGCCGCAGCAGGTGAGACCCGATAGTGACTCCGTGGTGGTGGGCGACGAAGCCGTCCTGATCGCCCGGCGCACCGGCCGGCCGATGTCGGTGGGGCCGAATCGTCTGGAGACCGCGCGGGCCCTGGTGCGTCACGCCGACGTGGACATCATCGTCACCGACGACGGCCTCCAGCACTATCGCTTGCAGCGCGACATCGAGATCGCCGTGGTCGACGGTCGACGCCGTTACGGCAACGGCCGCTGCCTGCCGGCGGGTCCCCTGCGGGAGCCGCTGTCGCGCGGGCGCGCCGTCGACTTTACCATCTGCAACGGGACCCCCATGGAGGGAGAGTGCGGCATGCGTCTGGTTCCGGGCGAGGCCATCAATCTGGTTTCCGGGGAGCAGCGTTCACTGGAAAGCTTGAATGACGGACCGGTACACGCGGTGGCCGGGATCGGCGATCCCGAACGCTTCTTTGTCAGCCTGCGGCGTCGGGGCCTCCGGATCATCAGCCATCCGTTCCAGGATCACCACGAGTACGCCCCGGGGGACATGGAATTCATGGACGAACGACCGGTCCTGATGACGGAAAAGGACGCCATGAAGTACGGGCGGTATGCGACCCGTCGCCACTGGTTCCTGCCGGTCACGGCGGAGGTGGACGACGAATTGACCACGGCACTGAGCCAGCGACTGGAGGGACTGCGCAATGGATAAACATCTCCTGGATATCCTGGCCTGCCCGGCCTGCAAGGGGCCCCTGGAGTACGACGGGGAGAAGCGGGAACTGATCTGCCGGGCGGATCGACTGGCCTATCCGATCCGGGACGACATCCCGGTGATGATCGAGGATGAGGCCCGCAAGGTCCCTGCGGAAGAAATCAGCTAGACGGCGGCGGATTGCTCGCCAGCAGGGACGCCAGATCGGGGTGGATCGTGAGTTCGCCGTGGGGGCCGGTGTGATAGAGATGGATGGTGTAGATCCTCGGAACCCTGCGTTTGGCATCGCCGTGCTGGTCCGATTGGACGTGAGTTGCGTAATCACCGTCCTCGAGGATTAGCCGCGCGGGCTCATCGAGGAGTTCGATGGCGCGGCAGAGGGTGCCACGATAGCGAACCTCGGTGCCCAGCAGGGCGCGGGTCTGTTCCTCCACGGTCTCAAGTTCCGGTTCGGGCATCATCGCACGCCATCCCTCTTGTTCTCTTGTGTACACAATCTAGATGTCTTTCAACCGGATTTCCAGCAGGAGGTCACGCCATGACCAGAGAAGCGGACATTCGAGTCCTGTTCGTCTGTCTCGGTAACATCTGCCGCTCACCAACGGCCCAGGGGGTCTTCTCGCGGATCATCGAGGAGGAGGGGCTGACTGGACGCGTCGCCATCGACTCGGCCGGGACCCACGCCTACCACGTGGGCAAGGCGCCGGACCCGCGGGCCCAGACGGCGGCGAGCAAGCGCGGCTACGACCTCTCGCCACAGCGTGCGCGCAAGGCGGAGCCGGAGGACTTCCACGCGTTCGACTACGTCCTTGCCATGGACCGGGAGAATTATCAGAATCTGAAGCGGATTGCGCCTCCGGGTCTGGAAGAGCGGCTCCACCTCTTCCTGAGCTTCGACGAGCAGGGCCGCGAGACCGAGGTCCCGGACCCGTACTACGGCGGGGACAAGGGCTTCGAACGGGTGCTGGATCTCATCGAGGGGGCGAGTCGGGGCCTGGTGGCGGACATCCGCCGCCGACTCTGAGGTGAACTCGTCGGACCGCGCCGCCGTCCGGGCCTTGCCCGGCGGCGGTGGTGCCGATCAGGAGCGGGGCGTATCCCCGTCCGGCTTCTCGTCGGTGGAGGGGGGCTCCACTTCCTGAGTCGGGGCCTCTTCCTGGACCGGCGCCTCTTCCTGGACCGGAGTGGCTTCCTGGACCGGCGCCTCTTCCTG
>JBNJEU010000034.1:0-18145 GCA_051746205.1 Pseudomonadota bacterium
GGCACTTCCACACCGAAGAGGTCAGTGCGCACGCTCCCACCGAGCAGCGCCGGGTTGTAGAAGCTGGCGTTGGAGGCGTTGCCGGCGGAGGTGCCGATCCCGCCCATGCCCATGGAGCGGGCGTCGAAGGTGCCGAACGAAGCGGCCTGGGCCGCGCCGGAGGCCATGGCGGTGGCGGCCGCGACGGCGAGGATGCGAGTCTTCATGACGGGTTTTCCCCCTGCTTTTTGTATCGTTACGTGTGATATCGCTCACAGTATTGACGCAAATACCCCCCTTGGCAATGCTCGAATACGGGGGGATGGCCCTGGAACCGGGTTCGGTTGGATAGCCGGTGACCAGATGGCGCGCCGGCGGCGGCAATGCCGTCGTGAACGGTAAAACGAAAGGAAATGGCGCTCCCAAGGGGACTCGAACCCCTGTTCCCGCCGTGAGAGGGCGGTGTCCTGGACCGCTAGACGATGGGAGCTGAACAGTCGGCGTACGGCCCGGTCGGCGGGCTGTCCGCCCCGTGGACCATGTGTGGTATTATACCCGGATGATCGGCTGGCTCAAGAGTACCATCACAAAAATCGTCGGCGAGCGGCGCGACCCCGGTCCGCGCATCGTGCCCCGGGCCGAGCACGGGGTCTCCCGCTCCCTGCTCAGTGACAACGTCCTGAAGGTCCTCACCCGACTCCACAAGCACGGCTACGCGGCCTACATGGTCGGTGGCGGCGTGCGCGACACCCTGCTGGGGCGCGAGCCCAAGGACTTCGACGTGGCCACCGACGCCACGCCGGAGGAGGTCCGCGCGCTGTTCCGCAACAGCCGCGTCATCGGGCGGCGCTTCAAGCTGGTCCATGTGCGTTTCGGCCCGGAGATCATCGAGGTCGCCACCTTCCGCGGTGACGGCGCCGGCGCCGACAGCCGCGACCACGACACCCGCGGCGACGGCATGGTGGTGCGCGACAACGTCTACGGCACCCTGGAAGAGGATGCCTGGCGGCGCGACTTCACCATCAACGCCCTCTACTACAACATCGCCGACTTCTCCGTGGTCGACTACTGCAGCGGCCTCGACGACCTGGACGCGGGCCTGCTGCGGCTCATCGGCGACCCGGACACCCGCTTCCGCGAGGACCCGGTGCGGATCCTCCGCGCCATCCGCTTCTCCGCCAAGCACGGCTTCCGCGTCGAGCGCGAGACCGAAGCGCCCATGCGCGAGCTCGGCGAGCTGCTCAACGGGGTGCCGCCGGCGCGGCTGTTCGAGGAGGTGCTCAAGCTCTTCCTCGGCGGCGCGGCGGTCTCCAGCTACGAACTGCTGCGCTACTACGACGTCTTCCGGGTGCTCTTCCCGCTGACCGAGGAGGCGCTGCAGCAGGAGGAGGAGGGCTTCCCGCTGATCTTCCTGGTGCGCGCGCTGGAGAACACCGATCGCCGGGTGGTCAACGGTCAGCCGGTGACCCCCGCCTTCCTGTTCGCGGCGCTGCTCTGGGAACCGGTGCGTCAGGAGGTGGCGATCCTGCGCAAGAAGGGGAAGAAGAGTCCCAATCAGGCGATGCAGGATGCCAGCGAGTCGGTCATCGGCCGCCAGGTGCGCCACGTCGCCTTCCCCAAGCGCTTCAGCATGGCCGCGCGGGAGATCTGGCTGCTCCAGGGGCGCTTCGAGCAGCGCGGGGGGCGGCGGGCCTGGAAACTGATGGAGCATCCGCGTTTCCGCGCCGCCTACGACTTCCTGGTGCTGCGCGCTCAGGCCGGCGAGGCCGACGAGGCGCTGGCCGACTGGTGGACTCGCTTCCAGGACGTCGACGAGGCGGAGCGGGAGGCGATGGTCGAGATGCTGGCGCCGTCCGGCAAGGGCGGCAAGCGCTCGAAGGGCGGTGGCCGCGGAAAGCCGGCCCCGGAGGCCGCGCTGGACGCGGTGGCCGAGGAGCCGGCGGCCTACGAGGAGGAGCTGGACGAGGCCACGGATGGCGTCGAGGTCGCCGCCGGGACGGAGGCCGAAGGCGACGACGATTCGACCCGCAGCCATTCCGGCTACAACCGCAGTGGTCGCAAGCGGCGCGGTCGCCGGGGCGGGCGCAAGCGTACGAAACAGAACACCGAGGCCGGTGACGGCGGCAATGCCGACGCCGGCGAGGGAACGAACGAGGGCTCCGGCGAGGCATGAACCGCCGGCCGGCCTGGGTCGCCCTGGGCGCCAATCTGGGCGAGCCGCGCCGGCAGGTCGCGGCGGGCTTCGACGCCCTGACGTCCCTGCCCGACACCACCCTGGCGGCCCGCTCCCGGATCTGGCGCTCGCGCCCCCTGACCCCGGAGGGGGAGTCCCCCGACGAGCAGCCCGACTACGCCAACGCCGTTGCGCGGCTGGAGACCGCTCTGGCACCGGCGCCGCTGCTGGCCGCCCTCCACGGGATCGAGGCCGCCGCCGGCCGGGTCCGCGAGCGCCGCTGGGGTCCGCGCCTGCTGGATCTGGATCTGCTCCTCTACGACGACGAGCGCAGCGACACCCCCGAGCTGCGCCTGCCCCATCCCGGATTGTTGGTTCGTGATTTCGTCCTGTATCCTCTGGCCGAGATCGATCCCCGATTGCCCCTGCCCAACGGCCGGACCGTGGCGGAGCAGCTGGATGAACTGCCGGCCGGCGAACGGCCGGTTCCCCGGGAGGACGCGGATGAGTGAGTCGGCGACCCGTTTCATCGTCGTGGAAGGCCCCATCGGCGTGGGCAAGACCAGCCTGGCCCGGCGCCTGGCGGCCAGTTTCGGCAGCGACCTGCTGCTGGAGGGGCCGGAGGAGAACCCCTTCCTGCCCCGGTTCTACGAGGACCCGAAGGGCCACGCCATGCCGACCCAGCTGTCGTTCCTGCTGCAGCGGGTGCGTCAGCTGGAGGCCCTGCAGCAGGCCGACATGTTCCGGCCGGTGCAGGTGGCCGATTACCTGCTGGAGAAGGATCGGCTGTTCGCCGAACTGACCCTGGATGCCAGCGAGCTGGAACTCTACGATCGCATTGCCGAGCGGTTGGTGGAGCGGCTGCCGGTGCCGGACCTGGTCATCTACCTGCAGGCCCCGGTGGCGGTGTTGCAGGACCGGATCCGGCAGCGCGGCCGCGACTACGAACGCCACATGGAGACGGCGTTCCTGGAGAGCCTCTCCGACGCCTACACCCGGTTCTTCCACCACTACGACAGCGCGCCGCTGCTGATCGTGAATGCCGCCGAGGCCGATTTCGTCAACAGCGACGAGGAGTACGGGCTGCTGCTGGAGCAGGTCCGCACGCCGCGCCACGGCCGCCACTTCTTCAATCCCGCCCCGCTGGGGCTCTAGTCGAGAAACGAGGAGCATCGCCATGTCCATCGCCTCTCTGGCAGCACTGCATCGGCTCAAGGAGGCCGGCGAACCCATCGCCAGCCTGACGGCCTACGATGCCAGCTTCGCCGCCCAGCTCGCCGCCGCCGGGATCGACATGATCCTGGTGGGGGACTCCCTGGGGATGGTGGTTCAGGGCCGCGAGACCACCGTGCCGGTGACCATGGACGACATGGTCTACCACACCGCCGCCACGCGGCGGGGCAGCGGCACCGTCCCGGTGGTCGCCGATCTGCCCTTCCTGGCGTACCGCGATCCGGAGTACGCACTGGACTGCGCCGGTCGTCTGATGCAGGAGGGCGGGGCGCACGCGGTCAAGGTCGAGGGGGCCGGCGAGGCGGTCAAGGTGGTCCAGCGGCTCACCAGCCAGGGGATCCCGGTCTGTGCCCATCTCGGCCTGCAACCGCAGTCGGTCTTCAAGCTCGGCGGCTACCGGGTGCAGGGGCGGGAGCCGATCGCCGCCAAGGCGATGCTCAACGACGCCCACGCCCTGGAGGTGGCGGGGGCCGACTGTCTGGTGCTGGAGGCGGTGCCGCGCGAGCTGGCCGGACGGATCCGCGCCGAGCTGCGGATCCCGGTCATCGGCATCGGCGCCGGCGCCGACTGCGACGGTCAGGTGCTGGTCCTCTACGACATGCTCGGGATCACTCCGAGCGCCCCGCGCTTCAGCCACGACTTCCTCGCCGAGCACAACGGCATTGCCGAGGCCCTGCGCGCCTACGTGGCCGGGGTCAAGGACGGCTCCTTCCCGGCGCCGGAGAACGGCTTCGACTAGACTTCCCGCGGGCAACTCCGGGGGTCATTGACGAGGTGACGAGCGATGCAGACCGAACACGCCATCAGGAACACGCGCTCGACGGTCGCCGGCTGGCGGCGGCGGGGCGAGTACGTGGCGCTGGTGCCGACCATGGGCAACCTCCACGACGGCCACATGGAACTGGTGAAACAGGCGCGCCGACGCGCCGACCGGGTGGTGGCTAGCCTGTTCGTGAACCCGCTCCAGTTCGGCCCCGGGGAGGACTACGACCAGTACCCGCGCACCCTGGAGGCCGACGGCATGCGCCTGGCGGAGGCGGGCGTCGACCTGCTCTTCGCGCCGGAGGTCGACACGATGTATCCGCCCGAATCCACCTGGGGGCACACCCGGGTGGAGGTCCCCGGGCTGTCGACGATCCTCTGCGGCGAGGGGCGACCGGGCCATTTCGAGGGGGTCGCCACGGTCGTCGCGAAGCTGTTCAACATCGTCGGGCCCGATGTCGCCTACTTCGGCGAGAAGGATTACCAGCAACTGCTGCTCGTCCGGCGCATGGTGGCCGATCTCTGCATCCCGGTGGAGGTGGTGGCGGTGCCGACGGTGCGCGAGGCGGACGGCCTCGCCCTGAGTTCGCGCAACCAGTACCTCTCCGCCGATGAGCGCCAGCGGGCGCCGGCCCTCCGGGCCGCCCTGTACGCGGCGGGGGAGCGGCTGCGCGACGGCGCAACCGACTTCCCCGCCATCGAGGCGGAGGGGCGGGCGAGCCTGGAGGCGGCGGGCCTCGAGCCGGAGTACTTCACGGTCCGCCGGAGCGTCGATCTGGCGGTGCCGAAGTACGATGATCGGGCGCTGGTGGTACTGGCCGCCGCCCGACTGGGCGGAACCCGCCTCATCGACAACCTGATTGTCGGCGGTTAATCGATTGAAAACAGGAAGCTGGAGTTTCCCGCGAGGATTGCGGGATTGAAAAACGCCCTGCGGGGCGGCATACTTTCCCGCTTACCAAAGACGTCTGCTCGAGGTACAGGGCCCATGGACCTGACACTGCTGAAGGCCAAGCTGCACCGCGCCGTGGTCACCCATGCCGAGGTGGATTACGAGGGCTCCTGTGCCATCGACAGCACGTTGCTCGAGGCCGCCGGGATCCGCGAATACGAGCAGATCCACATCTACAACGTCGCCAACGGCGAGCGGTTCGTCACCTACGCCATCCGTGCCGAGGCCGGCAGCGGCATCGTCTCGGTGAACGGCGCTGCCGCCCATCGCGCCAGCCCGGGTGACGCGGTGATCATCTGCGCCTATGCCGTGCTCTCCGAGGCCGAGGCCGACCGCTTCCAGCCGACTCTGGTCTACTTCGACACCGAGCGCGGCGACAATCGCCCCACGCAGATCAAGCACGCCATCCCGGTCCAGGCCGCCTGACGGCCGACAGGAGAGAGCTCCGTCCCGAGGCCGAGTGCGCGGGCGGGGGTTCGTGACCGGGGGGACGCCGTGAATACGTCCATGTAGGCTCGACGGCCGCATCCCTGCGGCCGACGCCCCCCGGGCACGAACCCCCGCCCGCGCACTCGGCCTCGGGACGGGACCCTCCCCGCTCAGCCGGTGTTGCGCATTCCCGCTGCGATGGCGTTGATGGTGCGCAGCAGCGGGTCCATCCAGCGCTCGCGCTCCGCCTCGCCGACCTCTTCGTCGCGGGTGCGTTGCAGCAGCCGGAACTGGATGTGGTTGAGGGGATCCAGGTAGGGGTTGCGCCGGATCAGGGAAAGCATCAGCGCCGGGGTCTCCTCCAGCAGTTCCTCGTGTCCCGCCACGGCCAGGACCTGCTCCATGGTCCGCTGATACTCGTCGCGCACCGCGTCGTAGACGCGCTCGGCGGTGGCGGGGTCCTCGCAGAGGCCTGCGTAGTAGGCGGCGATGTTCATCTCCGCCTTGAACAGGGACATCTGGGTGTTGGCCAGCAGGCTGCGGAAGTAGGGCCACTCCCGGTACATCTTCTGCAGTTTCTCGAAGCGGTTCGGGTCGTCTGCCCGCCATGTCTCCAGAGCGCTGCCGATGCCGAACCAGGCGGGCAGGGTGTGGCGCGACTGCGCCCAGGCGAAGACCCAGCCGATGGCGCGCACCGACGCCTTGGAACGGTCCTGCTTGCTGCGGTGCGACGGCCGCGAGCCGATGTTCAGCAGGCCGATCTCGTTGATCGGCGTGGCCTCGTAGAAGTAGTCCAGGAAGCCCGGCGTGTCGTCGGTGAGGGTGCGGTAGACGCGTTCCCCCTCTTCGGCGAGATCGTCCATGATGGCGAGGTATTCGTCGCGATCCTCGCGATACTCGGTGACCACGTTGCGACTCGCCTTCATCAGGCCGGTGACGCCCATGCTGAGTTCGTAGACCGCCGTCTCCAGATTGGAGTACTTGTAGGTCAGCACCTCGCCCTGCTCGGTGAACTTGATGCGACCGTTCACGGTGCCCGGGGGCTGGGCGACGATGGACTCGTGGGTCGGGCCGCCGCCGCGTCCCAGGGTGCCGCCGCGGCCGTGGAACAGGCGCGTCTCGATGCCGCGCTCGTGGGCCAGGCGGGTGATGGACTTCTGGGCGTTGTAGAGATTCCAGGAGGAGGAGACGATGCCGCCGTCCTTGCAGGAGTCGGAGTAGCCGAGCATGACCTCCTGGAGATTGCCGGAAGCGGTGAGCAGCTCGCGGTAGACCGGCACGTCCAGCAGATTCGCCATCACCGGTTCGACATGGTCGAGGTCCTCGATGGTCTCGAACAGCGGCGCCACCTGAAGGTGGCAGTACCAGCCCTCGTCGCGGCGGCCCACCAGCCCGGCCAGGCAGCCGAGCAGCATCACCTCCAGAACGTGGCTGGCGGCATGGGTCATGGAGATGACGTACTGGCCGAAGGCGCGCGGACTGACCTCGTCGCGCATCCGCGCCATGACCTCCAGGGTCTCCAGCGTCTCGCGGTGCTCTTCCGGCATCAGATCGACCTTGAAACCGCGCCGCTTCTCCGGATCGGCGATGAGCCGGGCCAGCCAGTCGATGCGGCTGTCCTCGTCCAGGGCGCGGTAATCGGGCAGGCTCTCGGCCAGTTCGAACAGGGTGGCCACCGCCTCGCTGTGGCGGGTGGATTCCTGGCGCACGTCCAGGCGGACCAGGTAGAAGCCGAAGGTCTCGGCGATGCGGATGAGATCCCTCAGCTCGCCGCGCGCGGAGCGCTCGTCGCCGTGGTGGATCAGCGAATCGCGGATCAGATAGAGGTCGTGGAGGAACTCGTCCTCGTGGTTGTAGGTGTCGTCGAACTGCCGCTCTTCGGGCCGGTCGTAGAGGCGCGCGTCGACCCGCTCGAGGCTGTGGCGGATGCGGTGGCGCATGATGAAGAGCTTGCGCCGGTACGGCTCGGCGTCGTAGCGCGCCGGCTGGTCGGCAAAGACATCGGGGAAGCGCTCGTCGTCGGTGGTCAGCGACTCCAGGAATTCGGGCGACGGGTCGCAGAGGGCCCGGGAGTGGGTCAGTCGGTAGCTGAGGTCGGTGACCCGGCGCAGGTATTCGCGCAGCACCTCGCGGTGCTGGAGGCGTACCGCCAGGGCGGTGGTCTCCGGCTTCACGAAGGGGTTGCCGTCGCGGTCACCACCGATCCAGGAGCCGAAGCTCAGGAAGCTCGGCACTTCCACCGGCTGGTCATCGGTGCGGCGCTGGTCACCGTAGATCCGGCGGACCCCCTTCTCGATGTTGCGATAGGTCTCCGGCACGGCGGTGAACAGGCTTTCGCGGAAGTAGTAGAGACCGTTCTTGATCTCGTCGCGCACCTGCGGTTTGTGGGCGCGCACCTCGTCGGTCTTCCAGAGCACCTCGATCTGGGTCTGGAGTTCGTCGGTGATCGCCTCGCGCTCCTCCGGGCTGAGTCGACTGGAGTCGAGCTTCTGGGAGATGAGGAAGATCCGGCGCAGGGACTCCATGATGGTTCGCCGCCGCGATTCGGTGGGGTGCGATGTGAACACCGGCCGGTAGATCAGGTGGCCGAGCAGTTCCTGGAGCTGGTCGGCGTCCATCCCCTGTTCGCGGAACTGGCGCAGGGTGGCGTCGAAGGAGCCGGTCCACAGCGGCCCGCCGCGATGCAGCTGGCGGCGGCGTTGATGATGGAAGAAGGCCTCCTCGACCACGTTCACCAGACTGAAGTAGACATTGAACGCGCGCACCACATGGGCCAGGGTCTGCGGGTTCAGTTCATCGATGAGGCTCATGAGCCGCTGCCGATGGGCGGGATCATCCCCCTTGCGCAGGGCGATGAACCCCTTGCGCAGGTCCTCGACGGCGCCGAAGACGTCATCACCGGCCTGTTCTCGCAGGACGTTGCCGAGCAGGGAGCCCAGAAGCTTGACGCGTGAACGGAGCTGTTTGTCGGTCTGCGGTTCGGTCATGGGGGTCGAGCGCCTGGCCAGAGAATAGCCGACCATTATACTGGAAATGGGCACTGGGTCACGGGACTGGCGCCCCCGGGGACCGACTTCTATGATGGGTCGCACTGGGCTCGTGCCGAGACAAGGAGATACCATGCCCCGCCTGACCGAACTACCCACCTGGCCCGAACTGCGGGACCATGCCCGCACCTGGGACGATGTTCACCTGCGCGCGCTGTTCGAGACCGAGCCGGAGCGCTTCGAGTACTTCCACCAGAATTTCGCCGACGCCCTGGTGCTGGACTACTCCCGACAGCCGGTGAGCGGCATGACCCTGGCGCTGCTCCAGCGCCTGGCCAGAGAGGCCGATCTCTCCGGTGCGGTGGAACGGCTGTTCAATGGCGAGGCGGTGAACACCACCGAGGGGCGGGCGGCGCTGCATACTGCTCTGCGCCATCCCGGGCCCGGCCCGGTGTACGCCGAGGGCGAGGACGTGATGCCGGCCATCCGGGCGGCGCGGGAGCAGATGCGGCGGACCGTGGCGGCGGTCCACAGCGGTGACTGGCTCGGCGCCACCGGGCGCCCCGTCCGCCACGTGGTGAACATCGGCATCGGCGGCTCCGATCTCGGTCCGGCGATGGTCTGCGAGGCGCTGAAGCCGTGGGCGCGTCCCGGGATCGAGGCCCGTTTCCTCTCCAATGTCGACGATGGCCATGTCGCCGATGTCCTCGGCGCCGTCGATCCGGAGACGACCCTGTTCATCGTCGCTTCGAAGTCGTTCGGCACCCAGGAGACCCTGACCAATGCCCGTACTGCCCGCAGCTGGTTGCTGAACGCGCTGGGTGACCGCGATGCCACCGAGGCCGAGGTGATCCGTCGCCACTTCGTCGCGGTCAGCGCCAATGTCGACGCGGCGGTCGAGTTCGGGATCGATGCCGACAATGTCTTCGCCTTCTGGGACTGGGTCGGCGGGCGCTACTCGCTGTGGTCGCCCATCGGTCTGCCCATCGCCCTGGCACTGGGCATGGAGCCCTTCGAGGCGCTGCTGGCCGGCGCTCACGCCATGGACGAGCACTACCGCAACGAGCCGCTGGAGACCAACCTGCCGGCGACCCTCGGCCTGCTGGCGCTGTGGCAGCACAACGGGCTCGGTGTGGAGAGCCACGCCATCCTCCCCTACGCCCAGAACCTGCGCCTGTTCCCCGACTACTTCCAGCAGGGCGACATGGAGAGCAACGGCAAGAGCACGACCCTGGACGGCCGGTCGGTGGACTACACCACCGGGCCGGTGCTGTGGGGCAACACCGGCACCAACGGCCAGCACGCCTTCTTCCAGCTGCTCCATCAGGGGACTCGCCGGGTGAGCCTCGATTTCATCGCCACCGCCGAACCGACGCCGGTGGCCGATCCCGCCCTGGCCACCCCCCTGGCCGAGCACCATCGCATCCTGCTCTCCCACTTCTTCGCTCAGACCCGAGCGCTGATGCGGGGCAAGACGGAAGAGGAAGTGCGCGCCGAGCTGGCGGCCAAGGGGACCGATCCGGAACGCATCGACGCGCTGGCGCCGCACATGGTCCTGGCCGGTAATCGGCCCAGTACCACCCTGCTGTTGCGTCGGCTCGATCCGTGGACCCTGGGGGCGCTGATCGCCCTCTACGAACACAAGATCTACACCCTCTCGGTGCTCTGGGGGACCAATGCCTTCGATCAGTGGGGGGTCGAGTTCGGCAAGCAGACCGCCGCCCGGGTATTGCCGGCGCTGGAAGCCGGCGGCGACACGGGGGACACCGACTTCGACAGTGCCACTCGAGGGCTGCTCCGGCGCTATCGCGACTGGGGCTGACCCTCTTCCGCCCGGGGGGCTTCGGCATGCCGCGCAGACGTCTGCCCTTCGTCAGCGACTCCGTCCGGAGAGGGACGATCGCGGCATTCGCTGAAGATCCGACGGTGGCAGCGGCCGCAGCGCTCACCGTCCAGGCGCTGCGTGATCCCGGCCAGTGCCGCACCCTTGGAACTGAACAGGTGGTCGTCACCGAGGGCCGCGACCACGCCGCTGCTCTCGAGGAAGGTGCGCACCGAATGTTTGACGTTGCACAGATAGAGGCCACCCCCCTCCTGCTCCAGCCGTTTGCCCTCCTGGATCAGTAGTTCGGCCCCGGCTACATCGACGAAGTTCATGGAGTGGCAGAGCACGAGGATGTGCTTCTGCTCCGGATTGGCCTCGTTGAACTGCTGGAACTGGCCGGCGACGTGATCGATCGCCCCGAAGAAGAGCGAGCCGTCCAGACGCACGATGCGCAGCTGCGGACACTGTGGTACCGGTTTGAGGGCGGTATTGACCATGGTGCGGCGCGGATTCCCGGGATCCGGGGCCATGGTGGCAATGGTCGGGCGCGAGGTGCGGCTGAGGTAGAGCACCAGTGAGAGCATGACGCCGACATAGATGGCGAACTCCAGATGCAGGAAGAGGGTCGCCAGGAAGGTCGTGGCCAGCACGCCGGCCTCGCTGCGGCTGGTGCTCACGATGTGGCGGATGTGGTGCCAGTCGATGAGATTCCACGCCACCAGCAGCAGGATCCCGGACATTGCCGGGATCGGCAGATAGGCCGTCAGTGGCGCGATGAGCAGTAGAATGGCGGCCAGCGAGAGTGCTGCGGTGATGGCCGCGAACGGGGTCCGCGCCCCGGCCTCGTAGTTGACCCCCGTCCGGGTGAACGACCCCGAGGAGGCGTACGAGGAGAAGAAGGCACCGGTGATGTTCGCCAGCCCCTGACCGATGAACTCCTGGTTGCCGTCGATGCGCTGGTGGGATTTGGCCGCCACCGAGCGGGCGATGGAAACCGCCTCGACCAGGCCCAGCAGGGCCACGGCCAGCGCCGCCGGTGCCAGTTCACGGATGGTGCCGAGGGAGAGATCGGGCGCCGACAGTGGCGGCAGATGGGCCGGCAGCTCGCCGACCAGCGGGATGCCGTGGCGGTGGGCGTCGAGCAGCAGGGCCACACCGGTGCCGGCCAGCATCGCCAGCAGCATGTAGGGCCAGCGTGGCAGCAGCCGCTTGAAGAGGATGGCGGTGACCAGGGTCGCCAGGGCGACGGCGAGCACGTGGGGGTTGAGTTCGGGCAGTTGCCGCACCAGCCCCACCCAGGTCTCCAGGAAGGAGGCGCCCGATTCCAGTTCGATGCCGAAGACATGGCCCAGCTGCGAACTCGCGATCAGGATCGCCGCCCCGGCGGTGAAGCCGACCACCACCGTGTGGGAGACGAAGTTGACCAGAGTCCCGAGGCGCACCATCCCGAGCAGCAACTGGAAGACACCGGCCAGCAGGGTCAGGGTCAGTACCAGGGTGATGTACTGGGTGCTGCCGGGCTCCGCCAGTGGACTGATGCTGCTGAAGACGACGATGGAGATCGCCGTGGTCGGTCCCGAGATCAGGTGGAACGACGATCCGAACAGGGCCGCGATGATGGGCGGGATGATGGCGGTATAGAGCCCGTACTCCGGCGGCAGGCCGGCGATCATTGCGAAAGCGACGCCCTGGGGCAGGACAATGACCGCGCCGGTCAGTCCGGCGAGGATGTCGGCGCGCAGCGTGCCGCGATCCAGCAGGTGCAGCCAGCGCAGGAAGGGGAACCAGCGGATCCAGCGCACATCGCAGGTCAGGGGTTGTGACATGGAGAATTCCCTCGGTTGAGCTCTGAACGCGGGGTCCGGTCGGTCGGCCGCGCCCGTCCACCATACGGGATCGGGCGCGCGGATGAGGGTCGCGCGCGGGTGGACGCTCGTGACTCTCGAATTCGATTCGGTCGATGCGGTCAATCGTCCATTGTCGCACTCCCCGTCCGCTCCACCAAATGCGTTTGAGCTGCCCGCCCCGGCGCGGTAGGCTCCGAGAAACCAGACTGGGGCGATTCAGGGGGGCGTGATGGCCGAGTGGGGCACAGAAGACATTGGTGAGGAAAAGTACACCACCATCGCCCGGATCATCTATGTCCTTTATCTGGTGGGTCTGGTCTTCGGCATCACCGCCTTGATCGGCGTGGTGATGGCCGTCATCTATCGCGGCGACGCCCCCTCCGACTGGCTGCGCGAGAACTTCACCTTCCAGATCCGCACCTTCTGGATCGGCCTGCTCTACCTGTTCATCGCCTCGGCGTTGACGCCGCTGGGGATCGGCTTCCTGCTGGTGCTGGCGTGGATCGTCTGGGTGGTGATCCGCTGCGTGAAGGGACTTCAGGCCATTGAGCAAAGACGTTTTCCCGGAAACAGCCGCAGCTGGCTCTTCGGTTAGAGCACAATACCCGGTGGATCGGGTACACTCCGCGTCCATGCGCCGCCAGGACTTCCACTACGACCTCCCCGACGAGCTCATTGCCCAGAGCCCGGCCGCCGAACGCAGCGCCAGCCGTCTGCTCGATCTGCGCGGCGCCGTGGCGCGCGATGCCGCCTTCATCGACCTTCCCGCGCTACTGAACCCGGGCGACTGCCTGGTGTTCAACGACACCCGCGTGGTCCCGGCCCGGCTGCTGGGGGAGAAGGCGAGCGGCGGCCGGGTCGAGGTGCTGGTGGAGCGCATCCCCGGTACCGACCGGCGGGACGAGGAGGCCCCGGTTCGCGCCTTCATCCGCGCCAGCAAGGCGCCGAAGCCGGGGGCGCGGCTGTGGCTGGAGGACGTCGTGGCCGCCGAGGTGGTCGGCCGCGAGGGCGGCCATTTCCTGCTCCGCTTCGACGACCCGCGTCCGCCGCTGGCGGTCCTCGAAGCCCACGGCCGTCTGCCGCTGCCGCCCTACATCACGCGCGAGCCGGAGGCAGTGGACGACGAGCGCTACCAGACCCGTTTCGCCGAGCATCCCGGCGCCGTGGCCGCGCCCACCGCCGGGCTGCACTTCGACGATGAACTGATGACGCGGCTGGCGGCGGCCGGGATCGCCACCGCCACCGTGACCCTCCACGTCGGCGCCGGCACCTTCGAACCGGTGCGGGTGGAGGATCTCGACGCGCACCGCATGCACAGCGAGTTTGCCGCCCTGGACGCGGCCACCGCCGAACGGCTGAACGCGGTCCGCGCCGCCGGCGGCCGGGTCGTGGCGGTGGGTACCACCAGCCTGCGGGTGCTGGAGTCGGCCGGCGAGGCGGGGCGGGTGCGCGCCTTTCGCGGCGAAACCGACATCTTCATCCGCCCGGGCTACGCCTTCGGGGCCACCGACGCCCTGATCACCAACTTCCACCTGCCGGAATCGACTCTGATGATGCTGGTCTGTGCCTTCGGTGGCCATCAGCGGATGCTGGACGCCTATGCCCACGCCGTGGCGGCGCGCTATCGCTTCTTCAGCTATGGCGACGCCATGCTGATCCATCCGGACCCCGAAGTGGCCCCGCCGGCCATCACCGAGGAGGGCCCATGAGCCACATGCAGTTCAAGCGCCACGCCACCGACGGCGCCGCGCGCTCCGGCGAGCTGATCTTCCCGCGCGGCCGGGTGCCGACCCCGGCCTTCATGCCGGTGGGCACCTACGGCACGGTGAAGGCGATGACCCCGGAGGAGGTTGCCGCCACCGGCGCCGGGATGATCCTCGGCAACACCTTCCACCTGATGCTGCGCCCGGGCACCGAGGTCATCGCGGCCCACGGCGACCTGCACGACTTCATGCACTGGGAGGGGCCGATCCTCACCGACTCCGGCGGCTTCCAGGTCTGGAGCCTCGGCGAGATGCGCACGATCACCGAGGAGGGCGTCCACTTCCGTTCGCCGGTGAACGGCGATCGGATCTTCATGGGCCCGGAGGAGTCCATGGCGGTGCAGCGCGCGCTGGGCGCCGATGTGGTGATGATCTTCGACGAGTGCACCCCGTATCCGGCCGACGCGGCCACCGCGCGCGCCTCCATGGAGCTCTCGCTGCGCTGGGCCGAGCGCAGCCGGGCCGCCCACGGCGACAATCCGTCGGCGCTGTTCGGCATCGTCCAGGGCGGCATGCACGACGACCTGCGCGCCGAGTCGCTGGCCGGGCTGGAGGCCATCGGATTCGATGGCTATGCCATCGGCGGTCTGTCGGTGGGCGAACCCCACGAATTGATGCTGCAGGTGCTCGACGGCCTGATCCCGCGCATGCCCGTCGAACGGCCGCGCTACCTGATGGGAGTGGGGCGGCCGGAAGACATTGTCGAAGCGGTGCGGCGTGGCGTCGACATGTTCGACTGCGTGATGCCGACCCGCAATGCCCGCAACGGCCACCTGTTCACCCACAGCGGGGTGGTGCGCATCCGCCACGCGGTCCACCGCCTGGACACCGGCCCGGTGGATCCGGACTGCGACTGCCCCACGTGCCGCCACTACAGCCGCGCCTACCTGCGCCACCTGATGCGCAGCAACGAGATCCTCGGGGCCCGGCTGGCCACCATCCACAACCTGCACTACTACCAGACCTTGATGGCGGGGTTGCGTGCGGCGATTGCCGGCGGGACACTGGAGGACTTCGTGGCCGATTTCCACGCGCGACGCTCGCAGCCGGTGCCGTCTATGGCATAATGCCCGGCGTCTTTCGACCCAGCCGCACAACACGGGGGAATTTATGGACTTTTTCATTTCCAGCGCCATGGCCCAGCAGGCCGGCGCCCAGGAGCCGAACATGCTGGCCAGCCTGCTGCCGCTGGTCATTCTGGTGGTGCTGTTCTACTTCCTGCTCATCCGTCCGCAGATGAAGCGTGCCAAGGAACATCGCAACCTGGTTTCGTCCCTGGAGCGGGACGACGAGGTGATCACCGGCGGCGGCATCGTCGGTCGCATCACCCAGGTCGGCGACCAGTATCTGACCGTGGAGGTTGCCGAGGGTACCGAGGTGAAGGTGCAGCGTGACACCGTCACGTCGGTCCTGCCCAAGGGCACCATGAAGGACCTCTGAGCACCCCATGAACCGCTACCCCCTCTGGAAATACCTGCTCATCCTGGTGATCGTCGTGGGTGCGGGGCTCTACGCCCTGCCCAATCTGTTCGGCGAGGACCCGGCCATCCAGATCTCCGCCGATCGCGATCACGAGGTGCACGAGGGGATCCGGGACGTCGTCCACGGTGCCCTCGAGGACGAGGGCATCGAGGCGGTGAGCCTGGAGATGCGGGAGAACGGATCGATGCTGATCCGGCTCTCCAGCACCGACGAGCAGATGGCCCTGGCGGACCGCCTGCGGGCCCGCCTCGACCCCGCCTATACCGTGGCCCTGAATCTGGCGCCGGCGACCCCGGAGTGGCTGCGCGCCATGGGGGCCGAGCCGATGTACCTGGGCCTCGACCTGCGCGGCGGGGTCCACTTCCTGATGGATGTGGACATGGAGGCGGCCCGGGAGACGGCGCTGGAGCGCTACGAGGGGGACTTTCGCACGCTGCTGCGCGAGGAACGTCTGCGGTACACCACTCTGCGCATCGAAGAGGGGCGGGTGGAACTGGCCTTCCGCCGTGACGCGGACCGGGAAACGGCCTTCGAGCTCCTGCGGGCCGAATTCCCCGATCTCGAATTCGACAGTGAAACAGTGGAAGGCAACGCAGGGCTTCATGTGGCCCTCTCCGAGGAGCGTGAGCGCGAGGTCCGCGAGTTCGCGCTGACTCAGAACATCACCACCCTGCGCAGCCGCGTCAACGAGCTGGGGGTGGCCGAGCCCATCATCCAGCGGCAGGGCAACGACCGCATCGTGGTTCAGCTACCGGGGGTGCAGGACACCGCGCGGGCCAAGGACATCCTCGGCGCTACGGCGACCCTGGAGTTCCGGCTGGTGGATCAGGAAGGCGATCCCCGGGATGCGGCCGAACGCGGTCGGGTCCCACCGAACGCGCGCCTCTATGAAGAGCGCGACGGCACCCCGATCCTGCTGGAGCGCCAGGTCATCGTGACCGGCGACTCCATCACCGACGCCTCCTCCGGTCTCGACCAGCAGTCCGGCAGCCCGGCGGTGTTCATCAATCTCGACGGCCAGGGCGCGCGGATGATGAGCCGCGTGACCCGCGACAACATCGGCAATCTGATGGCCGTGGTCTTCATCGAGAACCAGACCCGGGTGCGCGAGGTCGGCGACGAGGTGGAGGAGTACACCGAGCGGGTGGAGGAGGTGATCAACGTTGCCCGGATCCGCGACGAGCTCGCCAACCGCTTCCAGATCACCGGTCTGGACAGCACCCAGGAGGCCCGCGACCTGGCCCTGCTGC
Organism: Pseudomonadota bacterium; assembly: GCA_051746205.1. Taxonomy (GTDB): domain Bacteria; phylum Pseudomonadota; class Gammaproteobacteria; order Thiohalospirales; family Thiohalospiraceae; genus Thiohalospira. The sequence continues at coordinate 16,683 of JBNJEU010000034.1, forward strand.
TGCGTGCCGGTGCCCTGGCCGCACCCATCGACATCGTCGAGGAACGCACCGTCGGACCGAGCATGGGGCAGGAGAACATCGACCGCGGTTTCGCCTCGGTGATCATCGGTTTTGTCCTGGTCCTGGTGCTCATGGTGATCTGGTACAAGGGGTTCGGGCTGGTGGCCAACGCCGCGCTGGCCCTGAATCTGGTCATCATCCTCGCGGTCCTGTCGATGCTGCAGGCGACCCTGACTCTGCCGGGCATCGCCGGTATTGTTCTCACCGTCGGCATGGCGGTGGACGCCAACGTGCTGATCTTCGAGCGCATCCGCGAAGAACTGCGCAACGGCAACACACCGCAGGCGAGCATCAGTGCCGGTTACGAGAAGGCGCTGTCGACCATCGCCGACGCCAACGTCACCACGCTCATCGCGGCGGTGGTGCTGTTCGTCTTCGGCACCGGGCCGGTGAAGGGCTTCGCCATCACGCTCAGCATCGGCATCGCCACCTCGATGTTCACCGCCATCATGGTGACCCGAGCCATCGTCAACCTGACCTGGGGGCGCAAGCGGCGCCTGTCCAGCGTCTCCATCGGCTAGGGGGCGGCAGCAATGGATTTCTTCAGAAGCGTACCGCAGATTCGATTCATGAACGGGCGTCGTGGCGCGACCGTGGTCTCGGCGGTGCTGATCGTCATCGCCGTGGCGGCGCTCTTCTTCCGGGGGCTGAATCTCGGCATCGACTTTACCGGTGGCACCGTGGTCGAGGTGGGGTATCCCGACACCGTGGCCCTGGACGAGGTCCGAGGTCGGCTGGACGAGGCCGGCTTCGGTGATGCGGTGGTACAGACCTTCGGTACCGCCCGGGATGTCCTGATCCGGGTGCCGCCGCACGAGGAGATGTCCGACGCCCAGGTCAGCGAATCGGTCCTCGCGACGTTGCGCGAGGGCGACAGCGGCGCGGAGATGCGCCGGGTGGAGTTCGTCGGCCCGCAGGTGGGCGAGGAGCTGACCAACGACGGCGGGCTGGCGCTGATCTACGCCATGATCGGGGTGCTCATCTACGTCGCCCTGCGCTTCGAGTACCGCTTCGCGGTGGGCTCGGTGGCGGCCCTGGCCCACGACCTGCTCCTGGTGCTGGGGTTCATCTCGCTGCTGGGGATCTCGTTCGACCTGACGGTGCTGGCGGCCCTGCTGGCGGTGATCGGCTATTCCCTCAACGACACCATCGTGGTCTTCGACCGGATCCGCGAGAATTTCCGGCGCATGCGCAAGGGCACGCGGGAAGAGGTGGTGGACGCCTCTCTCAATCAGATGCTCTCGCGCACCTTGATGACCTCGCTGACCACCGCTCTGGTCCTCATTGCCCTGGCGACCGTGGGTGGCGAGACCATTCACGGCTTTGCTGTGGCCCTGCTGGCCGGGGTCGTGGTCGGGACCTACTCCTCCATCTATGTTGCCGCCAACACGGCGCTGGCGCTG
>JBNJEU010000035.1:0-16641 GCA_051746205.1 Pseudomonadota bacterium
TTCGAACTGAACATCGTCCCCCACACCCTGGCGGAGACCACCATCGACGGCTGGCGCCCCGGCACCCGCATCAACATCGAGGTCGACCTGGTCGCGCGCTACCTGGAACGCCTGCTGCTCGGCGACGCCGCCGCCGAGCCGGGCCAGGCCATCGACCGCGCGTTCCTCGCCGAGCACGGTTTTATAGGCGGAACATAACAGCACGGGGGAACGTGCCGGGTGGCGGGGCCGGTCGAGCCCGGGGGCGTCGGCCGCAGGGATGCGGCCGTCGAGCCTACAGGGATGTATTCACGGCGTCCCCCGGGATCGGCCGACCCCGCCACCCGGTGCTCTCAACCCTTGCCAGACACCCACAGGACCCGGATACTCGCACCCCATGCCACTCGACCGCACAGAAGACATCATCGACGACATCCGCCAGGGCAAGATGGTCGTCATCATGGACGACGAGGATCGCGAGAATGAAGGCGATCTCCTCATGGCCGCCTCCTGGTCGCGCCCCGAGGACATCAACTTCATGGCGCGCTACGGCCGCGGCCTCATCTGCCTGACCCTGACGGAGCAGCGCTGCCGTCAGCTCAATCTGCCGTTGATGGTCAACGACAAGAACCCGGGCGAGTCGACCAACTTCACCGTCTCCATCGAGGCGGCGGAAGGGGTCACCACCGGGATCTCGGCCGCCGACCGCGCGGTGACCGTGCGCGCCGCCGTGGATGCCAATGCCGGCCCCGACGACCTGGTGCAGCCCGGCCACATCTTCCCGCTGATGGCGCAGCCCGGCGGCGTGCTGACCCGCGCCGGCCACACCGAGGCCGGCTGCGATCTGGCGAGGCTGGCCGGACTGGAGCCGGCGGCGGTGATCGTCGAGATCCTCAACGAGGACGGCACCATGGCGCGCCGGCCCGACCTGGAGACGTTCGCCGCCGAACACGGCCTGCGCATGGGCACCATCGCCGATCTCATCGAGTACCGGCTGCGCAACGAGCAGACCGTGGAGCGGGTGGCCGATACGCGCATGCCGACGGTCCACGGCGATTTCCGGATGGTCGCCTTCCGCGATCTCAGCGATCAGCGACTGCACTGGGCGCTGGTGAAGGGCGAGCCGGAGCCGGAGACGCCGACGCTGGTGCGGGTCCACGTCCACGACGGCCTCTGCGACGCGGTGCTGAGCCGGCGCGGCGAGTGCGGCTGGCCGCTGGACGACGCCCTGGCGCGGCTGGCCGAGGCGGAGAGCGGCGTGGCCGTGATCCTGCGCCCGCCGGAGAACGAGCAGGCCATGCTCAACCGCCTGCGCGACTGGGAGCTGCGCGACCAGGGCGTCGAGCTGCCGGGGGAGGGCGCCAGCGACGACCTGCGCACCTACGGCATCGGCGCCCAGATCCTCACCGAACTCGGCGTGCGCCGGATGCGGGTCCTGAGCGCGCCGAAGCGTCTCCACGCCCTCTCCGGCTACGGCCTCGAGGTGGTGGAGTACGTCGACGGCAACGACAACAACTGAACAGAAAGGGTGAACCATGAGCATCACGACCCATGAAGGGGATTTCCAGGCCGCCGGTCTGCGCGTCGGCCTGGTGGTGGGCCGCTTCAACGATTTCATCGTCGGCCGGTTGCGCGACGGCGCGCTGGATACCCTGACGCGCCACGGCGTGAAGGAGTCCGACATCGAGCAGGTGCTGGTCCCCGGCGCCTACGAGATGCCGCTGGCCGCCCGCCGACTGGCGCGCGCCGGCCGGTTCGACGCCATCATCGCCCTGGGCTGCGTGATCCGGGGCGGCACGCCGCACTTCGACTACGTCGCCGGCGAGTGCTCCAAGGGGCTGGCCCAGGTCAGTCTGGAGGAGGACCTGCCGGTGGCCTTCGGGGTGCTCACCGTGGACAGCATCGAGCAGGCCATCGAGCGCGCCGGCACCAAGGCCGGCAACAAGGGCGCCGAGGCGGCCATTTCCGCCATCGAGACGGCCAACTGCCTGCGCGGTCTGGGAGGCGGTGGTTCTTGAAGGCCTCCCGCGAACGGCACCGCGCCCGGCGGGCGGCGGTGCAGGGGCTCTATCAGTGGCAGCTTACCGGTAACAACGTCGGTGAGGTGGAACGCCACATCCTGGAGACCCAGGCCGCGGACGGCGCCGACCGTGAGTACTTCAGCGCGCTGATCCACGGCGTGCCGGCGGATCTGGTGCGCGTCGACGCGGCCGTCAGCCCCTATCTGGATCGCGATCTGCAGCAGGTGGATCCGGTGGAGCGCGCCATCCTGCGCATCGGCGCGTTCGAGCTGCTGGACCGCCCGGAGGTGCCGTGGCGGGTGGTGATCAGCGAGGCGGTGGAGCTGGCCAAGCAGTTCGGCGGCGAGCAGGGCCACCGCTACGTCAACGCCATCCTCGACCGCGCCGCTCACGCGATCCGCGCGGTGGAGATCGGCGCCAGCTCCCCGCAGTGACCCGGCGGCCGGGGCCGAAGTGAACGAATTCGAGCTCATCGGTCGCTACTTCGCCCATGCCGGGGCGCGCCGCGCCGATGTCGAACTCGGTGTCGGCGACGACGGCGCGCTGCTGCGCACCCCGGACGACGGCCGTCGTCTGGTCTGGGCCACCGACACCCTGGTGGCGGACCGCCACTTCCCCGCCGACGCCGACCCCGCCGCCATCGGCCACAAGGCGCTGGCGGTGAACCTCTCCGATCTCGCCGCCATGGGCGCTCAACCGGCCTGGGCCACCCTGGCCCTGACCCTGCCCGAGGCCGATCCCGACTGGCTCGCCGCCTTCGCCGAGGGCTTCGGGGCGCTGGCGAGGGCGCACACGGTCGCCCTGGTCGGTGGCGACACCACCCGGGGGCCGCTGGCCATCACCGTCGGCGTCGCCGGCTGGAGTGAGTGGCCACTGCGGCGTGATGGCGCGCGGATCGGCGACGACATCTACGTGACCGGCTGCCTGGGCGAGGGGCTGGCTGGGCTGCGCGTGGCCCTGGGAGAGATCGAGCCCGAACCGGCCGTGGCGGAGACCCTGCTGCGGCGGTACTACCGGCCGCAGCCGCGGCTGGGAACCGGGGACGGCGGAAAAGGGGACAGTCCCCTTTTTGCACGCAGAAAGGGGACTTCCGCCCCCACCGCCGCCATCGACATCTCCGACGGGCTGCTTGCCGATCTCCACCACATCCTGACGGCGAGCGGTGTCGGCGCGCGGCTGGAGGGCGAGGCCATGCCGGTCTCCGAAGCCGCCATCGCCGCCCTGGGCGCCGAGGCGGCCCTCGATGCCGCCCTCCACGGCGGCGATGACTACGAGCTGCTCTTCACCGCCGCCGACCCGGCCACCGCCGAGGCGGTGCGTGCCGGTGGTCTGCCGGTGACACGAATCGGCACCATCGAGGCGGACGCCGGGCTGCGGCTGGAGGATGCCGAGGGCCATGTGACCACCCCGGCGATTTCCGGCCACGACCACTTCACGGGAGATTCGGCATGAGCGACCAACCCGCCCCCCCGAGCCCGGCGCTGCTTCGCGATCCGGGCCATCTGCTCGCGCTGGGCTTCGGCACCGGCCTGTCGCCGAAGGCGCCGGGCACCGTCGGCACTCTGGTCGGCGTCGCCCTCTGGTGGCCGCTGGCCCATCTGCCGCTGACCGGCTATCTGCTGGCGGTGCTGGCCGTTACCCTGGTCGGCGTCTGGCTCTGCGGGCGGACCGGCCGGGTGCTCGGCATCCACGACCACCCCGGCATCGTCTGGGACGAGGTGGCCGGCTACCTGCTCGCCATGGCGGCGCTGCCCCACGCCTGGGAATGGGCGGTGGCCGGTTTCATCGCCTTCCGCTTCTTCGACATCGTCAAGCCGCCGCCGGTGGGCTGGATCGACCGCAACCTCCCCGGCGGCTGGGGGGTGATGCTGGACGACATCGCCGCCGGGCTGATGGCGCTGGTCGTGCTCCATCTGGCGTACCAGGGCCCGACTCTGGTATGAAGGGCTCTACATCGCCGTAAAAGGGGGCTGTCCCCTTTTCCGGGAAACGAATACAACAACGATTGGAAGGAGGAGCCATGCGCTGCATGCCCCACGTAGTCCTTGGCCTCGCACTGTCCCTGCTGGTCGCGACCCCGGTCCTCGCGGAGCTCGACAATCGCGAGGCCACCGAGGGCGTCGAGACCATGAAGGCGGTCTACGACATGCGCAAGTCGGATCCCGAGGCCATGCTGGCCTACCTGCGCGCCATCGAGAGCAACCACGAGAACCTTCTGAAGGAGGGGGTCGAGCCCGATCTGCGGCTGGTCTTCATCGCCAAGGCGGTGAAGTTCATCACCACCGAGCCGGAGCCGGAAATCTACATGGATCATGCCGAGACCCTGGAGGCCATCGCCGAGCAGATCGAGACTCTGGACGAACTCGGCATCCGCATGGAGGTCTGCGGGGGCGCCACCCGCGCCTACGGCGTCGACAACGACACCGTGCTGGACGAGCTGGAAGTGGTGCGCAGCGGCTTCATCGCCGTGATGGGCTATCAGAATCAGGGCTACGCCCTGGTCCCGGTCTACTAAAGAAAAGGGGACGGTCCCCTTTCCCGCGAGGGGTGAGAACATGGTGACAGCGACTGACAAGGGGACGGCCCTCCTGGCCCTGGTCGTGCTGCTGGGGCTGACGGCGGCTCTTCTGTTGCCGACGACCGCCAGTGCCGGCAAGCCGGAAGTGACCTGGGTCGAACTCAATCGGGAAGCGCGCCACTGGCGCATTACGGTCACCCTGAGTCACAGTGATACGGATGACTATCACTTCCTCGATCGCTGGCATGTCCACAGCCCCGATCACCAGGTGTTCGGGGAAGAGCGCTTCCATACCCCGCGCGTCCAGGCACCCGAGCGCATCAGCACCCTGCGCGATGTTCGCATTCCCCGTGATGTTGATACCCTCCTGATCCGTGCTCGCGACTCTCTCCATGGTTGGGGTCCGAGGGTCGAAGTCGATCTCACTGAAGAACGCGGTGAACGCTACCGCATCCGCACCGATACCGACTGGTGAAGTCAAGCTGAACTGTTTACAACTCGTTGACATGAATGCTTGAAACAAAACTGCCGGGAAACTACGCTTTATGCGAAACACGGATCCGATGGGAGTCTTGAATTATTGATCCGAGCGGGGTGTCGGCTTTTCTCTGTGGAATAATATCTTCTGATGAAGGGATGCGAGTGTGTCACTGAAAATCCCTAAATTATCAATCCCTCTGATGCTGATGGTCCTGATCCCGACCATTGGCGGAATACTGATGTTCGCCCTTGTGCTCATCGGTTTTGAGACAGCGCGAGGAGTTGCTGTTGAAGAACAGGAGAAAGAAACACAGCAACTTGTAAATACGGCTGCCAGTTCAATCGAAGAGCTGTGGATTGCTCCGAGAAACAAAACGGCAAAGGCCCTTTCAGAAAGCGAGACCCTTTTGAAACGGATCCGTGGTGAGGTTTCGTTTGACCGGCTGTTTCGTGAGTGGGAAATCAGCACTCGGGTCCTGGAGAGTTATTTCTTTATTTATTACGGGCTCACTGATGGTACGATCGAGTATTATCCCGATGGGGATCTTCCCGAGGGTTATGATCCGCGAAAGAGGCCGTGGTATGAGGCCGGTGTGGCGATCGATGAGGGCGTGGCATGGACATCGCCCTACGAGGAAGCCATAACGAATGAAATGGTTGTCAGCACCGTTTCTCCGATCCATCTGGACGGTGAAAAGGTCGGTGTTCTCTCGACCGACATGAGATTCGAAGGACTTGCCAGGATTCTCGAAGAAATGCAGTTACCATCCGGGAGTTCCGTCTTTCTGGTGAATGAGACGGGTGAACCGTTTATCGGAACAGACGATGGATACGTTGAAAGCGGGGATCTTCCACAGAGTGATGAAAATTTCTTTGTGGGTTCAAGCAAACCCATGTCCAATGGTTGGAGGGTCAAGGTCATTGTCCCGCGGTTGGCCCTGGCGGAATCCTTTTCTCAACTGCGTAAACCCATTATTGCGGTATCGTCCATTATTCTGCTTGTCGGGGTTGCGATTGTTTCGTTACTCGTGGGGCGATCCGCCTCGCGGATATACCGCTTGGCAAACTACTTTCGAGAAGTCCTGGATGGTTCCATGACACCCCGGGATCTGTTTTCTGGAAAAGACGAAATATCGTATCTGAACAGACAGTTCAACTATGTGATCAATGAGGCCCGCAAGGCAGAAGAAAAAAAGCTGGCTCAGGAACGTACCTTCAGGTTTCTGATCGAGCAGGCACCCGTGGGATTCTTCCGTACCAACCGGAATGGCGCCTTGCTGTACATCAATTTGCATGCAGCTGCCCTGGTGGGATATACGCAGGACGAGGCCCTGGAACAAGTCTCCAGCGTGGCCCAGTTCTATTATGACAAGAGGGACCGGGATCGTTTCCTGGAAGAATTGAACGAGCATGGTGAAGTGCGCAATCGAAAGATCCTGTTCGAAACAAAATCAGGAGAAAAGATATGGATATCCATGACGGCTCGTATAAACAGGAATGAAAGTGAATCCGATCAGGAGGATGGAGCTGAGATCGAAGGCTTTATCATGGATATTACCAGCGATGTGGAGGAGCGGAATTCACTGATCAACATGACCGAGAGTGATCCGCTCACCGGTGCAGCCAATCGCAGGGCGTTTGATAACGCTGCCAGGACCGTTGTTGAGCACGCTCGCTTGTCCGGATTGAAAGTCACCCTTGTTCTTTTCGATATCGACAAGTTCAAGACGATCAATGATGCCCATGGTCACGATGTGGGTGACTATCTATTGAAGGAGCTGGTCTCGATCGTCAAGAAGCATGTCCGGGAAGCCGACCTGTTTGCACGAATCGGCGGCGATGAATTCGCGATCCTTCTGCCTCCGGGATCCGGGAAAGAAGAGGCCTGTGGCCTGATGAATCGTCTGCGAGACGAGGTCAAAAGCATGCCTCTACCCGATGAATTGTCTGAACCACCGACTCTCAGTATCGGGATTGGTATCATTCAGGGTGATCAGGTGCAGGTCCCCGATCTTTACAAGACGGCCGATACGGCCATGTATCGGGCCAAAGAGGCGGGAAGAAACCGGATGGAATGCATCATCGAGGGCGAAGACGTGTGATCTGACCGGAAGGGGGAGGGGCTCCTCCCTTTTCCACGAATACCGACTGGCTTGAATATTCAGTCCAGAACGTTGAACCCCTCGGCCACCTTGTCCTTCTCGATCAGGGCATAGGCCGAGTGGTTGTGGATGGACTCGAAGTTCTCCGATTCCACCACGTAGCCGGCGATGCGCGGATCGGCGTTGAGGCGGGCGGCCACGTCGCGTACGGCGTCCTCGACGAACTTGGGGTTGTCGTAGGCGCGCTCGGTGACGTATTTCTCGTCGGGGCGCTTGAGCAGCCCGTAGAGTTCGCAGGACGCCTCCTGCTCGACCATGTTGATGATCTCCTCGATCCAGACGAAGTCGCGGGTGCGCGCGGCCACGGTAATGTGCGAGCGCTGGTTGTGGGCGCCGTATTCGCTGATCTGCTTGGAGCAGGGGCAGAGGCTGGTCACCGGCACCTGAACCTTCAGGGTCATCTGCGGCTTGCCCTCGGTGAAGTCGCCGATGAAGGTGACGTCGTAGTCCATCAGGCTCTGGACGCCGCTCTCCGGGGCCTGCTTGTTGACGAAGTAGGGGAAGCTCATCTCGATGTGACCCGCCTCGGCCTCGAGGGTGTGGGTCATCTCCCGCAGCATGTCCTTGAACGACTTCACCGTGATCTCGTAGTCGTGGTTGTTCAGGATGGCCACGAAGCGAGACATGTGCGTGCCCTTGAAATTGTGCGGCAGGTTCACGTACATGTTGAAGTTGGCGATGGTGTGCTGCTCGCCGCCGGTGCGATCCCGCACCCGGACCGGATGCCGGATGTCCTTGATCCCGACCTTGTTGATGGGGATGTTGCGGACATCGGCACTGGCCTGGACGTCCTCGATGGTGGGCTTCTGGGTATCGCTCATGGGGGTCAGTCCTCCGAGTAGCGCACGCAGGCCCGGTCGGTCTCCCAGAGGGTGACCGCACGGATCCGCACGCGCCCGTCATTCAGTTTCGCGGCAAGTTCCCGATAGAGGTGGGCCGAGATGTTCTCGGCCGTTGGATTCTCGCGGTCGAACGGGGGGATCTCGTTCAGATTGCGGTGGTCCAGGGCCTCGGTGAGTTCCCGGGTCGCGTTCTTGAGATCCTTGAAATCGATGCTGATGCCGATGGCGTTGAGGTCGCGGCACTCGGCCTCCACTTCCACCTTCCAGTTGTGGCCGTGGAGGCGGGCGCACGGACCGTCGTAGCCGTGCAACTGGTGCGCGGCGGCGAAGTCGGTGACGATGCGGGCGGTATACAGGGCGCTCATGATGATCCAAGTCTACAGGTCGGGTTAGACCGAGTCCAATTTCAGCCCTTGTCGGGCGCGGCCAGGCGCGCCTCGATGGCGCGGCGGATGCCGGTGGCGTCGAGCCCCGCCTCGGCCAGCAGTTCGCCGCGCTCGCCGTGCTCCTGGAAGCGGTCGGGCAGGCCGAGGACCAGGGTGGCGGGGGCGTCGTCGCGCGTGCTCAGGTGTTCCAGCACGGCGCCGCCGGCGCCCCCCTCGCGGGCGTTCTCCTCGACGGTCACCAGCAGGGTGTGCTCGGCGGCAAGCCGGTCCACCAGGGCGGTGTCCAGCGGCTTGACGAAGCGCATGCTGGCCACGGTCGCATCGAGGGCCTCGGCCACCTCCAGTGCCGGCCCGAGCACGGTGCCGAAGGCGAGGATCGCCACCTCGCACCCCTCCCGCCGGACCTCGCCCCGGCCCAGCGGCAGCGCCGCCGGCGGCGTCGTGGCAGGATCGGCGGGCAGCTGCCCGGGCCCGGTACCGCGCGGGTAGCGCACCGCCGCCGGACCGGGATGTTCCAGCCCGGTCTGCAGGAGCGCCTGGCACTCCGCCTCGTCCGCCGGCGTCATTACCACCATGTTCGGGATGCAGCGCAGGTAGCTCAGATCGAAACTGCCGGCGTGGGTCGGACCGTCCGGCCCCACCAGGCCGCCCCGATCGATGGCGAACAGGACGTCGAGACCCTGCAGCGCCACGTCGTGGATCGCCTGGTCGTAGGCGCGTTGCAGGAAGGTGGAGTAGATGGCCACCACCGGTTTCAGTCCCTCGCATGCCATGCCGGCGGCCAGGGTCACCGCGTGCTGCTCGGCGATGCCGACGTCATGGTAGCGCTGCGGGAAGCGCTCGGAGTAGCCCACCAGACCGGAGCCTTCGCGCATCGCCGGGGTGATGGCGTGGACTCGTTCGTCGCGTTCGGCGACGGCCTCCAGCCAGTCACCGAAGATCCGGGTGTAGCTCGGCCCGGACGGCGTGGTCCCGGTCTCCAGGGTGCCGTCCTCGGGGTTGAAGCGACCGACCCCGTGGTAGCGGGTCGGTTCCTCTTCCGCCGGCTCGTAGCCCTTGCCCTTGCGGGTCACCAGGTGGAGGAACTGCGGGCCTTCCAGCCGGCGCAGGTTCTCCAGTGTGCGCAGCAGGGCGGGGAGATCGTGACCGTCGATGGGACCGATGTAGTTGAAGCCGAGTTCCTCGAACAGGGTTCCCGGCACCACCATGCCCTTGACGTGCTCCTCGGCCCGGCGCGCCAGCTCCCACATCGGCGGCATGATGGAGAGGACCTTCTTGCTGCCCTCGCGCATGCCGGCATACATCCGCCCGGAGAGGATCCGCGCCAGATAGCTGGACATCCCGCCGACGTTGGGCGAGATGGACATGTCGTTGTCGTTGAGGATCACCAGCAGGTTGGCGTCGACGTCGCCGGCGTGGTTCAGCGCCTCGAAGGCCATGCCGGCGGTCATGGCGCCGTCGCCGATGATCGCCACCGCGCGGCGCTCCGGGTGCGTCTCGCGATTCGCCAGAGCCATGCCCAGCGCCGCGCTGATGGAGGTGCTGGAGTGGCCGACGCCGAAGGTGTCGTAGGGGCTCTCGGCGCGCCGGGGGAAGCCGCTGAGGCCGCCGTGCTGGCGCATGGTGTTCATGGCCTCGCGGCGGCCGGTGAGGATCTTGTGCGGGTAGCTCTGGTGGCCGACATCCCAGACCAGGCGATCCTCCGGGGTCCGGAAGATCCGGTGCAGGGCGATGGTCAGCTCGACGGTGCCGAGTCCCGCCGACAGGTGCCCTCCGGTGCTCGCCACGGATTCCACCAGGAAGCGGCGCAGTTCGTCGGCGAGCTCCACCAGCCGGCCCTCGGGCAGCTCGCGGAGATCGGCGGGTTCATGGATGCTCTCCAGCAGGGGATAGGCGCCGTGGGACATGTCTCGAGCAGTCAACCGGAAACCGCTAATGATGACCCTTCGGCCCCGTTCAGGCAAGTTCAGTGGTCGCGTTCGATGACGTAGCGGACCAGTTCGCGCAGCGGTTCGAAGGTCGGGCCGAGGCCGTTCAGTGCGGCCTCGGCTTCGGCAGCCGTGGTCGCGGCGTGCTCGCGGGCGCCGTCGAGGCCGAGCAGGGCCGGATAGGTCGGCTTGTCGCGGGCGGCGTCGGCACCGCCGGCCTTGCCGAGGGTGGCGGCGTCGCCGGTGACGTCGAGGATGTCGTCCTGGATCTGGAAGGCGAGGCCGAGCCCGGCGGCGTACCGGTCCACTGCCGCGAGGGCGTCGTCGTCGGCGTCGGCGGCCAGGGCCCCGAGGGCGGCGCTGGCCCGGATCAGGGCCCCGGTCTTGCGGCGGTGCATCGCCTCCAGGGTGGCCTGGTCGGCATCGCGTCCCACCGCGTCGATGTCCAGCGCCTGACCGCCGACCATCCCCGGGGCGCCGGCGGCGTCACTGAGGGCCGCGACCATGGCCAGACGACGTTCCGCGGGAACGGCGGTGTTGCCGGCAAGCAGGGTGAAGGCGTGAGCCTGCAGGGCGTCGCCGACGAGGATGGCGGTGGCCTCGTCGTAGGCCTTGTGGCAGGTCGGGCGGCCACGGCGCAGGTCGTCGTCGTCCATGGCCGGCAGGTCGTCGTGGACCAGCGAGTAGACGTGGATGCACTCCACTGCCATGGCCGGGGCGTCCAGCCATTCCAGGGGCGCGCCCAGGGCCTCGCCGCAGGCGTAGACCAGATAGGGGCGCACGCGCTTGCCGCCGTCCAGAGTGGCGTAGCGCATGGCCTGGTGGAGACGCTGGGGGGCGACGTCGGTCGCCGGCAGGTTGGCCGCCAGGGCGGCCTCGACCCGCTCGGCGGATGTACGGAGGGTCAGGCTCATGCGTCCTCGGGACCCGGATCGCTGTCGCCGGTGACGGTGGCGACTCGCTGCTCGGCGGCCTTCAGCGCTTCGCCGCACTGATTGGAGAGGCGGATGCCGCGCTCGAAGTCGCGCAGAGATTCCTCCAGGGTCTGGTCGCCCTGTTCCATGCGCTCCACCAGTCCCTCCAGTTCCGCCAGCGCCTGTTCGAACTCCTCGGGGCGCAACGGGGCCTCGGAACCTTCGGCGGCCGGTGTGGTCTCGTCTGTGGTCTCGCTCACGTGGGACTCCCCCCTGATCGCGTGTGGCGGCAAGATAGCCCGGTCGCGGGTGGGGGGTCAAACCGGCGGCGGGGACTTGTGTCGGCGCGAAACGGCCCTATATTGGTCATCGAGCCGGCGGTCTCCGCCGAACTGAACACACCCTTCCGGCCAATCAGAACAGGAGCACGGATTCCGATGTTGCGCATCGCACTCTTTCTGGGGACCAATCTCGCCATCCTGGTGGTGCTGTCCATCACCATGCGCCTGCTGGGGTTCGAGGGGATCCTCGACGAGGCCGGGGTCGGTCTGGACTATAATGCCCTGCTGGTCTTCGCGGCGGTCATCGGCTTCGGCGGCTCGCTGATCTCGCTGGCCATCTCCAAGTGGACGGCCAAGCGCATGACCGGCGCCCGGGTCATCGAGCAGCCGGGCAACGCCGCCGAGCAGTGGCTGGTGGAAACGGTCCGCGATCAGGCCCGGCGCGCCGGCATCGGCATGCCGGAGGTGGCCATCTTCGATTCCCCGGACCCCAACGCCTTCGCCACCGGCTGGAACCGCAACAACGCCCTGGTGGCGGTGAGCGCCGGCCTGCTGCGGAATATGGGTCGCGACGAAGTGGAGGCGGTGCTGGCCCACGAAGTCAGCCACGTGGCCAACGGCGACATGGTCACCCTGGCGCTGATCCAGGGGGTGGTGAACACCTTCGTGATCTTCCTCTCCCGGATCATCGGCCATCTGGTGGATCGCGTGGTCTTCAAGACCGAGAACGGCCACGGCCCGGCCTTCTGGATCACGGCGATCGTCGCCGAGCTGGTGCTCGGGGTGCTCGCCTCGATCATCGTCATGTGGTTCAGCCGCCGTCGCGAGTTCCGCGCCGACGCCGACGGCGCCGGTCTGACCAGTCGTGAAAGCATGGCCGGCGCCCTGGAGGCCCTGCGCCGCCACGCCGGCGAGCCCCACCTGCCCGACAAGATGGCTGCCTTCGGCATCTCCGGCATGGTCACGAAGAGTGGCCTGAAGCGGCTGTTCATGACCCATCCGCCGCTCGAGGAGCGCATCGACGCGCTGCGTTCCGGTCGCTGAAAATTCGCAGCCACTTACCCCTGTCTTTCTGGTGTGGCTCTCCTATACTCCAATGCAAGAAAGTTGTAACACGACCCGCATGCGGGTTCCGGCTTCTATCGGAGGTGGAGTATGGGTAACGCGGCAGTCATCGACCACGAGGCCGGCTCGGACTCGTCCATTCGTCCCGAAACGCCCGCCGACGCGGCGGCCATCGACACCATCAACCACAGCGCCTTCTCCAGCGAGGCGGAGGCGCGTCTGGTGGGGGAGTTGCGCAACACCGACGCCTACGTCCCCGATCTGTCCCTGGTGGCGGAGGAGGGCGGCCGTGTCGCCGGCCACATAATGTTCTTCCGGACCCGGCTGAACACCAGCCATGGCGACACGACCGTCCTGACCCTGGCGCCGACAGCGGTCGTTCCGTCGCGGACCCATCGCGGGATCGGGACCGAGCTGGTTCGCCGTGGTCTGGACAAGGCGCGGGACATGGGGTATCCAGCGGTGATCGAAGTGGGCTTCCCGAGTTTCTACCAGCGGCTGGGGTTCCGGCCACTGGGCGACTTCGGGCTGGAACACGGGTTGCCGGTGGCAGATGATTTCATGAGCGCCATCGAGTTCTCCGAGGGATGCCTGCAGAAGGGCGGCATGTTGCGTTACCCGGCACCGTTCGTGGCCTTCTACCGGCGGGCGGCGGAGCAGCCGTAATGACTCCTTTTCCCCATTCTTCCGTGCCCTGAAAGCGGAGAGGCCGGACGCGGCGGACGGGGGTGGGGGCATGACCGGCGGGACGCCGTGAATACGTCCGTGCAGGCTCGACGGCCGCATCCCTGCGGCCGACGCCCTTCGGTCATGCCCCCACCCCCGTCCGCCGCGTCCGGCCTCTCCGCTTTCAGGGAGCTCCTCGCTTCAGGCCAGTGGCTGTTTGTACGGCGCTCCCGCGTTCTCGCGGACCAGGCTCGGGACCAGATAGCCCGGTAGCCGGGTGCGCAGACCCTCCATCAGTGCCTCCGGATCCACCGGACTCTCGAAGTGGCTCGCGCCGCTGACGCGGTCCAGCGCGTGCAGGTAGTAGGGGAGGATGCCGGCGGTGAACAGGCGCCGGGAGAGGGCGGTCTGGGTCTCGATGGTGTCGTTGACGCCGGCCAGCAGCACGGCCTGGTTGAGCAGGGTCGCGCCGCCGGCGCGGAGGTGGTGGCAGGCGGTGTCGACGGCGGTGTCGAATTCGTCGGGGTGGTTCGCGTGGAGGACCACGATCGGCTGCAGCCGGCTGGTGCTCAGGCGCTGGACGAGTTCGGTGGTGACCCGCTGGGGGATCACGATGGGCTGACGGGTGTGCAGGCGCAGGCGCCGCAGATGGGGGATGGCCTCCAGGCGCTCGAGGAGAGTGTCCAGGCGGCCGTCGGTGAGGCTCAGGGGATCGCCGCCGCTGAGAATCGCCTCTTCGATGGTCGGGTCGGCGGCGAGGGCGTCCAGGGCCGCATCCCAGTGGCCGGCGCCGGCCTCGTGATAGGGGTAGTGGCGGCGGAAGCAGTAGCGGCAGTGGACGGCGCAGGCGCCGGAGGCGAGCAGCAGGGCGCGGCCATGGTACTTGCGCAGCAGGCCCGGGGCACTCCGGGCGGCGCCGTCGCCCACCGGATCCGGTCCGAAGGCGGTGGCGGTTTCGAGCTCCGCCGCCACGGGCAGGACCTGGCGCAGGAGCGGGTCGTCGGGATCGCCGGGGCGGATGCGTGCGAGGAAGGGTTCCGGGACGCGCAGGCCGAAGGTCTCGGCGGCGCGCCGCGCTGCCGGCAGGCTCGCCAGCGGCAGCCGCAGCCGGTGCCAGAGTTCGTCCGGATCGCGGATCGCCTCGGCGGCGAGCCGTTGCCACTCCGGAAGGGTGTGCGTCGGGGCGGGGCTTCGCGCTATCATGGGCGGGTCATTTTCGGGCACGAGGCAGACATGGCGACCTATAGTACCAACGAATTGAAGAACGGGCTCAAGGTGATGAGCGAGGGTGATCCGTGCATCATCGCCGATGTGGAGTTCGTGAAACCGGGCAAGGGCCAGGCCTTTACCCGCGTGAAGCTGCGCAATCTCAATACCAACCGCGTGGTGGAGCGGACCCTGAAGTCCGGCGAGTCGATGGAATCGGCCGATGTCCTGGAACTGGATCTCCAGTACCTCTACAACGACGGCGAAGCCTGGCACTTCATGGACCCGGAGAGCTTCGAGCAGTACAGCGCCGACAAGAACATCGTCGGTGATACCGCGCAGTGGCTCAAGGAACAGGACATGTGCCAGGTCACCCTCTACAACGGCGCGCCGCTGGTGGTCGAGGCGCCCAACCACGTCACCCTGAAGGTGGTGGAGACCGACCCCGGCCTCAAGGGCGATACCGCTCAGGGCGGCACCAAGCCGGCGACGCTGGAGACCGGCGCGGTGGTCAAGGTGCCGCTGTTCATGAACGAGGGCGATGTCATCAAGGTGGACACCCGCACGGGTGAATACCTCGGGCGGGTCAAGGAGTAGATCCGTTGGCCGAGGACTGGCGGCCGACCGCCTCGCGCGAGGCGCTGGTCGCCGCCGCGGCCGTGCGTCGGCGGCTGCGCGACTTCCTGGAGGCGCGCGGCTATCTCGAGGTGGAGACCCCGGTCCTTTCCGTTGCCGGCAATCCCGATCCCGCCGTCGAACCCCTGAAGAGCCACTGGTCCGGCCCCGGCGGCGACCATCCGGTTTGTCTCGCCACCTCCCCCGAATTCCCCATGAAGCGGCTGCTGGCCGCCGGTAGCGGCCCCATCTACCAGTTCGCCCGGGCGTTCCGTCAGGAAGAGCGCGGCCGGCGGCACAATCCCGAATTCACCCTGCTGGAATGGTACCGTCCCGGGGTCGCCCCGATGGCCTTTGTCGACGAGCTCGTCGAACTGGTGCGCGCTGGGACGGGGGAGCCGATCCCGGCGCGGACACTGACCGTCCGCGAGGCCTTCGCCGCTGTTGGCGGTCCCGACCCCCACACCGCCACCCTCGACGATTGGCGTGCCGCGGCCGCCGATCGGGCCGCCGCCGGTCACGGCCGGGGCGAGGTTCCCACGGGCCTGGGGACGGCCCCCGCCGTCTGGCGCGACTGGCTGCTGACCCACCATGTGGAGCCGTGGCTGGCGGAGCAGGGGCTGGTGGTGCTCACCGACTACCCCGTCGATCAGGCCGCGCTGGCGCGGATCCGTCCCGGCGATCCGGCGGTGGCTGAGCGTTTCGAGGTCTACCTCCACGGCATGGAACTGGCCAACGGCTTCCACGAACTGGACGATGCCGTCGAGCAGCGGGCGCGGTTCGAGGCGGACAATGCCCGGCGGCGAAAGCGCGGTCTGGAGCCGGTGGCGCTGGACGAGCGGCTGCTGGCGGCTCTGGAGAGCGGTCTGGGGGAGTGCTGCGGGGTGGCACTGGGGGTGGATCGGTTGGTCATGGGGGTCGTCGGGGCGGAGCGGCTGGATGAGGTGCTGGCGTTTCCGGTGGAGAGGGCCTGAGGTGGTCCGGGCTCGGTTTCCGGACCGGGGTGCTCATGTTCGGGGTGTTGCGGACCGGGTCGGGGCGTCGGTACGGCATCCACGCCCCGGGGGACGCCGTGAATACATCCGTGTAGGCTCGACAGCGGCCATCCATGGCCGCTGACGCCCCCGGGTCGTGGATGCCGTACCGACGCCCCGACCCGGTCCGCAACACGCGCCGCCCTTTGGTTGGCGGCTCCGCTCCGACGGATTCCGGGGCCTCGTTCTCCGCCTTACGCCTTGCCGTCCTCGTCCGAGTCCGGGATGCCCTGTTCCTCCTTCCAGCTGGTCATGCACTGCAGTCCGCAGAAGTACTGGACGTAGTCCTCGCCCTCGAAGGTATGGGCAGCGGAGGTCGGCACCTCGGCGTGGCAGGTGGCGCAGGTGATGGTGTCATGGCCGGCGGCATTCTGTTCGCTCATGGCGGCTCGCTCCTCTCTGGTATTTGATCCCATCATGGCCAAACGAGAGGGAACAGGCAATATGCGGGGAGGGGGGGGAAGTGCGAGGTCTGGTTTCGGAGGGTGTGCCGGGACCGGGCAGGGGGGTGCGCCGGACCGTGACAAAAGTCTCACAGAGATTG
>JBNJEU010000036.1:0-16507 GCA_051746205.1 Pseudomonadota bacterium
CTGATCGCGCCGATCGCGATGGAGGACGGCCTGCGTTTCGCGGTTCGCGAGGGTGGCCGGACCGTCGGCGCCGGCGTCGTCTCCAAGATCGTCGAGTAATACGCGCGGCGCGGGGCGAAGCATCGGCCCGGAGGGAAGAGCCTCTGGGACGATGCTTCGCCCTCTCGCTTGCACGAGTTTTTCTAGGCCAGTAGCTCAATTGGCAGAGCAGCGGTCTCCAAAACCGCAGGTTGGGGGTTCGAGTCCCTCCTGGCCTGCCATACAACGGAAGTCGAACCCTTGATGGCAGACAAGCTGAAACTATCGTTGGCGGGGCTGGTGCTGGTAAGCGGCCTCTTCGCCTTTTATGCCTACGAGGATCAGGCCCTGCTCGTCAGGGTCGCGACCATCCTGGCGGCGGTAGCGATAGCCGGTGGAATCGCGATGTTCACTGCCCCGGGGCAGACGGCACGCGAGTTCATCAGGGGCGCGACCATCGAGATCCGCAAAGTCGTCTGGCCGACCCGCAAGGAAACGGTGCAGACGACCCTCATGGTCCTGGTCATGGTCATATTGGTGGGCATCATGCTCTGGCTGATGGACATGTTCCTGATGTGGGCGGTGCAGATCCTGACCGGACAGGGAGCCTGATCCAATGACCATGCGCTGGTACGTGGTACACGCCTATTCCGGTTTCGAGAACCAGGTCAAGAAGTCGCTGAACGAACGCATCCAGCGCTACGGCATGGAGGACAGCTTTGGCGATATCCTGGTTCCCACCGAAGAAGTCGTGGAGATGCGCGAGGGACAGAAGCGGAAGAGCGAGCGCAAGTTCTTCCCTGGGTATGTCCTTGTGCAGATGGAGATGAACGACGAGACCTGGCACCTGATCAAGGAAGTGCCGCGAGTGCTCGGCTTCATCGGGGGCCGGCCCGACCGGCCCGCGCCCATCAGTGAGAGGGAGGCGGAGTCGATCCTGTCGCGCATCCAGGAGGGGAGCGATCGCCCGCGTCCCAAGGTGCTGTTCGAGGCCGGCGAGGCCGTGCGGATCACCGATGGTCCCTTTACCGATTTCGAGGGGACTGTGGAAGAGGTGGACTACGACAAGAGCCGCCTGCGCGTCTCCGTGCGCATCTTCGGGCGCTCGACGCCGGTGGACCTCGAATTCAGCCAGGTCGAGAAGGGCTGAACCGTTTCATGTAACGGGCCCGAACGGGCCCCGAACCGGGGAGCCGAGTCCCGCGAGGCCGGCGTCTGCACCCGAACGAGGAAGTGAAGATGGCCAAGAAGATCGAAGCCTATATCAAGCTGCAGGTCCCCGCGGGCCAGGCGAATCCGAGCCCGCCCGTGGGTCCGGCCCTGGGTCAGCATGGCTTGAACATCATGGAGTTCTGCAAGGCGTTCAACGCCGAGACGCAGAACGCCGAGCCCGGTCTGCCGACCCCGGTGGTGATCACCGTCTATGCGGACAAGAGCTTCACCTTTGTCACCAAGACCCCGCCGGCATCCGTACTCCTGAAGAAGGCGGCCGGCGTTGCCAAGGGTTCCGGCGAGCCGAACCGGAACAAGGTGGGCACCGTGACTCGTGATCAGCTCGAGGAGATCGCTCGGGCCAAGGAGCCCGACCTCTCCGCGCAGGACATGGAGCGGGCGGTGAAGACCATCGCCGGCTCGGCCCGGAGCATGGGCCTCAATGTGGAGGGTGTGTAAGCCATGGCACGCATGAGCAAGCGCAAGAAGGCGATCGCCGAAAAGGTGGATCCCAATCGAAACTACGAGGCCGAAGAAGCCCTGGCCCTGCTGAAGGACCTGCCCGCACCGCGCTTCGTCCAGTCGGTCGACGTCGCCGTGAACCTCGGCGTCGATCCGCGGAAGTCGGATCAGCAGGTGCGCGGTTCCACCGTCCTGCCCAACGGCACCGGGAAGAACGCCCGCGTGGCGGTTTTTGCCCAGGGCGAGGCGGCCGACGCCGCCACCGCCGCCGGTGCCGACGTGGTGGGTATGGACGAACTGGCCGAGTCGATGAAGGCCGGTGATCTGAACTATGACGTGGTCATTGCCGCGCCGGACGCCATGCGGGTAGTGGGTCAGCTGGGCCAGATCCTCGGTCCGCGCGGCCTGATGCCGAACCCGAAGGTCGGCACGGTCACCCCCGATGTGGCGACGGCGGTGAACAACGCCAAGGCGGGGCAGGTCCAGTACCGCACCGACCGGGGCGGGGTCATCCACGCCACCATCGGCAAGGCCGATTTCGATACCCGGGCGCTGCGCGAGAATCTCGACGCCCTGCTGGCGGATCTGGTCAAGGCCAAGCCGTCCACCGCCAAGGGTGTCTACATGCGAAAGGTGACGCTCTCCACCACGATGGGCCCCGGCCTCTCGGTGGACAAGGCGACCCTCTCCCTCTGAGGGAGCGCATGACCGTCTTTGGGCTGCCGGCTCTCCGGTGGCTGTCAAAGACCGCCGGTGTGCATCGCACTTAATGGGTCAGTACGACCCGCCTGCGTAGACGGTACCACCGGAACCGGGATGCCCGGCTCCGGGTGCCGTATCACAGGGACGGGGCGGTACGCCCCGTTCGTTATGGGCTCAGGGTGGGGCGGGCCGTTCCGGCCGCGCCCCCGGCAAAGAGGATGAGTATCCATGCCATTGACCCTTGATGAAAAGAAGGCCTTGGTCACGGAGGTTGCAGACGTCGCCTCCGCTGCCCACTCGGCCATCGCCGCCGAATACCGGGGCTTGTCCGCACTGGAGATGACCGATCTGCGCACTCGTGCGCGGAATGAAGGGGTCTATCTGCGGGTGGTCAAGAATACCCTGGCGGCACGTGCGGTGTCCGATACGGACTTCGAGTGCATGTCGGAATCCTTTGTGGGTCCGCTGCTCCTGGCATTCTCCATGGAGGATCCGGGTGCGGCAGCGCGTGTTCTGAAGGACTTCTCCAAGGACCACGCAAAACTGGACGTCAAGGTCGTCGCTGTCAGTGGCCAGGTCTATCCGGCTTCCGAGCTGGAACGCCTGGCCTCGCTTCCGACCAAGGAGCAGGCCATCAGCCAGCTCATGTCGGTCATGCAGGCGCCGATCACCAAGTTCGCCCGGACCCTCCAGGAACCCCATGCCAAGCTCGTCCGTACCGTGGCAGCGGTTCGCGACACAAAGCAGGCCGGCTAAGGTCGAATCATCTGATCCAAATGGTCCGCGATGGCGGGCCCAGTGCATACGGAGTGTAACCAAATGGCTGTTTCCAAAGACGATATCCTCGAAACCATCTCCAACATGTCCGTCATGGAAGTGGTGGACCTCATCGAGGCGATGGAAGAGAAGTTCGGTGTCACCGCGGCGGCAGCCGTTGCCGCTGCCCCGGCCGCCGGTGGTGGTGGTGAAGCTGCCGGCGCCGCCGAAGAGAAGGACGAGTTCGATGTGGTCATGAGCTCCTTCGGTGAGAA
This sequence comes from Pseudomonadota bacterium, assembly GCA_051746205.1. Classification (GTDB taxonomy): domain Bacteria; phylum Pseudomonadota; class Gammaproteobacteria; order Thiohalospirales; family Thiohalospiraceae; genus Thiohalospira. The sequence goes on from JBNJEU010000036.1 coordinate 3,426, forward strand.
CAAGGTCGGCGTCATCAAAGTGGTGCGCGGCCTCACCGGTCTCGGCCTGAAGGAGGCCAAGGAGATGGTCGAGGGCGCCCCCTCCACGGTGAAGGAAGGTGCCAGCAAGGACGAAGCCGACGACATGAAGAAGCAGCTCGAAGAGGCGGGTGCGACCGTCGAGCTGAAGTAACGCGGCGGAAGGGGCCGCGACGCATGCCGCGTCAAGAGGTCTCTGCCGGCCAGGGAAGGCCGAATCACAGCATGGCTGGTGGCGATGAAGCCGCCGGCCTTTTTCCGCTGGTAGCCGAGCGAATTTCGCCGCTGCCGGTGGCCGAAGCCCCCCCACGCGGGGGACGGGAACGGAACGACTAGCCGAGGAATTCTCATGGCCTACTCTTTGACCGAAAAGAAACGCATTCGCAAAGATTTCGGTAAACGCGCCAGTATCGTGGATGTCCCTTATCTGCTGGCGACCCAGCTGGACTCCTATCGTACTTTCCTGCAGGAAACGGCGTTGCCGGAGGAGCGTAACGACAAGGGCCTGCACGGTGCGTTCAAATCCGTCTTCCCCATTGCCAGCTATTCGGGCAATGCCCGGCTGGAGTATGTCAGCTACCGGCTCGGCACGCCGACATTCGATGTCAAGGAATGCCAGATGCGCGGCATGACCTACGCGGCGCCGCTGCGGGTCAAGCTGCGTCTGGTGCTCCTCGACAAGGAAGCCGGCAACCAGACCGTCAAGGACATCAAGGAGCAGGAAGTCTACATGGGCGAACTGCCCCTGATGACCGAGAACGGCACCTTCGTGGTGAACGGGACGGAGCGCGTGATCGTTTCGCAGCTCCACCGTTCTCCCGGCGTGTTCTTCGATCACGACAAGGGCAAGACCCATTCCTCCGGCAAACATCTGTTCAACGCGCGGGTGATTCCATATCGCGGGTCCTGGCTCGATTTCGAGTTCGACCCGAAGGAAAACATCTACGTCCGCATCGACCGTCGGCGGAAGCTGCCGGCGACCGTGCTGCTGCGGGCCCTGGAATATGACGACGAACAGATCCTGGAGACCTTCTTCGACAAGGACCGCATTCGACTGAGCAAGGAGGGCTGCGAGCTCGCCCTGGTCCCGCAGCGCCTGCGGGGGGAAACGGTCAGCTTCGACATCCTGGCCGACGGCGAAGTGATCGTCGAGGCCGGGCGGCGCGTTACTGCGCGGCACGTGAAGCAGCTCGAGAAGGCGGGTGTCGAGTGGCTGCCGGTGCCGACCGAGTTTCTCGTGGGTCGCCGCCTGGCACGCACCTGTGCCGATCCCGAGAACGAGGATGAGCCGCTCGCGGCCGCCAACGACGAGATCACCGAGGAGCTCATCGAGAAGCTCCGGGAGGCCGGGTTCTCCGAGATCGAGACCATCTACACCAACGACCTCGACCAGGGGCCGTACATGTCCACGACGCTGGATATCGACCATACGCGTAACAAGATGGAGGCGCTGGTCGAGATCTACCGGATGATGCGTCCGGGCGAGCCGCCGACCAAGGACGCGGCCGAGAGCCTGTTCGAGAATCTGTTCTTCTCCGAGGATCGCTATGATCTCTCGGCTGTGGGGCGCATGAAGTTCAATCGTCGGGTCGGCCGCAAGGAAATCGAGGGTCCGGGAACGCTGGATTCAGATGACATCCTGGCGGTCCTGAAAACCCTGATCGATATCCGTAATGGCAACGGCACCGTGGATGACATCGACCATCTGGGGAACCGCCGCATCCGGTCCGTGGGCGAGATGGCGGAGAATCAATTCCGGGTGGGTCTGGTCCGAGTGGAGCGGGCAGTGAAGGAGCGCCTGGCCCTCGCGGAATCCGAGGAGCTGATGCCGCAGGAACTGATCAATGCCAAGCCGGTGTCGGCGGCGATCAAGGAATTCTTCGGTTCCAGCCAGCTGTCGCAGTTCATGGACCAGAACAACCCGCTCTCCGAGGTGACCCACAAACGCCGCATCTCCGCGCTGGGCCCGGGCGGTCTGACCCGCGAGCGTGCCGGCTTCGAGGTGCGCGACGTCCATGCGACCCACTACGGTCGGGTCTGCCCGATCGAGACGCCGGAAGGGCCGAACATCGGTCTGATCAATTCCCTGGCGGTGTTCGCCCGACCCAACCAGTACGGCTTTCTGGAAACGCCGTATCGCAAGGTCGAGAACAGCCAGGTGGTGGACGAGGTGGTCTACCTCTCGGCCATCGACGAGGCGGAATACGTCATCGCCCAGGCGAACACCCAGCTTGACGAGAAGGGTCGGATTACCGAGGAACTGGTGACCTGCCGGCACAAGAACGAATTCACCACCACGTCGCCGGACAAGGTGGAATACATGGACGTGTCGCCGAAGCAGATCGTCTCGGTTGCGGCGTCGCTGCTTCCATTCCTCGAGCATGACGACGCCAACCGGGCGCTGATGGGGTCCAACATGCAGCGTCAGGCGGTGCCGACCCTGCGAGCGGACAAGCCGCTGGTCGGAACCGGCATGGAGCGCGCGGTGGCCGTGGATTCCGGTGTGACCGTGGTCGCCCGGCGCGGCGGGGTGATCAACTCCGTCGACGCCAGCCGCGTGGTGGTCCGGGTCAACGACGATGAAGCCGCTCCCGGCGAGCCAGGCGTCGACATCTACAATCTGACCAAGTACACCCGTTCGAACCAGAATACCTGCATCAACCAGCGGCCCCTGGTCAAGCCGGGCGAGGCGGTCTCGCGCGGCGACGTGCTGGCCGACGGTCCGAGCACGGACATGGGCGAACTGGCGCTGGGCCAGAATCTGCTGGTCGCCTTCATGCCGTGGAACGGGTACAACTTCGAGGACTCGATCCTCATCTCCGAGCGGGTGGTGGAAGAAGATCGCTACACCACCATCCACATCGAGGAACTCAACTGCGTCGCCCGCGACACCAAGCTCGGTTCCGAGGAGATCACCGCCGACATCCCGAACGTCGGTGAATCGGCTCTGAACCGGCTCGACGAGACCGGCATTGTGCACATCGGCGCCGAGGTCAAGCCGGGCGACATCCTGGTCGGCAAGGTCACGCCGAAGAGCGAGACGCAGCTGACCCCGGAGGAAAAGCTGCTGAGAGCCATCTTCGGTGAGAAGGCCTCGGACGTGAAGGACACCTCGCTGCGAGTCCCCACCGGGATCCACGGCACCGTGATCGACGTCCAGATCTTCACCCGCGACGGCGTGGAGAAGGATACCCGGGCCCGGGCCATCGAGGACAGCGAACTGGAGTCGTACTGGAAGGACCTGATGGACCAGTACGCCATCCTCGAGAACGACACCTACGCCCGTGTCGAGAAGATGCTCGTGGGCAAACAGGCTGCGGGCGGGCCGTCCGGGCTCAAGGCGGGTGACAAGATCACCAAGGGCTATCTCAACGACCTGCCGCGCGAACAGTGGTTCGAGATCCGGCTGAAGAACGACGAGGCCAACGGCCAGCTGGAGCTCATCGCCGAGCAGCTCAAGCAGCAGCGCGCCGATGTCGACGAGCGCTACGACGAGAAGAAGGGCAAGGTCACGCAGGGCGACGATCTCGCCCCGGGCGTGCTGAAGATGGTGAAGGTCCACCTGGCCGTCAAGCGGCGGATCCAGCCCGGCGACAAGATGGCCGGTCGCCACGGCAACAAGGGAGTCATCTCGACCATCGTACCGGTGGAGGACATGCCGTTCACCGAGGACGGCACCCCCATGGACATCGTCCTGAACCCGCTCGGCGTGCCGTCGCGGATGAATGTCGGCCAGGTTCTCGAGACCCATCTGGGCTGGGCCGCACGCGGTCTGGGCCACAAGATCGCCGGGATGCTGGACGCCAAGCGCAAGGTCGACGAGATCCGCGAATTCCTGGACAAGGTCTACAACCAGAGCGGGCGCACCGAGGACCTGGACAGCTTCAGCGACGAGGAGATCCTGGAACTGGCTCATAACCTTCGCGGCGGTGTACCGATGGCGACGCCGGTCTTCGATGGCGCGGCCGAAGAGGAAATCAAGCAGATGCTCCGCCTGGCCGACCTGCCGGAGCACGGGCAGACCACGCTCTATGACGGCCGCACGGGAGAGGCTTTCGATCGCGAGGTGACCGTGGGTTACATGTACACGCTGAAGCTCAACCATCTGGTCGACGACAAGATGCACGCTCGCGCCACCGGGCCGTACAGCCTCGTCACCCAGCAACCGCTGGGCGGCAAGGCGCAGTTCGGCGGTCAACGCTTCGGCGAAATGGAGGTCTGGGCGCTGGAAGCCTATGGCGCGTCCTATACCCTGCAGGAGATGCTCACGGTGAAGTCGGACGATGTTCAGGGGCGGACCAAGATGTACAAGAACATCGTCGATGGCACGCATCAGATGGAAGCCGGCATGCCGGAGTCGTTCAATGTGCTGCTCAAGGAGATCCGCGCCCTGGGCATCGACATCGAGCTCGAGCAGCAGGACTGAACAGCACCGCAGCGCCCCCTGATGGGGCGGAATGCAACGAGAGGGCAAGACTTTGAAAGATCTACTCAATCTTCTCAAACAGCAGGGACAGATCGAGGACTTCGACGGGATCCGGATTTCGCTGGCTTCACCGGAGAAGATCCGGTCGTGGTCCTTCGGCGAGGTCAAGAAGCCGGAGACCATCAACTACCGGACCTTCAAGCCGGAACGGGACGGGCTGTTCTGTGCCAAGATCTTCGGGCCGGTGAAGGACTACGAGTGCCTCTGTGGCAAGTACAAGCGTCTGAAACACCGGGGCGTGATCTGCGAGAAGTGCGGCGTCGAGGTGACCCAGTCCAAGGTGCGCCGCGAGCGCATGGGCCACATCGACCTGGCCAGCCCTGTGGCGCACATCTGGTTCCTGAAGTCCCTGCCGTCGCGCATGGGCCTGCTACTGGACATGACGCTGCGCGACATCGAGCGGATCCTCTACTTTGAGGCGTTCATCGTTACCGATCCCGGCCTGACCGGGCTGGAACAGGGCCAGCTGCTCACCGACGAGCAGTACTTCGACGCCCTTGAGGAATACGGTGATGAATTCGACGCCAAGATGGGCGCAGAGGCCGTGTTCGAACTGCTGCGGCGCATCGACCTGCGGGTCGAAGCGGAGAAGCTGCGTGAGGAGATGGACCGGACCTCTTCGGAGACGAAGATCAAGAAGCTGGCCAAGCGGCTGAAGCTGCTGGAAGCGTTCATCGAGTCCGGCAACAAGCCGGAGTGGATGGTGATGACCGTACTGCCGGTGCTGCCGCCGGAGCTGCGTCCGCTGGTCCCGCTGGAGGGGGGGCGCTTCGCCACGTCCGACCTCAACGATCTCTATCGCCGGGTGATCAACCGCAACAATCGCCTCAAGCGCCTGCTCGATCTCAGCGCGCCGGACATCATCGTGCGCAATGAGAAGCGGATGCTGCAGGAGTCGGTCGACGCGCTGCTGGACAACGGCCGGCGCGGGCGCGCCATCACCGGCTCCAATCGGCGCCCGCTGAAGTCGCTGGCCGACATGATCAAGGGCAAACAGGGCCGCTTCCGCCAGAACCTGCTCGGCAAGCGGGTCGACTACTCCGGCCGCTCCGTGATCGTGGTGGGCCCGACCCTGCGCCTGCACCAGTGCGGCCTGCCGAAGAAGATGGCGCTGGAACTGTTCAAACCGTTCATCTTCTCCAAGCTGGAGCGTCGTGGCCTGGCCACCACCATCAAGGCGGCCAAGAAGATGGTCGAGCGCGAGCTGCCCGAGGTGTGGGACATCCTCGATGAGGTGATCCGCGAACACCCGGTCATGCTCAACCGCGCCCCGACCCTGCATCGCCTCGGCATTCAGGCGTTCGAGCCGGTGCTCATCGAGGGCAAGGCGATCCAGCTGCACCCGCTGGTCTGCGCCGCCTTCAACGCCGACTTCGACGGCGACCAGATGGCGGTTCACGTACCGCTTTCGCTGGAGGCGCAGCTGGAAGCGCGCGTGCTGATGATGTCGTCCAACAACGTTCTCTCACCGGCCTCCGGTGACCCGATCATTGTGCCCTCCCAGGACGTCGTGCTCGGGATCTACTACATGACCCGTTCGCGGGTCAATGCGAAGGGCGAGGGTCGGGTATTCGCCGATCTGGCGGAGCTGCGCCGGGCCTATGACACTGGTAGCGTCGACCTGCACGCCTGGATCAAGGTGCGCATCCACGAGAAGGTGGTGGACGAAGAGGAGAACTGGACCGAATCCGTCGAGTTGCGCGAGACCACGGTCGGGCGCGCACTGCTCTACGGGATCGTACCCGAGGGGCTGCCCTTCTCCATGGTCGACCAGGACATGAAGAAGAAGGGCGTTCAGGAGGTACTCAATGCCTCCTATCGCCGTCTGGGTCTGAAGGAGAGCGTGGTCTTTGCCGACAAGCTCATGTACACGGGCTTCTATTACTCCACCCGCGCCGGTGTCTCGTTCGGTATCGAGGACATGGAGATCCCGGAGGAGAAGAGTCAGATCCTCGCCCGCGCGGAGGAAGAAGTGAAGGAGATCGAGGATCAGTACACCTCCGGTCTCGTCACCAACGGCGAGCGCTACAACAAGGTCGTGGACATCTGGGCACACACCAACGATCAGGTCTCCAACGCGATGATGAGTCGCCTGGGCACGGACAAGCTCACGGATGCCGAGGGCAACACCGTGGAAGAGGTGTCGATGAACTCGGTGTTCATCATGGCCGATTCCGGCGCCCGAGGCTCCCCCGCTCAGATCCGGCAGCTGGCCGGGATGCGCGGCCTGATGGCCAAGCCCGACGGCTCCATCATCGAGACGCCGATCACCGCGAACTTCCGCGAGGGTCTGGACGTCCTGCAGTACTTCATCTCCACCCACGGCGCGCGCAAGGGCCTCGCGGACACGGCCCTGAAGACGGCGAACTCGGGCTACCTGACCCGTCGACTGGTGGACGTTTCCCAGGATCTGGTCGTGACCGAGGAGGACTGCGGGACCCGCCGGGGCATGTCGATGCAGCCGCTCATCGAGGGTGGTGATGTCGTCGAGCCCCTGCGCGAGCGGGTTCTGGGCCGAGTGCTGGCCGAGGATGTGCTGCGCCCCGGGACCGACGAGGTGGCCATCGAGGCCGGCACGCTGCTCGACGAGTACTGGGTGGATCGGCTGGACCACATGAGCATCGACCATGTGCTGGTGCGCTCGTCCATCACCTGCGACACCCGCTACGGGGTCTGTTCGAAGTGCTACGGCCGTGACCTCGGCCGCGGTCATCTGGTCAACGTGGGCGAGTCCGTCGGGGTCATCGCGGCGCAGTCCATCGGCGAGCCGGGTACGCAGCTGACCATGCGCACCTTCCACATTGGTGGCGCAGCCTCGCGGGCGGCCGCGGTCTCCGAGATCGAGGTCAAGACCTCGGGGACCATCCGCCTGTACAACATCAAGACCGTTCGCCATGCCAGTTCCGGCAACAACGTGGCCGTCTCTCGCTCCGGCGAGATCCTCGTCTACGACGAGGCCGGTTCCGAGCGCGAACGCTACAAGGTGCCGTACGGCGCCACCATCAACACCAACGATGGCGATCCGATCGAGGCCGGGCAGCAGGTCGCGAGCTGGGACCCGCATACCCACCCCATCGTGACCGAGGTGGCGGGAAAGCTGAAGTTCGTCGACTTTGTCGAGGGTGTCAGCGTCGATCGCGAGACCGACGAGATGACCGGACTCTCCAGTCTGGTGGTGATGGACCCGAAACAGCACGGCGCCACTCGGGACATGCGCCCGATGGTGAAGCTGCTCTCGGAGGATGGTTCGGACATCTGCATCCCGGGAACGGACACCCCGGCGCACTACTTCCTGCCGCCGGGTGCCATCATCCAGAAGGAGGACGGCTCGCCCGTGGAGATCGGCGACGTCATTGCCCGCATCCCGCAGGAGTCCAGCAAGACCCGCGACATCACCGGGGGTCTGCCGCGCGTCGCGGACCTCTTCGAAGCGCGGCGTCCGAAGGAGGCGGCCGTGCTGGCGGAGATCTCCGGCGTGGTCTCCTTCGGCAAGGAGACCAAGGGCAAGAAGCGTCTGGTGATCACGCCGCAGCAGACCGAGGCTACGGTCGGAGCCGACATGGAGCCCTTCGAGATGCTCATCCCGAAGTGGCGGCACATTTCGGTGTTCGAGGGTGAACACGTGGAAAAGGGCGAGGTCATCGTCGACGGCCCGCCGGATCCCCACGACATCCTGCGCCTGCTCGGCGTCGAGGAGCTCGCCCGGTACATCGTGAATGAAGTGCAGGACGTCTATCGCCTCCAGGGCGTGAAGATCAACGACAAGCACATCGAGGTCATTGTTCGTCAGATGCTGCGCAAGGTCGAGATCACGGATGCCGGGGACACCAAGCTCCTGCGCGGTGACCAGATCGAATATCCGCGCTTCCTGGAAGAGAACGAGGTGGTCGAGCCCAAGGGCCTGCGCCCGGCACGCTACAGCCCGATGCTCCTCGGCATCACCAAGGCCTCGCTGGCGACCGAGTCGTTCATCTCCGCCGCCTCCTTCCAGGAGACCACGCGGGTGCTCACCGAGGCGTCGGTCGGGGGCAAGATCGACGCCCTTCGCGGCCTCAAGGAGAACGTGATCGTCGGACGCCTGATCCCGGCCGGAACCGGCCTGGCGTATCACGACGAACGGCGGCGCCGCCGGGCCATGGAAGATCCCTTTGCCACGGCCCTGGGCGCGGAGGCTGCCGAGGCGGCCGAAGCAAGCGAAGCCAGTATCGTTGACGAACCGCTGCCCGAGTCGGCGTCGGCTGAAGTGCCACCGGAATCCGACGAGGGCGAGACCTCGATGGCCGATTCCGGTGACGGCGAGGAGTGACTCGACGTAATGCCGCGCGGTGCTTGACATGAAGAGGCGAGCACCGCATAATTTTCCGTCTTTCGCAGGCCGGACCTCCGGCCTGCGGTCTGTTTTCGGGTTGGAGTTGTAAAAATGGCGACCACCAATCAGCTCGTGCGCAAGCCGCGCAAGCGCAAGATGGCCAAGAGCAATGTACCTGCTCTTGAAGCATGTCCGCAGCGGCGTGGTGTCTGCACACGCGTCTACACCACGACGCCCAAGAAGCCGAACTCGGCGCTGCGCAAGGTAGCCCGTGTTCGACTGACCAACGGGTACGAAGTCGCGTCCTACATCGGCGGCGAAGGGCACAATCTCCAGGAGCACTCCGTGGTCCTGATCCGGGGAGGTCGAGTCAAGGACCTTCCCGGTGTGCGCTATCACACCGTGCGTGGATCCCTGGATACCGCCGGCGTGAAGGAGCGCCGTCAGGGGCGCTCGAAATACGGCGCCAAGCGACCGAAGTCCTGAAACTGAACTCTGGAGTCCGTTTCGACGGAAGGGTAGACAATGGCTAGAAGACGAGTTGCGGCAAAGCGCGAGATTCTCCCGGATCCGAAGTTCGGAGATGTGACGCTGGCCAAATTCATGAACACGATCATGCGCGACGGCAAGAAGTCCGCCGCCGAGAAGATTGTGTACGGGGCCCTGGACATCGTTCAGGAGCGGGCCAAGGGTGAGCCGTTGGTCGTCTTCGAGCAGGCGCTCGAGAACATTCGGCCGGCGGTCGAAGTGAAATCCCGTCGTGTGGGTGGCGCTACGTACCAGGTTCCGGTGGAAGTGCGCTCCGAGCGGCGCACGGCTCTGGCCATGCGCTGGCTCGTGGAATCCTCCCGCAAGCGCGGCGAGAAGAGCATGGGGCAGCGCCTGGCCGGCGAGATCATGGACGCGTACGAACAACGCGGCACCGCCGTGAAGAAGCGCGAGGACATCCATCGCATGGCCGAAGCCAACAAGGCCTTCTCGCACTATCGCTGGTAAACAGCCCACTGGACTTCCCGAGGTAACGACGTGGCACGCAAGACCCCAATCAAGCGCTATCGGAACATCGGCATCATGGCGCACATCGATGCCGGCAAGACGACGACGACCGAGCGCATCCTGTTCTACACCGGCGTCTCGCACAAGATCGGCGAGGTCCATGATGGCGGTGCCGTCATGGACTGGATGTCACAGGAGCAGGAACGGGGGATTACGATCACGTCGGCGGCCACCACCTGCTTCTGGAGCGGGATGGACCAGCAGTATCCCGAGACGCGCATCAACATCATCGACACCCCGGGCCACGTCGACTTTACCATCGAGGTGGAGCGTTCGCTTCGCGTCCTCGACGGCGCGGTCGCTGTCTTCTGCGCGGTGGGCGGTGTCGAGCCGCAGTCCGAAACGGTGTGGCGCCAGGGCGACAAATACAACGTGCCGCGGATGGTCTTCATCAACAAGATGGACCGTCAGGGTGCCGACTTCATGCGGGTGGTCGAGCAGATCCGTGAACGGCTCGGCGCCAAGCCGGTGCCGATCCAGATTCCCATCGGTGCCGAGGAAAACTTCGAAGGTGTGGTCGACCTCGTCCGGATGAAGGCGATCTACTGGAACAAGGACGACATGGGGATGACCTACGAGCAGACGGACATCCCCGCCGAGCTCCAGGACGAGGCTCAGCGCCTGCACGACGAACTTGTCGAGACGGCCGCAGAGGCCTCCGAGGAACTGATGGAGCGTTATCTCGACGCGGGCGAGCTCAGCGAGGAGGAAATCCGCTCCGGATTGCGCGTACAGACGTTGGCAAACGAGGTCGTTCCGGCGCTCTGTGGTACCGCCTTCAAGAACAAGGGTGTACAGGCCCTGCTCGACGCTGTGGTCGAATACATGCCGGCGCCGGACGATGTCCAGGCGATCAAGGGTGAGCTTGAAGACGGCAGCGAGGATACGCGGAGTTCGAGCGACGACGAGCCATTCGCCGCGCTGGCGTTCAAGATCGCCACCGACCCGTATGTGGGTACGTTGACCTTTTTCCGGGTGTATTCCGGCAAACTGGGCAGCGGCGATACCGTGTTCAATCCGGTGAAAGGCAAGCGCGAGCGGGTCGGTCGTCTGCTGCAGATGCATTCGAACAGCCGCGAGGAGATCAAGGAAGTCCTGGCAGGCGACATCGCCGCGGCCGTCGGAATGAAGGATGTGACCACCGGCGACACGCTCTGCGCAATGGATAAGCCGATCACCCTCGAGCGGATGGAGTTCCCGGAACCGGTGATTTCGGTCGCCATCGAGCCGAAGACCAAGACCGATCAGGAAAAGATGGGCGTCGCCCTCGGCAAGCTGGCGCAGGAAGACCCCTCTTTCCGGGTGCGCACCGACGAGGAGTCGGGCCAGACGATCATCTCCGGCATGGGCGAACTCCACCTCGACATCATCGTCGACCGACTCAAGCGCGAGTTCAAGGTCGAGGCGAATGTCGGTGCGCCGCAGGTCGCGTACCGCGAGACGATCAAGGGTGAGGTCGAAGCCGAAGGCAAGTTCGTTCGCCAGTCCGGTGGACGTGGGCAGTACGGTCACGTCTGGGTTCGTCTCAGCCCGGGTGAACCGGGTAGTGGCTACGTTTTCGAGAACAAGATTGTGGGTGGCGTGGTTCCCAAGGAATACATCAAGTCGGTTGACAACGGGATCCAGGAGGCCATGGAGAACGGCGTCATGGCCGGGTATCCCATGGTGGACGTTACCGCCACGCTGTTCGACGGTTCATACCATGATGTCGACTCCAACGAGACCGCGTTCCACATCGCCGGCTCGATGGCCCTCAAGGAGGGCTCCCGCAAGGCTGGCCTGGTCCTGCTCGAGCCGATCATGAAGGTCGAGGCGGTAACGCCGGAGGAGTACATGGGCGACGTGATGGGCGATCTGAATCGCCGCCGCGGCATTGTGCAGGGGATGGAGGACGTCCCTGCCGGCAAGCTGGTGCGCGCCATGGTCCCGCTGTCGGAGATGTTCGGTTATTCCACCGATCTGCGCTCTGCCACACAGGGTCGGGCCAGCTACACCATGCAGTTCGAGAAGTACAGCGAGGCTCCGGCCAGCGTCGCCGAAGAAGTCATCAAGAAGGCTTCCTGAGTCTACGCAGTTCAGACATTCAATCCGGATTTGAGAGGAAAGACCCGTGTCCAAAGAGAAATTTGAACGCACCAAGCCGCATGTGAACGTGGGGACCATTGGTCACGTGGACCACGGCAAGACGACCCTGACGGCGGCGATGACGCGCGTGCTGGGCGAGGCGCACGGTGGCGAGGCGCGCGCGTTCGACCAGATCGACAGCGCGCCGGAGGAGAAGGCGCGCGGCATCACGATCGCGACGTCGCACGTGGAATACGAGTCGACCGCGCGGCACTACGCGCACGTGGACTGCCCGGGCCACGCCGACTACGTGAAGAACATGATCACCGGCGCGGCGCAGATGGACGGCGCCATTCTGGTGGTTTCGGCGGCGGACGGTCCGATGCCGCAGACGCGCGAGCACATCCTGCTCAGCCGCCAGGTCGGTGTTCCGAGCATCGTGGTCTACCTGAACAAGGCGGACATGGTGGATGATCCGGAGCTTCTGGAGCTGGTCGAGATGGAAGTGCGCGAGCTGCTGAGCTCGTACGATTTCCCGGGTGACGACACGCCGGTGATTTCCGGTTCGGCGCTGAAGGCGCTGGAGGGCGACACCTCGGAGATCGGCACGCAGTCGATCGTGCAGCTGGTGGACGCGATGGACTCGTTCATTCCGGAGCCGGAGCGCGCGGTGGACGGTGATTTTCTGATGCCGGTCGAGGACGTGTTCTCGATTTCGGGTCGCGGCACGGTGGTGACGGGCCGCGTGGAGCGCGGGATCGTGAAGGTCGGCGACGAGATCGAGATCGTGGGTCTGCACGACACCAAGAAGACGACGGTCACGGGTGTGGAGATGTTCCGCAAGCTGCTGGACCAGGGCGAGGCGGGCGACAACGTGGGCGTTCTGCTGCGCGGTACCAAGCGCGAGGAAGTGGAGCGCGGTCAGGTTCTGGCGAAGCCGGGTTCGATCACGCCGCACACGAAGTTCGAGTGCGAGGTGTACGTTCTGTCGAAGGAAGAGGGTGGTCGTCACACGCCGTTTTTCAACGGGTATCGGCCGCAGTTCTATTTCCGGACGACGGACGTGACGGGTTCGTGCGATCTTCCGGAGGGCACCGAGATGGTGATGCCGGGGGACAACGTCAACATGACGGTTTCGCTGATTGCGCC
>JBNJEU010000037.1:0-16375 GCA_051746205.1 Pseudomonadota bacterium
GTCGCCGGCCCGGACGTCGACGACGTTCAGGGCGGAGCGGGGCAGGCCGAGGGCGTGGGCGGTCCAGTCCTCGAAGTCGCCGTGGTGTTCGCGCAGGTGGTCGTAGGTGGAGCCGAGTTTCAGGATGTGCACGGATTCATTGCTCACTGCGTTGGGGTGCGGAATTCGGCCCCCCAATTGTAGGGCAACCTGCCTGGTCTGTATGCGTCCACGGAACTGACACTCCCCGGGCTCGGTGGTACGCTTGCGCGATGCTCGACGAATACCTCAAGCGCATCCTGACCGCCCGCGTCTACGACGTCGCCCGCGAGACCCCGCTGGACCCCGCCCCGGCCCTCGGCCGTCGGTTCGGCAGCGAGGTGCTGCTCAAGCGCGAGGACCTGCAACCGGTCTTCTCCTACAAGCTGCGTGGCGCCTACAACAAGATCATCAGCCTCGAGCCGGAGCAGCGGGCGCGCGGGGTCATCGCCGCCTCCGCCGGCAATCACGCCCAGGGCGTGGCGCTGTCGGCGAAGCGGCTCGGGATTCCGGCGCGGATCGTGATGCCGAAGACCACGCCGGACATCAAGATCGCCGCGGTGCGCGCCCTGGACGCCGAGATCGTCCTCCACGGCAGTTCCTACGACGAGGCCTTCGCCCACTGCATGAAGCTGGCGGAGGAGGGCGGCATGGCCTTCATCCCGCCCTACGACGACCCGGTGGTCATCGCCGGCCAGGGCACCGTGGCCATGGAGCTGATGCGCCAGTCGGGGCCCGATCTCGACGCCGTCTTCGTGCCCGTCGGCGGCGGGGGTCTGGCGGCCGGGATGGCCGCCTACATCAAGTCGCTCTACCCGGCGATCCGGATCATCGGGGTCGAGCCGGTGGACGCCCCGACCCTGCACGCGGCCCTGGCCGCCGGCGAGCGGGTCCAGCTCGAGCAGGTGGGGATCTTCGCCGACGGGGTCGCGGTGCGCCGGATCGGCGAGGAGCCGTTCCGGGTGCTGCGCGAGCACATCGACGAGGTGGTGCTGGTCTCGTCGGACGCCATCTGCGCCGCCATCAAGGACATCTTCGACGACACCCGCTCCATCGCCGAGCCCGCCGGCGCCCTGGCGGTGGCCGGGCTGAAGCAGTATCTGGAGGCCGACCCGGCGCGCGCCGGTGGCCGCTACGCCGCCGTGGTCAGCGGCGCCAACATCAACTTCGACCGCCTGCGCTACGTCGCTGAACGGGCGGAGCTCGGCGAGCGGCGCGAGGCGCTGTTCGCGGTGACCATCCCCGAGCGCCCCGGCAGCTTCCGCGCCTTCTGCAACGCCATCGGGACCCGCTCCATCACCGAGTTCAACTACCGTTACGCCGGACCGGACAAGGCTCACATCTTCGTCGGCATCCGCATGAACGCCGGCGCCCCGGAGAAGGAGGAGCTCCGCGAGAAGCTGGAGGCCGCCGACTACGGCGTGATGGACCTCACCGACAACGAGATGGCCAAGCTCCACGTGCGCCACATGGTGGGCGGCCGCGCGCCCCAGGCCGGCCGCGAGACCCTCTATCGCTTCGAGTTCCCCGAGCGCCCCGGCGCGCTGCTGCGCTTCCTGAGCCATCTCCATGCCGACTGGAACATCTCGCTGTTCCATTACCGCAATCACGGCGCCGACTACGGTCGTGTCCTCGCCGGCTTCCAGGTCCCCGAGGCCGAGGAACCCGCCTTCCAGGAGTTCCTCCAGGAGCTGGGGTATCCGTGGGAAGAGGAGACGGAGAATCCGGCGTACGAGCTGTTCCTGCGCTGAGCGGGGGCGGGGTCACACTGCGCTGGTTGCCGGGGACAGCTCGGGACCCGAGGGACGCCGTGAATACGTCCATGCAGGCTCGGCGGCCGCATCCCTGCGGCCGACGCCCCCGGGTCCCGACCTGTCCCCGGCAACCAGCGCAGTGTGACCCCGGCTTAGTCGGTCGGTGGCAGAAGCTCGTCGACGTCGACGTTCAATCGTTCGGCAAGCTGGCGGAGAACCCGCGTGGACGGCTCCCGTTTGCCGGCCTCGATCATGTAAAGGGCGCGGTCGCCCACATCCGTGGCCTCCGCCAGTTTCCGGCGTTCGATGCCCCGGTACTCGCGCCAGACCCTGACCGGGCTCTCGCCGCCATCGATACGCTTGATCAGCTCCAGGGGGACGGACTCTTCTTTGCCCGCTTCCATGCGCGCGCGGACCTTGTCTGTCTCCTGAAGGTCGATGAGTTCCTCCATCCGTTCGAGCATACGCTGGTACTGGTCATAGGGGACAACCGCGTATTCCGGTTCTCCATCGGTGCGCTTGATGATCTGGGTCGTTTCGACCGTCTCTTCCATCATTTGTAGATCTCTCCACGGCTGCCAAGCCGGATCACCTGTACGAGCAGCTGCTGATCATGGATTTCGTAGATGATGCGCCAGTTGCCGACCCGAAGGTGCCATGCCTGACTGTTTGTCAGAGGTTTGACGTCGAGTTCGGGTTGGCGTGGGTCGATGGCCAGATACTCGAGCGCATCCTGTATGCGTTGCCGTTCGTTGCGCGGCAAACGCAGAAGGGCCTTCCTGGCCGTCTTGAGTAGCTCCACCGAATACATGAACCCAGCGTAACTCGTTGTGCTTTTCTGTCAAACTGTTTCGGCACTTTGTGTTACGTTCTCAACTTGAAGGCGCCTCGCCGGCCTTCCGCCGAATGGCCTCGTCGTCGAAGGCGCCGTCGATGGCGAGCACGGTCTCGCGCATCAGGCGGAAACCCTCCATGGGCGCGTCGTCGGCCTGATACTTCAGGCGCAGGGGACCGATGCTGTTGACCACCTGGGCGCGTTCCACCTCGGTGTCGGTATCGGTGGCGCCGCAGCCCTCGGCGATCCCGGCGAGGATCTCCCCGGCGATGGGGTCGGGGTGCTCGCCGTTCCGTGCCCGGGTCAGGGATTCGGCCACCTCGCCGGCGAGGAAGTCGTGGCTGGTGTTGGCGTCAAGGAACTGCAAGAGTTCTCCGAGGGTCATGTTCTTCCTCCTGTTCGGGGTGTTCGGTGGTTGGTGAAGGCGGGCGGGGTCACGCCCCTTCCTTCTCCATGGCCAGGATGGTCCGCCACTCGTCCTCGGTTACCGGCATGATGGAGAGCCGGTTGCCCTTCTGGACCAGTTTCATCTCCGCCAGCTCCGGTCGCTGCTTGAGTTCGTCCAGCGGGATGTAGCGGTCGAAGTGGCGGATGTAGCGCACGTCCACCATGTACCAGCGCGGGTTGTCCGGGTCCGATTTCGGATCGTGGTACTTCGCCTCCGGGTCGAAGGCGGTGTGGTCGGGGTAGGGCTCGCTGACGATCTCCATCAGCCCGGCAATGCCCGGCGGCTTGGTGTTGGAGTGGTAGAACAGCGCCTGATCCCCCGGCCGCATGTGGTCGCGGATCATGTTGCGGACCTGGTAGTTGCGGATCCCGTCCCAGTGGTCCGTACCCTCCGGCAGTGCCGCCAGATGGTCGATGCCGAAGACGTCGGGCTCCGATTTCATCAGCCAGTAGGCCATGGGTATTCCTCACTGTTTTTCTCAGGATGTCAGGATAGCGGATCCGGGCCGCGATCATAAGGGGGCGAAAGAATGTGAAATCTGTGAAACAATTGGATCGCCAACCCCGATTGATTGTGCGTCAATGGGCGTCAGGCAGGGATGACCAACTGGCCAGGGAAGGCGGAGTGGGTGGGCCGCGCCCCGAAAAGCCCCCGAGAGGCTCGGGAGTGGCCCGCTCCGTTCCGGTGAATCGACCGGTGAACAGATGAAACGGGAGGGAAAGACATGCGTCGTCGTATCGATCTGTTCGGAGTGATCACGGTCCTGGTGGTGGTCGGCTTGATCGCCACCATTGCCGTGCAGGTGACCGCGACCTGAGTCTCAGACCGCCGGTGTGGCCGCATCCCGCACGGGGATGATGGCCGCGTCGGTGGCCACCGCGTCCAGGGGCACGTCCCACGGGGCCAGTGGCAGCTCCGGGTGCTCCTGGAAATCGAAGGCCGTGCCCACCAGCTTCGGCGGGGTCCAGACCCGGCGGCGGGCGCGGTAGTCCAGACTGCGATCGTAGAAACCTCCTCCCATGCCGAGGCGCCCCCCGCACCGATCGAAGGCCACCAGCGGCATCAGCAGCAGGTCCACCCCCCAGGGCGGGACGGCATGGCGCGCATCCGGCTCCGGGATCCCGAAGGTGTTGGGTCGCAGTGGGCTGTCCGGATGGTAGGCGGCGAAGCGCATCCGGCGCACACCGGGGCCGCCGATGACCGGCAGGAAACACTGCTTGTGGCATGCCCACGCCCGCTGGAGGAGCGACGTCAGGTCGACCTCGCCGTCGTTGGCCAGATAGAAACCGATGCGATGGGCGTTGCGGAACAGCGGGTGGCGGAACAGCTGTCGCGCCAGCGCCTCCGAGCGTTGACGGCGTTCCGGTCCCGAGAGCGCGCGGCGGGCGAGGCGCATCTCGCGACGAATGGCGCGGCGGTCGGTCGTGGACGGGGTCATGCCGGCGGTTCTCCGCTGGAATCGGGTGGCGGTCCGGGCAAAAGCGCCGGGCCGCCGGGAATTCGGTCTGGATACCACCCGCGCGTGCCGCTGCGTCCGTCGTCCTTGAACCAGGGGTTCAAGGCGGGGAACGCAGCACGACGTCAGGCTTTCCGCTGCGTGGCGGACTTGCACACGGCCGCGCAATGTAGCTCCCCTTGGGTACAGCAATTAAGGCTCAAGGGAATCTCGGGACACTGGCGTACACCGCAGGCGGTACCCACGGGAGATCATAGTGCATTGCGGGGGGATGGAAACAGGCTTGTCAGCAAGCCGATGGCCGTGTTAGCGCGATTCGTCCTCGGTGCCGGGCATCTCGGCTTCTTCGGTGGCGGAGGAGGTCTCGATGGACGGGGAACCCGATTCAGGGATCGCGCTCGCGGTTTCGGCCTCCAGCGCCTCGTCAATGCGTTCCACCAGAGCGCGGACCCGCTCGTCACTGTCGCGCCGGACGCGGGAATGCTCCTCGCGCTCGGTGAGGAACTCGTTGGTGATGTTCAGGGCCGCCATTACCGCGATCCGGTCCATGCCGACGATCTTTCCGGAGTCGCGGATCTCGCGCATCTTGTCGGAGAGATAGCGGGCCGCGGCAAGCAGCGCCTCCTTGTCTTCCTCCCGGCACGCCACCCGATATTCGCGGTCGAGGATGTGGACGGTGACCGGAATGGTGCTCTCGCTCATGAGGGATCCTGCTCCATGGCCTTGAGCCGGGTGATCATGCTTTCGACCCGGGAGCGGGCCAGTTCGGTCTTCTCGATGAGCTGGGCGCGCTCGGTCATCAGGCTCTGCTGGTGTTCCCGCAGCGAACGGTTCTCCTCCTGGAGCCGCTCCACGGTACGCAGAAGCTTCTCGATGCGGTGCTCCAGATTCTTCAGTTCAACGTCGTCCATAGCGGTTCCAGCGCGGCCTGCAAGGGCCCGAGCACTATAGAACCCGCACCGGAGAGGGTCAACGGGCGGTTGGGAACGGCCGGCGCCGGTGCTACGATAGCCCCATGTCCGAATATCACCTCACCCCCGATGAACTCCAGCGCCTGCAGGTCGATGATTACGACCGCGAGAACCCGTTGCGCGCCGATGCCGTCGTTCTCGAAGGCATCGCCCATACCGGCAAGCCGTGCCGGATCATCGACAACACGGTCAGTGTCCCGCGCGAAGAGCTTGAGCAATTGCTGGCCACCCTGGTGGAGCAGCGCGCCTTCGGTCTGGGTGGCACCTCGGTGAGCGGCGGCAGCACCATTACCATCGGTGCTCCCGAGGGCACCCACATCCAGATCGGCGAGTCGCTCTACCGGCTGGTGATGTTCCCCTACGAAGCCCGCATCGAGCCGTTCTGATGAGCGATCCCGTACTTCCGAGCTACGACGCCCTGCAGGAGGCCCTGAACCGGCTGGAGATGGACTCCCATCCCGCCGAGGTCCAGGGCCGCCTCTGCGGGATGGTCTGTTCCCTGGGCGAGGTGCCGCTGGAAGAGTGGTATCGCCGCATGGCCATCACGGCGCCGGCCGGGGATGCCCTGGCAGCCGAGGCGAAGGAGCGGCTCGAGGCCCTGCACCGCGTGACTCGCCTCAGTATGCACGACCCGCACATGGGCTTCGGTCCCCTGCTGCCGCCGGACGACATCGGTCTCGGCGCCCGAGTTGAGGCTCTGGGCGACTGGTGCCTCGGCTTTCTCGAGGGCCTGGCCGAGGGTGGTGTACGCGATCTGGACCAGCTCCCCGGGGATGCCGGCGAGGTGGCGCGGGATCTCCTGGAGCTCAGCCGCGCCTCCGAATACGAGTTCGAGGGGGGTGAGGAGGACGAGGCCGCCTTCGCCGAGCTGGAGGAATACCTGCGCACCGGGACCCTGCTGGTGCTTGAGGAGATGCAACCCACCAAGGCGCCCCCTCTCGGGGGCGGGGCGATACTCCACTGAGGTCAGCCATGGATACCGGAATCCACGCCCGCCGTCGCCAACGGCTGATGGAGGCCATGGGCGGTGACGCCATCGCCATCCTGCCCACCGCCCCTGCGCGGACTCGTAATCGCGACGTGGAGCATCCGTTCCGCGCCGATTCCGATTTCCACTACCTCACCGGTTTCCCGGAGCCCGAAGCGGTGATGGTTCTGATCCCGGGGCGCGAACACGGCGAGTACATCCTCTTCTGCCGCGAGCGCAATCCCGAACGCGAGACCTGGGACGGCCGCCGCGCCGGCCAGGAGGGTGCGGTGAACCGGTACGGTGCCGACGACGCCTTCCCGGTGGCCGACCTCGACGACATCCTCCCCGGTCTGCTGGAGAACCGGGCGCGGGTCTACTGCGCCATGGGCCGTGACCCCGGTTTCGATACCAAGCTCATCGGCTGGATCAACCGGCTGCGCGAGCGCTCCCGCGCCGGGATCCACACCCCGGGGGAGTTCGTTGCGCTCGACCATGTCCTCCACGAGATGCGCCTGTTCAAGGGGCCGGAGGAGGTCGAGACCATGCGCCGGGCGGCTTCGGTATCGGCCGCCGGCCACCGCCGCGCCATGGCCGCCTGTCGGCCGGGACTGTACGAATACCAGCTGGAGGCGGAACTCAACTACGCCTTCCAGCACGGCGGCTGCCGCTCCCCCGCCTATCCGGCCATCGTGGGTGGCGGCGTGAACGGCTGCATCCTCCACTACACCGAGAACGAGGCGGAGCTGCGCGACGGCGATCTGGTGCTCATCGATGCCGGTGGCGAATGCGATCACTACGCCGCCGACATCACCCGCACCTTCCCGGTGAACGGCCGTTTCAGCGCCATCCAGCGTGACGTCTACGAGATCGTGCTGGCCGCCCAGCATGCCGCCATGGAGCAGGTGCGCCCCGGGCGCCACTGGAACGACCCGCACATGGCCGCGACTCGCGTCCTGACTCAGGGGCTGGTGGACCTGGGGGTGCTCAGCGGCGAGGTGGATGGTCTGGTGGAGCGACAGGCCTTTCGCGATCACTTCATGCACCGCACCGGCCACTGGCTGGGAATGGACGTCCACGATGTAGGCGACTACAAGACCGGGGAAGCGTGGCGCGATCTGGAGACGGGCATGGCCCTGACCGTTGAGCCGGGGCTCTACTTCGCACCCGGCAGTGGTGCGCCGGAGAACCTGGAGGGGATCGCGGTGCGGATCGAGGACGATGTGGTGGTCACTGAAGCGGGTCACGAGAACCTCTCCCACGAGGCGCCGAAGACCGTGACCGCCATCGAGGAGCTGATGGCCGATGGCTGAAACGGCGGCGAAACCGGCCTACGATGTCATCATCACCGGCGCCGGGCCGGTGGGGACGGGGCTCGCCCTGGCCCTGGACGGGATCGGTTACCGAGTCGCCCTTCTGGAAGCGGTGCCGTTCCGCTCCGATGAGCAGCCGAGCTACGACGAGCGCAGCCTGGCTCTGGCCCAGGCCTCGCAACGGATCCTCGCCGGCATCGACGGGCGATTGTGGTCCGACATCGCCGAAGGGGCGACCCCCATCCACCGGATCCATGTGTCCGATCGCGGCCATTTCGGACGCACGGTCATCGATCGCGCGGAGCAGGGCGTGTCCGCGCTGGGCCACGTGGTCGAGAGTCGCCTGCTGGGGCGGGCGCTGGAAGCGGCGCTGACCCGCTCCGGGGTGGCGCTCTTCTGCCCGGCCACGGTCACGGCGGTGGACCGCAGCGAGCGCCGCGCCCGGGTTCTGGCGCGCGGGGGCGACGGCGAACGGCTGGATCTCACCGGCGCGCTGCTGGTGGCCGCCGACGGCGCCGCCTCGACGGTGCGCGATCTCGCCGGGATCGGGGTGCGGCGCACCGAATACGGGCAGACGGCGGTGATCGCCAATGTCACCCCGGCGCGGCCGCACGAGAACATCGCCTATGAGCGCTTCACCGACACCGGGCCGCTGGCTCTGCTGCCCCTGAGTCGCGGACGCTGTTCGTTGGTCTGGACGTGCCGTGACGGAGAAGAGTCGGAGCTGCTGGGGCTGGACGACCCCGAGTTCCTGCGCCGCCTGGGCGAGCGTTTCGGCGAGCGGCTCGGCGGGTTCCGCGCTGTGGGGGCGCGCCACGCCTATCCGTTGGGTTTGCAGTTCGCTGAACGGTACAGCGACCGGCGCCTGTTGATCCTGGGCAATGCCGCCCACGTCCTCCATCCGGTGGCCGGCCAGGGATACAACCTCGGCCTGCGTGACGCGGCCGTGTTGGCGGAGGTGCTGGCGGCGGCCCCCCATCCCGACGAGCCCGGCGCCTCCGGCCACCGCGGCGGACGGCTTCCGGACCCGGGCGATCCGGCGGTCCTGCGTGAGTATGTGGCCGCCCGCCAACCCGATTATCGGCGCACCACCGTCTTCACCGACGGCCTGGTGCGCCTGTTCAGCAGCACCCGCACCCCGCTGGCCCGGACGCGCGGCCTCGGTCTGCTTGCCCTGGATGCGTTGCCACCGGCGCGCACGGCACTGGCCCGTCAGGCCATGGGATTCGGCGGCCGGGTGCCGCGCCTGGCTCGAGGACTTCGCCCATGAGCAGCACCGCTTCCGCCCGGATCGGACCGGTTCACCTCTCCGAGGCACACACCTTCGACGTGATCATCGTCGGTGGCGGTATGGTCGGCATGGCCCTGGCCGCCGCCCTGGGCCATTCGCCATTGCGGGTCGCGGTGGTCGAGCGCATGGCGCCGGACACCACCGCCGGTCTGGGGGAGTACGACCTGCGCGTCTCCGCCATCACCGTGGCCTCCCAGCGGATCTTCGAGAACCTCGGGGCCTGGTCCGGGATGGTGGCGCGCCGGGTGAGTCCCTTTGGCGACATGGATGTCTGGGATGCCGAGAGTTCCGGCCACATCCATTTCGATGCCGCCGAGCTGGGCGAGCCCCGTCTGGGCCACATCATCGAGAACCGCGTGGTGCAGAGCGCCCTGCACGATGTGGTGGCGGAGCTGCCCAACGTCGAGCTGATCCAGCCGGCGAGCATCGAACGCATGGGCTGGGATGCCGAGCACATGTTTCTGCGCCTCGAGGATGGACGGATGCTCGCCGGTGGCCTGCTGGTAGGGGCCGATGGTGGGCGCTCCTGGGTCCGGGAACAGGCCGGGATCGAGACCACCGGCTGGGATTACGAACAGACCGCCATCGTGGCTACGGTGAGGACCAGCGAGCCCCATCGTGAGACGGCCTGGCAGCGCTTCCTGCCCGAGGGGCCGCTGGCCTTCCTGCCGCTGGGGGACGGGCGCTGCTCCATCGTCTGGTCGGCGGAAGCCGGCCATGCCGAGGAGCTTCTGGCGATGGAGCCGGATGCCTTCTGCGCCGAACTGGGCCGGGCCTTCGACCATCGCCTGGGGACCGTGGAGTCGGTGGGCGAGCGGGCCGGATTGCCGCTGCGTCTGAATCACGCGAAGGCGTACGTGCGCCCGCGTCTGGCGCTGGTGGGGGACGCCGCCCACACCATCCATCCGCTGGCGGGTCAGGGGGTCAACCTGGGGCTCGCGGACGCGGCGGTTCTGGCCGAGGTCCTGCTGGACGCCCGCGCCGAGCGGCGCGGCATCGGCTCCATCCCGGTTCTGCGCCGCTACGAGCGCTGGCGCAAGGCCGACAACCTGGCGATGATGGCGGCGATGGACGGCTTCAAACGCATCTTCGGTAGTGAACTGGCGCCGGTGCGCTGGGCGCGCGGCCTCGGCCTCAATCTGACCCATTCCGTGCTGCCGGTGAAGAACACCATCATGCGTCACGCCATGGGGCTTTCGGGAGAACGGCCCCGGCTGGCGCGTGCCCACGAAGATCCAAGAGAGGAGTCGTCACGATGAAGCCGGAACGGTTCGGTAAACGCTTCTTCACCGGCAACGTGCTGCTGGCCCTGGGGCTGATCAGTCTCTTCTTCATGGGACCGCTGTC
This sequence comes from Pseudomonadota bacterium, assembly GCA_051746205.1. Taxonomy (GTDB): domain Bacteria; phylum Pseudomonadota; class Gammaproteobacteria; order Thiohalospirales; family Thiohalospiraceae; genus Thiohalospira. Next base: position 10,401 of record JBNJEU010000037.1, read on the forward strand.
CGAGGCCATCGGCTTCTGGGCGGTGATCCTGTGGATGGTGCTGGCGGCCGTCGGGGTCTACCTCATCATGACCGACGAGGGGCAGGGGCCGGGAATGCCCGGCTAGCGGCTCGCTCTCACAACCGGGCAGGCCACCCGCCGCGGGTGATTGCTCGGGCCCCGCTGATCGGCTGGTTGTACAGATAGAACCAGGCCTCGCCGAAACGGGTCGCCATCGGTTTGCGGAGATAGAGGCTCTTCTCCGGGGCCTCCGGATGGTAGTCTTCCAGCCTGTCCAATGCGGCGAGTTCCTGCGCGTTGACCGCATAGATCTCCACTTCGATCCCTCCCGAGGGCCGCTCCAGGGCCGCCGGATACGGCCCCAGATCGTAGAGGGTGAGGTTGGTCATCCGGTCGGTTCCGAGGAACGGGGTGCCGGAGAGCAGACGATGATTGGAAAATCCTTTCTTGAGCGTGCCGTAGACGCCGACACGCCAGGGGCGGGTAAAGCGGTGGTGGCTCATTTCGGCTGTCCGTTTCGGTCACGAAGATGCATGGTCGGAAGTGGTCGCGGAGCCCTGTTCAGGGTACGATCCGCAGTCGTTTCAGGCTACCGGAGGCCCGCGCATGACGATCAGGCTTCGAGAGGCGCGCGCGGATGAACGACCCGTCATCAACGCCCTCATCGAGCGGGCGGTGCGCACCTGGGACCTGCCGGAGCGCGTGCTGCGCCTGTCGGTTCCCCTGTACCAGTACGATCCGGTGGCCTTCGACGAGCTCATCGCCGTGGTCGCCGTCGACGAGGCTGATGGACCGGTGGGGGTGGCTACCTGGGAGCCGGCCGCCCCCGCCGACTGTCCCGAGGGTTCCGAGGCCCTCCTGCTGCACGGGATCTACGTCGAGCCGGAACAGAGTCGACGGGGCATCGGTCGAGCTCTGTTCGAGGCGTGCCGGGAAGCGGCGCGGGCGGCGGGTCGGGACGGTGTACTGGTCAAGGCACAGGGAGACGCCGCGCCGTTCTTTGAGGCCCTGGGACTGGAGCGCCTGCCGGTGGTCGACACGGATCGCGACTATGCCCGGCGCTACTGGCTGCCGGTGGCCTGAGTTTCCCCCACCGTCTCGACCGCGCCGACCGATTGTGGGAATCTGGTGCCCGATAACCACGGTTGAACGAAAGGACCCCCGATGCCCGGCAGTGATCCGCTTCCCCTTCCCCTGAGCACCATCCACGCCCGTTTTCGCGACAGCACCGAGCCGCTCTGCGCGGGTCTGTTCGAAGCGCACCACGGCGATGACCCGGAGGTGGCGACCATCGCCCCGCTGGAGACCGCCGGCCCGGGGGCGCTGGTCTTCGTGGCGAAGCCGGAGGATGTCACCGCCGTGCTCGAGCGTGGCGTGCGCGCCCTGGTGGCCTCGGCGGAGGCAGCCGAGGCGGTGGCCGCAGCGCCGGAGGGCGGGGAGGTCGGTGTGCTGGTGAGCGGCAACGTGACCCTGGCGCTGGCGCTGGTGAAACAGGCGTACGCCGATCCCCAGCCGCTGGCCGACCACCTGGCGGGGGTCGACGCCGGCGCCCGGGTCGCCGATGACGCCGAACTGGGCCGCGACGTGCGGGTCGGCCCGTTCGTGGTCATCGAGCCGGGGGCGGTGATCGGCGATGGCTGCGTCATCCACGCTCACGCCGTGATCCAGCGCGGCGCGCGGCTCGGGGCCGGCTGTACCATCCACCCCCACGCCGTGATCGGCTTCGATTGCGAACTCGGTGCCGAGGTTATCGTCAAGTCGGGGACCGTCATCGGCTCCGAGGGCTTCGGCTTTGCCCAGGACGCCGAGCGCCACAGCCACCGGATCCCGCAGAGCGGACGCGTGGTCGTGGGTCCGCGCACGGTCATCGGCGCCAACTGCGTGCTGGATCGCGCCACCTTCGGCGAGACCCGGGTGGAGGCGGGAGTGATCATGGACAACTTCTGCCACATCGCCCACAACTGCACCATCGGCGAGGACGCCATCCTCACTGCCGGCTTCATCGTCGCCGGCTCCACCCGCATCGGCAAGCGGGTCATCGCCAGTGGCCAGACCGGGGTTCTCGATCACCTGAACATCGCTGACGACGTGGTCCTGCTGCAGCGCGCCGGGGTCATCGAGGACATCGACGAGCCTGGTTATTACGCCGGCATGCCGGCGCGCCCGCTGGCGGAATACCAGCGGACCGTCGCCATGCAGAAGCGCCTCGGGGACATGCGCAAGAAGCTCAATGCCCTGGAGAAGCGGCTGGACGCCGGTGAGGGCGGCGACTAGGTCGAATCGCGGGGAAACAGGACCAGGTGGTGGAAGGCGGGTCTGACCCGGACCGCGGTCCCGACCTCGAAATCGTCGTGGCTGGGTGACAGGCAGAGTACTCGCGCCCCGCTGGGCAGTTTCACCGTATAGAAGAAGCTCGCGCCGCGGAAATTGCGCTCGATCACCTCGCCGGTGCCCTCCGGATCCCGCTCCAGCACCACGTCGTCGGGACGCACCAGCAGATCCAGCTGCTGATCCACCGGCCAGTCGCGCAGGGTCTCGCCATGGAGATCGCCGATCTCCGTGCGCACCCGCCCCCCATCGATGACCACCCCGGGCAACCGGACGCCGTGGCCGATGAAGTCGGCCACGAAGGGGTGGGCGGGCCGATGATAGAGGTTGTAGGCCGTATCCCACTGGCGCAGGCGCGCCTCGTGCATCACCCCGACCTCGTCGGCCATGGCGAAGGCCTCCATCTGGTCGTGGGTCACCAGCAGGGTGGTGGTACCGGTGGTTCGCAGGATCCCGCGCAGCTCCCGGGGGAGCTGTTCGCGCAACTCGACGTCCAGGCTGGAGAACGGCTCGTCCAGCAGCAGGATGTCGGGCTCCGGTGCCAGAGCACGGGCGATGGCCACGCGCTGCTGCTGACCGCCGGAGAGGTTGTGGGGGTAGCGATCCCCCATGTGCGGCAGGCCCACCAGTGCCAGCAGTTCGGCCACCCGGCCCCGGCGTTTCCGTGCCGGCAGCGAGTGGATGCCGAAGGCGACGTTCTCGGTCACGTTCAGATGGGGAAAGAGGGCCAGGTCCTGGAAGACCATGCCGACATTGCGACACTCCGGGGGGCGGGTCCAGCCGGGGCCGCTGACCTGTTCGCCGTGGAGCAGGATGCTGCCCGAACGCGGGATCTCGAAACCGGCGATGGCGCGTAGCAGACTCGTCTTGCCACAGCCGCTGGGGCCGAGTAGACAACCGATCTTCCCCTGGGCGATGTCGAATGAAACATGGTCCACCGCCGGTGTGTCGTCGAACGCGATGGATAGGTCGCGGACCTGCAGGCGATCAGTCATGACTCTCCCGGGCGCGGCTGATGGCGCGGCTGAGCAGGATTACGGGCACCAGTCCGGCCAGGACAATGGTCAGGGCCGGCGGGGCGGCGGCGCGCAGGCGCTCGTCCGAGGCCAGTTCGAAGGCGCGCACCGCCAGGGTATTGAAATCGAAGGGCCGCAGAACCAGCGTCGCCGGCAGCTCCTTGAGCACATCGACGAAGACCAGCAGCCCGGCGGTGAGCAGGCTACCGCGGATCAGCGGCATGTGCACGCGGCGCAGGACCTCCAGGGGCCGCAGACCCATGGACCGGGCAGCGTCGTCCATGCTTGATTTGACCCGGCCCAGGCCGGATTCCACGCTGTTCAGGGCCACCGCCAGAAAACGGGCGACATACGCGAAGATCAATGCCGCCAGGGTGCCGCTGAGAAGCAGTCCGGAACTGATCCCGAACTGGTCGCGCAGCCAGCTGTCGATGGTGTTGTCGAACCACGCGAAGGGGATGACGACACCCACGGCGATGACCATCCCGGGCACCGCATAGCCGATGCCGGCGATCCGCGTGGCTACGCTGGTCGTCTTCGACGGTGCCAGCCGGTAGCCGTAGGCCAGAAAGAGGGCGCAAAGCACCGTCAGGCCGGCGGCGGTGGCGGCGAGACCCAGAGAACGGCTGGTGAGAACGGCGAAATCGCCGACTCCCAGCCGGGGCAGCGCCTCGATGGTCCAGCCCAGCAGTTGTAGAGAGGGCAGGATGAAACCGAGCAGCAAGGGCAGGAGACAGGCGACCACCGCCGCAGCGGCACGCCAGCCACCGAGATGGAAGCTCGGGCCGGGCTGCCAGGTGCCGTGATGGTGATAGCGCGCGCGCCGCCGCGATGCGCGCTCAAGGACGACCAGGATCAGCACGAAGCTCATCAGCACCGCCGACAGTTGAGCGGCGGCATTGATGTCGCCGAGCCCGAACCAGGTGCGGAAGATCCCGGTGGTGAAGGTCGGCACACCGAAGTACTGCACCGTGCCGTAGTCGGCCAGGGTCTCCATCAACGTGAGGGTCAGACCGGCGACAATCGCGGGTCGGGCCAGCGGCAACGCGGCCCGGCGGAACATCGACCAGGGTCCGAGCCCGAGGGTGCGCGCCACATTCAGGGCGCTGGCCGACTGTTCCAGGAAGGCGGAACGGGCGAGCAGATAGACATACGGATAGAGGACCAGGGTCAGCATGGCCGCGGCTCCCCACAGGGAGCGAATCTCCGGGAACCAGTAGTCGCCGGTGGACCAGCCGGAAGCGGCCCGTAGCACTCCCTGCACCGGCCCACCACTGTCCAGCATGCCGGTATAGGTGTAGGCGATGATGTAGGCCGGCATTGCCATGGGCAGCAGCAGGGCCCATTCAAAGAAGCGCCGCCCGGGGAAGTGGCAGGTGCTGCAGAGCCACGCCGTTGCGGTGCCGATGAAGAGGGTGCCGGTGCCGACACCGAGCATCAGCAACAGGGAGTTGGTCACATATTCGTGCAGGACCGTCTGGCGCAGATGGTTCCACGTGTCGGAGGAAGGCCAGAGGAACGAGGTGGCAATGACCAGTACCGGCAGCGCCAGTACCGCCGCCAGCAGAACCACGCCGCCCCGCCACGCGGTCAGAACGTGACGACCCCGACGCTGGTCGACCAGCGCCGGGGTGTCGGGGCCGCCGCCGGAGTCAACGACGGCTGCGGAAGGCGCTCTTTGCCGAATCAGCGCCAACCGGCCCGATCCATCAGCCGCACGGCATCCGCGTTGAGCTCGCCGAGGGTGGCCAGGCTCAGGTCATCGGCCTTGAAATCGCCCCATTCGGCCAGGGTGTCCGACATCGGCACGCCCGGGCGCACCGGATGCTCGTTGTTGACCTCGGCATACCATTCCTGGGAGTCCTCCCGCACCAGGAACTCGATGAACTCGCGCACGGCGTCGTCCTTGTCGCTGGCGGCGACCATGCCGGCACCGGAGATGTTCACATGGGCGCCGCGGCCCTCCTGATTCGGCCAGACCAGCCGCAGGCTCTCGGCCACCTCGCGGTCGTCCTCGCTGCCGTTGAGCATGGCGCCGTAGTAGTAGGTGTTGGCCACGGCCACATCGCACTCACCCGACGCGACGGCGCGCAACTGGTCGCGGTCGCCGCCCTGCGGGGAGCGAGCCATGTTGTTCACCAGGTCGTTCGCCCACTCCTCCGTGGTGTCCTCGCCCTCGTGGGCGATGAGGGAGGCGACCAGTGACTGGTTGTAGATGTTCTCGGATGAGCGGATGCAGATCCGGCCTTCCCATTCCGGGTCGGCCAGATCGGCATAGGTCTCGATGGCGCCCTCATCGACCCGGTCGCGATGGGTGAAGATGACCCGGGCGCGCTGCGAGAGGCCATACCAGTGGCCATCGGGATCGCGGTAGGTCTCCGGGATCGCCGAATCCAGTTTTTCGGACTCGAGCGATTGCAGCACATCGGCCTCCTTTGCCTGGTGAAGGTTGCCGGCATCCACGGTGATCAGGACGTCGGCCGGCGTGTTGCGGCCCTCGTTCTCGAGCCGCGAGAGCAGCGCACCGGCCTTGGCGGTCAGCAGGTTGACCTCGATGCCGCTTTCCTCGGTGAAACGGTCCAGCAGCGGCTTGATCAGGGCCTCTTTGCGAGCGGAGTAGAGGTTCAGCGT
>JBNJEU010000038.1:0-15340 GCA_051746205.1 Pseudomonadota bacterium
ATCGAGCAAGGTATCGAGCAAGGTCGGCAGGAAGGCGAGGCCACTCTGCTATTGCGCCTGATCGAGCGCAAGTTCGGCGCCGAGGCGGCCGCGGCGAACCAGGTCCGGATCGAGCAGGCCGACGCGGAGACACTGCTACTCTGGTCGGAACGCATCCTCGCCGCCGAGCAGGTGGAAGAGTTGTTCGACTGAGTCACGCCTTTCAGCAAAAAAACGGGCCCCGCCGATTCCTCGACGGGGCCCGCTTGGTGTTGGCTGGGGGACCAGGATTCGAACCTGGATTGACGGAGTCAGAGTCCGCTGTCCTGCCGTTAGACGATCCCCCAGTGGTAACCGGATGCGGCTTTAGCGCTTGGAGTACTGCGGACGCTTGCGCGCCTTGTGCAGACCGACCTTCTTGCGCTCCACCTGACGGGCGTCGCGCGTGACGTAGCCGGCCTGGCGCAGCGGCGCGCGCAGGTCCTCGTCGTACGCCATCAGCGCCCGCGTGATGCCGTGGCGGATGGCGCCGGCCTGGCCATTGTCACCCCCGCCGTGGACGGTGATGTCGACGTCGAAGCGATCGAGGTTCTCGGTGAGCTCCAGCGGCTGACGGACCACCATGCGGTTGGTCTCGCGGCCGAAGTACTCCTCGATGGGCTGCTTGTTGATGGTGATCGCGCCGGAGCCGTTGCGCAGGTAGACCCGCGCGGCGGAGGACTTGCGACGACCGGTGCCGTAGTAGTTGTCTGCCATGGTCTGCTTCCTCAAATCTCGAGCGGCCGGGGCTGCTGGGCCTGATGGCGATGCTCGCCGCCACGGTAGACCTTGAGCTTGCGATACATGTCGCGGCCGAGGGTGTTCTTCGGCAGCATGCCCTTCACCGCCTTCTCGATGGCGTGTTCCGGGGCGCGCTCGATGACTTCGCTGAAGTTCATCGACTTCATGCCGCCCGGGTAGCCGGTGTGCCGGTAGTACATCTTGTCGGCCGCCTTGCGGCCGGTCACGGCCACCTTTTCGGCGTTGACGACGATGATGTAGTCGCCGGTATCCACGTGGGGGGTGTACTCCGGCTTGTGCTTGCCGCGCAGGCGCCGCGCCACTTCGGTGGCGAGACGGCCGAGGGTCTTGCCCTCGGCGTCGATGACGTACCAGTCGCGCTGGACTTCGGCCGGTTTTGCACTGAAGGTCTTCATGGCTACCCAATTCGTCGTGTTCGAAAGACCGCGCATTGTACGACCGAGGGCGGGGAAGTGCAACACCCGCCGCGCCACGCGGAACCGACCGCGTCCCGCCACGTTGACGGGCTCCGTCAATCGCTGGACAGGGATTCGAGTGATGCTATAGTTTCACTAAAGCATCAAAGTGAAACTATAGCATCACTCATGAAATCCGAATCTCCGCTTTCCCCCGCCACCCGCGACGCCCTGGCCCTGCTCGGCGGCCTGATCGAGGAGGGGCGCCTCCGGCGCGACTGGAGCCGCGACGAGCTGGCCGAGCGCCTCGGTGTCAGCCTGGTCACCCTGCGCCGTCTGGTGCGCGGCGACCCCCGGGTGGCGGCCGGAACCTTCTTCGAAGCCGCCACCCTGGTCGGCGTGCCGCTGTTCGATACGGCGAATGCCCCGGACCTGGGCAGGCTGCGCCATCAGCAGGACGAGCGCCTCGCCCTCCTGCCGGCCCGCGTGCGCCACGGCCCGCCGGAGGCCCTCGATGATGATTTCTGACTCGACGGCCACCTCGGCCTACGTCTGGGTCTGGCTTCCCGATGCCACCGATCCGGTCCCCTGCGGGATCGTGGAACGCTCGGGGCCGGAACGCTATCGCTTCGCCTACGGCCGCCGTTACCGGGAGCGCGGTGACGCCATCAGCCTGTTCCCCGACGAGCTGCCGCTGACCGCCGGCGCCCTCGAGACCGCCACCGGCGATCTGCCGGGCTGCCTGCGCGACGCGGCTCCCGATGCCTGGGGACGACGGGTCATCGTGCAACGCCGCGCCCGGTCGGATTCCCTCGCTGTCGGTGAACTCGACGAACTGACGTTCCTGCTTGCCTCCGGCTCCAACCGCGTCGGCGCCCTGGATTTCCAGGCCTCGGCCAGCGAGTACGTGCCCAGGGAGAGCCCCGGAGCGGACCTCGAGACCCTGCACGCCGCCGCCGGGCGGGTCGAACGCGGCGACCCCCTGCCGCCGGAACTGGAAGAGGCCCTGCGCCACGGCACTTCCATCGGGGGCGCCCGACCCAAGGCCCTGCTGGTGGACGCGGACCGGCAGTGGGTCGCCAAGTTCTCCACCGGGGTGGATCTCTACAATGTGGTCAAGGCGGAATTCATCGCCATGCGCCTCGCGGCGCGTGTCGGCCTGACGGTGGCCCCGGTGCGTCTGGTCCGCTCACTGGGGCGCGATGTGTTGCTGGTGGAACGCTTCGACCGCCTGCGCGGCGACGGGGGCTGGCGGCGCCGTCTGATGGTTTCCGCCCTGACCCTGCTCGGTCTGCGCGAGATGGAGGCGCGCTACGCCGGCTACCCGGACCTGGCCCACCGCATCCGGCGGGATTTCGCGGCGCCCCGGGAGACCCTGCACGAGTTGTTCGGGCGTCTGGTGTTCAATGTCCTGTGCGGGAACACCGATGATCATGCCCGCAATCACGCCGCGTTCTGGGATGGCCACCGTTTCGAGCTGACCCCGGCCTATGATCTCTGCCCCCAGCTGCGCACCGGTGGCGAGGCCACTCAGGCCATGGCGATCACCGAGAGGGAACGGACCAGCCAACTGGTCACGTGCCTGGAGGCGGCCCCGTTGTTCCAGCTCGACGAGACCGCCGCGCGGGCCGTCATCGACCGGCAGCTGGCGCTCATCCATGACGACTGGGAGAGGGTCTGTGACGAGGCGGCCCTGCCGCCGGCGGAGCGCGACACTCTCTGGGGGCGCGCCTTCCTCAACCCCTTCGCGCTGCGGGGTTACGACGCCCGTTCATAGCGGATAGTGGTGTCGCAGTGCCTCGTACGCCTGGCGCAGCTGGCGGGTGGTGGTCGCCGCCCGGCGCACCTCGGCCTCATCGGCGCCGCGCGCCAGGGCGCGGTCGGGGTGGTGGCGGCTGATCCGGCGGCGGTAGGCGCGGCGCACGGCGGCGGTGTCGGCCCCCGGCTCCAGCCCCAGCACCTCCAGGGCGCGGCGCTCCTCGAGCACATCCTCGGGGAAGAGGCGGTCGCTGACCGCCTCGCGCATGCGCCGAACGTCGTAGCGGGAGAAGGCCAGCTCGTCGGCGATGGTCTCCATCTCGGCGTGCTCCAGCGGGCCCATCTCGCCGTCGGCCAGGGCGACTTCCAGCTGCATCTCCAGGAAGCGGTCGAGCAGGGCCCGCCGGGCGCAGCGACGCCGCAGACGGCCCAGGGCACGTTCCAGCGGGTAGCGCTCGTCCTTGCCGCGCCGGAACAGGCCGATGGCGGCATTGCGCTGCTCCCTCGTGAGGTCCAGCCGCGCCATGAGCCGCTCCACGGCGTCGATCTCCGGCTGCCGCACGGGTCCGTCCGCGCGGGCCACGTGGCCCATGACCGCGAAGGCCACGGCGAACCAGGTACGGCGCACCTCCGCGCCCTCGTTGGGATTGAACAGGCCGGCCCCGGCAACCTCGGCGCCGATCCGCGCCGCCGGTCCGCTGTCCACACCGATGCCGCCGAGCATGGCGCTAGTGGTCGTCGTCCCCGGCGCGCCGGGTCCGCCGCCCCTTCGGGGCCAACCAGAACCACCAGAGGATCAGGGCGATCAGCAGGATGCCGCCGATGTTCACGAGCCAGGTCGTCATGTCGCCTCCCGGGGTCTGAAGAAACGCAGCCGGTTGGCGTTGCCGACCACCGTCACCGACGACGCGGCCATGGCCGCGCCGGCGACGATCGGGCTGAGCAGCAGACCGAAGACCGGATAGAGCACCCCGGCGGCAAGCGGGATGCCGAGGGTGTTGTAGATGAAGGCGCCGAACAGGTTCTGATGGATGTTGCGCACCGTGGCACGGCTGATGAGGATGGCGTCGGCCACCCCGTGCAGGGAGCCGCCCATCAGGGTGATGTCGGCGCTCTCGATGGCGACGTCGGTGCCGGTGCCGATGGCGAAGCCGACATCGGCGCGCGCCAGTGCCGGGGCGTCGTTGATGCCGTCGCCGACCATGGCCACCACCTCGCCGCGCTCCTGCAGCAGCGCCACCTTGTCCGCCTTGTCGGCCGGCAGCACCTCGGCGAAGACCTCGTCGATGCCGACCTTCGACGCCACGGTATGGGCGGTGGTGGGGTGGTCGCCGGTGAGCAGCACGACCCGCAGGCCGCGTTTGTGGAAGCGCTGGACGGCGGCGGCGGAGTCGTTCTTCACCGGGTCGGCGACCACCACCATGCCGGCGATGGCGCCGCCGCTGGCCACCAGCATCGGGATCTCGCCGCGCCGCCGCGCGGCCTCCAGGGTCGCTTCCCAGTCGCTGCCCGCCTCCACGCCACCGGCGCTCAGGTGGGCACTGTTGCCCACCCGCACCTCCTCGCCGGCGATCCGGGCGGTGATCCCCCGGCCGCTCTCGGCCACGAAATCCGTCGCCTCGGGCGGCTCGATCCCGCGCTCGTCGGCGGCGACCCCGATCGCCCGGGCCAGCGGATGCTCGGAACCGGCCTCGCCGCCGGCCGCCAGTTCCAGGACCCGCTCCTCGCTGAAGCCATCGGCGGCGCGAATGCCGACCACCCGGGGTCGGCCCTCGGTCACGGTGCCGGTCTTGTCCAGCACCACCGTGGTCAGCTGGCCGGAGCGCTGCAGGGCGTCCCCCCGCCGGATCAGGATGCCGTTCTCGGCCGCCTTGCCGACCCCGACCATGATGGACAGCGGCGTCGCCAGCCCCAGGGCGCAGGGGCAGGCGATGACCAGCACGGTGACGGCGGCGACGAAGGCGTAGCTGATCACCGGCTCCGGCCCGACGTTGAACCAGATCAGGAAGGTCGCCACGGCAATGACCAGCACCACCGGCACGAAGACCGCCGTGACCCGGTCGACGATCCGCCCGATGGCGGGCTTGCTCCCCTGGGCCTGACGCACCATCTCGATGATTTGCGCCAGCGCCGTGTCGCGGCCGATGTGGTCGGCGCGGAAGAGGAAGCTGCCCTGGGTGTTGATGGTCCCGCCGACCACCTCGTCGCCGGGCTTCTTGGCGACCGGCATCGGCTCGCCGGTGAGCATGGATTCGTCCACCGTGGATTCGCCCTCGATCACGGTGCCGTCCACCGGGATCCGCTCACCGGGACGCACGCGCACCGTCTCGCCCAGGCCCAGGGCGTCAATGGCGACATCCTGCTCGCGCCCCTCGCGCACCACCCGGGCGGTGCGGGGTTGCAGGCCGATGAGCCGGCGAATGGCCTCGGAGGTCTTGCCCCGGGCGCGCTGCTCCAGCGCCTGACCGAGGTTGATGAAGGCGATGATCAGCACCGACGCCTCGAAATAGACGTGGCGCGCCATGTCCGGAACGATGCCGGGCAACACGGCGACGATCATGGAGAAGGCCCACGCCGCGCCGGTTCCGAGGGCGATGAGGGTGTCCATGTTGGCGTTGTGATTGCGGAACGCCTTCCAGGCGCCGGTGTAGAAGTGGCCGCCGGCGTAGGCCATCACCGCCAGCACGCCGAGGCCGGCCAGCAGCCAGAAGAGCGGCGCGTCGGCCACGTGGGGGCTGACGCCGGTGTAGTGCCCCGCCTTCAGGGCCACGCCCACCAGACCGGCCACCGCCGCCTTGACCAGCAGCCCGCGGTAGTGCCGGCGCTCGGCCGCCTGTTTCTCCGCTTCGTCATCGACCCCGCGCAGCTCGGCGGCCTCGTAGCCGGCGGACTTCACCGCTGCGGTCAGGGTCGCGGCATCGACATCGCCGCGGACCGTGGCGGTGTGCTCGGCGAAGTTGACCTGCGCGTCCTCCACCCCGGCCACGCCGTGAAGGGCGTCCTCCACCGATTTCACGCAGCCGGCGCAACTCATGCCGGAGATGGAGAGCCGGATCTCGTTGTCGACCGCCTGTTCGCTCATCGCTTCCTCTCCGCTGTCCGACACCCCGAATGGTGCCCCGACCTTGCAGAATACCGCACCCTTTCGCGCTGTTAAATGAAACAAGGAATTGACGGGCCAAAAAAAACCCGCCGTGAAGGCGGGTTTTCGGGGAGAACGACTTTCGGGGTCAGGCCATGACGTCGATCTGGCTGCCCAGGCCGTCCTCATCGGCGAACTCCTCGCCCCCGCCCTCGGGGTTGACGGAGTCCATCAGGGAGCCGAACTCCCCCTCGGGCGCGCTCTCCATGTCGCCACCACTGGTGGACTCCACGGGGGGCATGGCGTTGCCCGCCTCGTCCGGGAGCGCGAAGGCTTCGCCGGACCCGCCCGTACCCGTTGCCGACTCGCCGGCCGGGGCGTCCTTGCTCTTCGGTGGAGGCGGAACGTTCATGCCGCCGCTGATTCCGTCGATTGCCATGGGAACCTCCTGAATGGCTGTTGTGGATCACCGCCCGCATCGGGCGGCCCTGCCTCGAGGGAGCAGGTTCCGTGCCAACAACCATGGGAAGCCGTCCGGTTCCAGAATGACACACCGGTTTTTCGGGGCATGACGGGGGTCGGAAAGGGATGTGCCATCCGGGCCCGTTCGCGGTTACCGGATGGCACACGGGGTGGCGGCAAGCGTGTTCAGGGGGCGGAACGGGGGTGCCGCCCCCTGATTGCCGCCCCGGATCAATCTGTCAGAACGGGATGTCGTCGTCCATGTCGTCGAACTGGCTCGGGGCGCCGCCGCCCTGGCCACCGCCCTGCGGAGCGCCTCCACCGGCGGGGGGCGGCCCCCCCTGGGGACCACCGGAGCCGCCACCGGACTGACCACCGCCGCCGAAGCCGCCGCCCTGGCCACCCCCCTGGTAGCCACCGCCACCCCCGAAGTCGCCGCCGCCACCGCGGCTGTCGAGCATCTGCATGTCGTTGGCGACGATCTCGGTGGTGTAACGGTCCTGGCCGTCCTGGCCCTGCCACTTGCGGGTCTGCAGGCGGCCCTCGATGTAGACCTTGGAGCCCTTCTTCAGGTACTCGCCGGCGATCTCGCCGAGGCGGCCGAACATCACCACCCGGTGCCACTCGGTGTTCTCGCGCTGTTCGCCGCTCTGTTTGTCCTTCCAGCTCTCGGTGGTGGCGACGTTGATGTTGGCAACCGCCGCCCCGTTCTGGGTATAGCGGATCTCCGGGTCCGCCCCGAGATTGCCGATGATGATTGCCTTGTTGATTCCTCGCGCCATTGGTTTCTCTCCTCTTCGCGAATCATGTCCACCGGCCATGGGGGATTCGGTGTCCCGCGCCGGCATCCTTGCCAGCGCCGCCCTGTGTCGGCACTGAACCGCCACTATACAAGAGCCGCCCGCCGGGGAAAACGGCGGAGGGCCGATGGACGCCGATGTCATCACGTGGTTCAGGTCAGGGGGCGATCGATACCAGACGCGCATCAACGCCGCCCTGCGCGAGTATATCCGCGAGCATGAGGAGTCCCGTTAACCGGCTCCCGCCGGCGCGGCCACCACGTCCCCCAGCGCCGCCTCATCCAGGTGCGCCGTGTCGACCTTGAGGTAGGCGGCCCCCTCGTCGACAACGACTTCCGCCTCGACCACGCCGGACACCGCCAGCAGACGCCGGCGTAGCGCCCCGGCCTCCGGCACCGGCTCCGGCAGGCCGACCACGCGATTGATCAGGTAGCGCGGCGGTGCCATGCCTCGCGCGACCAGCCACCACAGCCCGACGGCCACGGCGACGAAGGCGAACACCGCGCCGCTCTCGCCCCAGCCGTACAAGGTCCCGCCGAGCAGCCCGCCGCCAAAGGCGCCAAGGAACTGGGCTGCCGAGTAGACACCCATGGCGGTGCCCTTGGCCGCCGCCGGCGCAGCCTTCGCCACCAGTGAAGGCAGGCTCGCCTCGAGCAGATTGAAGGCGGTGAAGAAGAGCACCAGCGTCGCCACCAGCAGCGACCATAGCGCTGTCGTCGTCGCCGTCCAGAGCCCGACCACCGCCGCCAGCAGGGCGATGATGGCGCCGAGGAACACGCCGCGCAGCCGCCGCCGGCGCTCCGCCAGGACCACGAACGGCACCATCAGGGCGAACGCGAGCAGCACCACCGGCAGATAGAGCCAGCCGTGGTACTCCGCCGCCAGTCCCAGGGTGTCGCGCAGCACCAGCGGCAGGGCGACGAACAGCGCGGTCAGGCTCAGATGGAGGATGAAGATGCCGACGTCGAGCCGGCGCAGTTCCGCATCGGCCAGCACCCGCCGGAACTGCGCCGGCACCGCCTCGGTGTCGCTGTGGACGGTGACCCGGGGCGGGCTCGGCACCACCAGCGCGACCATGGCGATTCCGATCAGTGCCATCAGCGCGGTGAGCCAGAAGATCCCGTCCACCCCGACCCAGCGGCCGAGCAGCGGACCGAGCACCAGCGCGGCGGAGAATGACAGGCCGATGGTGAGGCCGATGACCGCCAGCGTCCGCAGCCGCACCTCCTCACGGGTCAGGTCCGCCAGCAGCGCCAGCACCACGGCGGCGATGGCCCCGGCGCCCTGGAGCGCCCGGCCGAGGATCACCCCCTGGATGGAGACGGCCTCGGCGGCGATGCCCGAGCCGACGGCGAAGATCAGCAGTCCGACGATGATCATCGGCTTGCGGCCGACCCGGTCGGACAGCATGCCGAAGGGGATCTGCAACGCCGCCTGGGTCAGGCCGTAGATCCCGATGGCCAGACCCACCAGGACCGGCGTCGTCCCCGCCAGCCCCTCGGCGTACAGGGCGAACACCGGCAGGATCATGAACAGCCCCAGCATCCGCAGGGCATAGATCCCCGCGAGTCCGGCCGTCGCTCTGCGCTCGATGCGGTTCATGGCCCCCCCGGTCTTCGGAAAAAGCGGCCGGAAAAGGGGACTGTCCCCTTTTCCGCCTTCCCCCGCCACGGGGAAGCGGCGTATATTAGCAGGTTGCCCAAAACGCCGGAACGCATCATGGATCGCATCACCATCGAAGGGGCCCGCACCCACAACCTGAAGAACATCAACGTCGAGCTGCCGCGCGACAAGCTGATCGTCTTCACCGGGCTGTCCGGCTCCGGCAAGTCGTCGCTGGCCTTCGACACCCTCTACGCCGAGGGCCAGCGCCGCTACGTGGAGTCGCTGTCGGCCTACGCGCGCCAGTTCCTGTCGATGATGGAGAAGCCCGATGTCGACCAGATCGAGGGCCTCTCCCCGGCGATCTCCATCGAGCAGAAGGCGACCAGCCACAACCCGCGCTCCACCGTCGGCACGGTCACCGAGATCTACGACTACCTGCGCCTGCTCTTCGCCCGCGCCGGCGAGCCGCGCTGCCCCGACCACGACGAGCTGCTGGAGGCGCAGACGGTCAGCCAGATGGTCGACCAGGTCCTGAACCTGCCGGAGGGCTCCCGGGTGATGCTGCTGGCGCCGGTGGTCTCCGAACGCAAGGGCGAGTACCACCAGGTCATCGAGGAGCTGCGCAGCCAGGGCTTCGTCCGCGCCCGCGTCGACGGCGAGGTGGTGGAGCTGGACGAGGCGCCGAAGCTGGACAAGAAGCGCAAGCACTCCATCGAGGTGGTGGTCGACCGCTTCAAGGTGCGCGACGACATCCAGCAGCGGCTGGCCGACTCCTTCGAGACCGCCATCGGCCTCTCCGAGGGGACCGCCCGGATCGCCTTCATGGACCCGGGCCACGAGGAGCTGGTCTTCTCCGCCAACTACGCCTGCCCGGTGTGCGGGTACTCACTTCCCGAACTCGAGCCGCGGATGTTCTCGTTCAACAACCCGGCCGGGGCGTGCCCCACCTGCGACGGCCTCGGCGTGCGCCAGTTCTTCGATCCGGCGCGGGTGGTCACCAACCCGGAGGCGTCGCTGGCCGAGGGCGCGGTGCGCGGCTGGGACCGGCGCAACGCCTGGTACTTCCAGATGCTCTCCGGCCTCGCCGGCCACTACGGCTTCGACCTGGAGACGCCGTTCGAGGAACTGCCCGACGACATCCGCATGATCATCCTCTACGGCAGCGGCGGCGAGACCATCGAATTCACCTTCCTCAACGACCGCGGCCACGCCACCACCCGTTCGCAGCCCTTCGAGGGGGTCATCCCGAACATGCAGCGGCGCTACCGCGAGACCGATTCCTCCACGGTGCGCGAGGAGCTGAGCAAGTACCTCGGCCACAGCGCCTGCGACGACTGCGGCGGCACCCGCCTCAACCAGGCGGCGCGCTCGGTGAACGTGGCCGGGCTGACGCTGCCGGAGGTCACCGCCATGGATGTCGGCTCGGGCTGGGAATGGGCCGGCAACCTGACGCTGGAGGGCCATCGCGGCACCATCGCCGCGCGGATCATCAAGGAGGTGAGCGACCGCCTGCGCTTCCTGGTCGATGTCGGGCTGAACTACCTGACCCTGGACCGCTCGGCGGACACCCTCTCCGGCGGCGAGGCGCAGCGCATCCGCCTGGCCAGCCAGATCGGCGCCGGGCTGGTCGGGGTGATGTACATCCTCGACGAGCCCTCCATCGGCCTGCACCAGCGCGACAACACGCGCCTCATCAACACCCTGACGCGGCTGCGCGACCTCGGCAACACGGTCATCGTGGTGGAGCACGACGAGGAGATGATCCGCACCGCCGATCACATCCTCGACATCGGCCCCGGCCCCGGGGAACACGGCGGCGAGGTGGTGGCCGCCGGGCCGCCGGCGACCATCGAGGCGTCGGGCTCGCTCACCGGCCAGTACCTGGCCGGCACCCGCGCCATCCACATCCCCGAGGCGCGCCGCGCGCCGGACCCGGAGGGCTGGCTGACCATCCGCAACGCCACCGGCAACAACCTGCGCGGCATCGACGCGCACATCCCGGTGGGGCTGTTCACTGCCATCACCGGCGTCTCCGGCTCGGGCAAGTCGACCCTGATCAACAACACCCTCTACCGCCACGCGGCGCTGGCGGTGAACGGCGCCGGCGAGGATCCGGAGCCGTGCGACGGCCTCGACGGGCTCGACGCCTTCGACAAGGTGGTGGACATCGACCAGAGCCCCATCGGCCGCACGCCGCGCTCCAACCCGGCCACCTACACCGGGATCTTCACCCCGGTGCGCGACCTCTTTGCCGGCACGCCGGAGGCGCGCTCGCGTGGCTACGGGCCGGGGCGCTTCTCGTTCAACGTCAAGGGCGGCCGCTGCGAGGCGTGCCAGGGCGACGGCGTGATCAAGGTGGAGATGCACTTCCTGCCGGATATCCACGTGCCGTGCGATGTCTGCCGCGGCAAGCGCTACAACCGCGAGACCCTGGAGGTGCAGTACAAGGGGAAGACCATCCACGAGGTGCTGGAAATGACCGTGGAGGAGGCGCGCGCCTTCTTCGATCCGGTCCCGGCGGTGGCGCGCAAGCTGCAGACGCTGATGGACGTCGGCCTGTCCTACGTGAAGCTGGGGCAGAGCGCGACCACCCTCTCCGGCGGCGAGGCGCAGCGGGTGAAGCTGGCCCGGGAGCTGTCCAAGCGCGACACCGGCCGCACCCTCTACATCCTCGACGAGCCGACCACCGGGCTGCACTTCCACGACATCGAGCAACTGCTGGCGGTGCTCTCCCGGCTGCGCGAGCGCGGCAACACCATCCTGGTCATCGAGCACAACCTGGATGTCATCAAGACCGCCGACTGGATCGTCGATCTCGGGCCGGAGGGCGGCTCCGGCGGTGGCACCATCGTCGCCACGGGCACCCCGGAGGCGGTGGCCGCCAACCCGCTCTCCCACACCGGCCGCTACCTCGCGCCGATGCTCGGCGGCGGCGCGGCGTAGCCGGGGCGGTCAGTCCTCCTCGCGCTCCTTCTCGGCGGCCTGGAGCACCGGGTCGTCGTCGGCGCTCCACTCGCCCATCCGGGTGATGAGGGCGTCGAGCCCGTCGCGGCGGATGATGGGGCCGAAATTCGAGCGGTAGTTGGTCACCGCGCTGATCCCCTCCACGGAGACATCGAAGACGCGCCACTCGCCGTCGCGCAGGATGACCCGGAAGGTCACCGGCACCGGCGAGCCGTCCTCCGGCACGGCCTCGGCGCGCACCGTGCCCAGCGGCCGGCCCTCGTCCCGGCGCATCTCCTCGAAGCGCAGGTCCCAGGCGTCGAACTCGAGCAGGGCCGACGAGTAGAACCGCATCAGCATCTGCTGGAACTCGTCCTGGAATTCGCTCAACTGGTCGTCGCTGGCGTCGCGGGCGTGGCGGCCCAGCACCCAGCGCGAGGCCACCTCGAAGTCGACGAGCGGTACCAGCTTCCTGTCAACGAGATCGTGCAGGGCCTCCTCGTCTCCAGCGTAATGCTCCTCGTTGGCGGCCAGTTCCTCCTGGATCGCGTCGGCCGCCTCCTTCAACGTCTCGTGGGCCGGCCGCGGCTCGGCCACCGCCGTGGTCGCCACCAGCAGTGCGGCCATCAGGGCCACCGCCATGAACCACCCGTTCCGCACGCGCCTCATCTCCACCTCCCGTTCCGTTCCGATACGGGCCACCCCGACGGAGCGCCCCCTCTGTTCCGCCATGCTAGATCACTCCCCGGCGAACAGCCAGCGCCGGCGCACCCCGTGAACGGGCTTTGTCTGGCCCCCGGGCCCGCACAATGGCACTATCCCCCGGACACGCACCAACCCGAGCAGCGGAGTCCTGACCGATGAGCCGACCCGACACCCGCAACGGCGCCTTCCCCGGCACCCGTCCGCGCCGCATGCGCCGGGACCCCTTCTCCCGGCGGCTGATGCGCGAGAACCATCTGCGCGCCGACGACCTCATCTACCCGGTCTTCATCACCGAGGGCGCCGGCAAACGCGAGCCGGTACCCTCCATGCCCGGCGTCGAGCGCCTGAGCCTGGACGAACTCCTGAAGGAGGCCGAGCGCGCCCGGGAACTGGACATCGCGGCACTGGCGCTGTTCCCCGTGGTCCCGCCGGAGCGCAAGAGCGACGACGCCCGCGAGGCGTACAACCCGGAGGGGCTGGCACAGCGCGCGGTGGCGGCGTTGAAGGCGGAATTCCCGACCCTGGGCGTGATCACCGATGTCGCACTCGACCCCTTCACCAGCCACGGCCAGGACGGCCTGCTGGACGAGCACGGCTACGTCACCAACGACGCCACGGTGGAGGTGCTGGTCCGTCAGGCCCTTTCCCACGCCGCGGCCGGGGCCGATGTGGTCGCCCCCTCCGACATGATGGACGGCCGCGTCGGCGCCATTCGGGAGGCGCTGGAGGCGGCCGACCACGTGAACACCCGGATCCTCGCCTACGCCGCCAAGTACGCCTCGGCCTTCTACGGCCCGTTCCGGGACGCCGTGGGCTCCGCCGCCAACCTCGGCGGGGGCGACAAGTCCACCTACCAGATGGATCCGGCCAACAGCGACGAGGCGCTCCGCGAGGTCGGCCTCGACCTGGACGAGGGCGCCGACATGGTAATGATCAAGCCGGGGATGCCGTATCTGGATATTGTTCGCCGGGTGAAGGACCAGTTCGCCGCGCCGACCTATGTCTACCAGGTCAGCGGTGAATACGCGATGCTCAAGGCCGCCGCCCACAGCGGCTGGCTGGCGGAACAGGCGGTGGTCATGGAGAGCCTGCTGGCATGCAAGCGCGCCGGCGCCGACGGCATCCTCACCTACTACGCACTGGACGCGGCCGAATGGCTGCGGGAGGGTCACTGAGATGAGTCACGATCCGTTCGATTTTACCCCCTCTCCGGACCGCTACGCGGTGATGGGGAACCCGGTGGGCCACAGCCGTTCACCCCGGATCCACGCCCTGTTCGCCGAGCAGACCGAACAGAACCTGACCTACGAGGCCATTCAGGTGGATCCCGGCGGTCTCGCCCAGGCCATCGGCAACTTCCGGGCCAGCGGCGGCCACGGCCTGAACATCACCGTGCCGTTCAAGGAGAAGGCCTTCGAGCTGGCGGACCGTCTTTCGGACCGGGCCCGCCAGGCCGGGGCCGTGAACACCCTGACGCTGGATGACGACGGCGTCGCCGGCGACAACACCGACGGCGTCGGTCTGGTCGCCGACCTGCGGGACCATCTGGAGTGGACCCTGGCGGGTGCCCGGATCCTGCTGGTGGGGGCCGGCGGTGCGGCCCGGGGCACCATCGTGCCGCTCCTGGAGGCGGGCCCGGCGGAACTGCGGGTGGTCAATCGCACCCCCGATCGCGCCCGTGAACTGGCCGCCCACTTCCAGGGTCACGGCTCCATCAGTGGGGGCTCCCTCGAGAGTGCCGACACGCCCTTCGACATCGTCATCAATGCCACCGCCGCCAGTCTGGACGGCGCCATCCCGGCGCTGGCTCCGGCGGTGGTCGGCGAGAACACGGCGGTCTACGACATGATGTACGCCGCGGCGCCGACCCCCTTCATCCGCTGGGGGCTGGATCACGGGGCCTCGGTGGTGGCCGACGGCCTCGGCATGCTGGTGGAACAGGCGGCGGAATCCTTCGACATCTGGCGCGGGGTACGGCCGGAGACCGCCCCGGTGCTCGCCGCCCTGCGGCGGGACCTGGAGGCGGTCTAGGCGCGGGCGTCGAGGACCTCGGTGATGGCCTTGAAGATGGCGTCCACCTCGCCGACCCCCTCGACCACTTCCAGCTTGCCCTGATCGCGGTAGTAGGCCTCCAGCGGCGCAGTCTGCTCCTGGAAGACCTCCAGACGGCTGCGGATCGTCTCCTCGTTGTCGTCCTCGCGGTGGAGCAGCTTGCCGCCGCACTTGTCGCAGCGCCCGTCGACGCTCGGCGGGGCGCTGTAGATGTTGTACATCTGACCGCAGGACTCGCAGGTGCGCCGACCGGTGAGCCGCTCCATGAGCACGTCGAAATCCACGTGGATGTGCAGGGCGGTGTCCAGCGGCTGTCCAAGCTTCGCCAGCATCGCGTCCAGCGCCTCGGCCTGCGGGATGTTGCGCGGGAAGCCGTCGAGGATGAAGCCGTTGCCGGTGTCGGGCTGCTGCAGCCGATCCTCGATCATGCCGAGAACGATGTCGTCGGAAACCAGTTCACCGGCGTCCATGGCCGCCTTCGCCTTCTTCCCCAGCGGGGTCTCGGCCTTCACCGCGGCGCGCAGCAGGTCGCCCGTGGAGACCTGGGGAATGCCGTAGCGCTCCACCAGCTGCTTGGCCTGCGTGCCCTTGCCCGAGCCGGGGGCTCCCAACAGAACGATTCGCATGGGTCGATTCTCGCTTTCCGGAGGTGAATGGAATGACCGCCAAACCTATACCTCGGCGGGGTATGGCGTCAAATGGATGGGGTCCCGCGCCGGTTTCGGGCGGGGTGGGCGGGTGCACCGGTGGTCCGGCAC
>JBNJEU010000039.1:0-15331 GCA_051746205.1 Pseudomonadota bacterium
CGGTTTTCGCGCGACCAGGGGTGGCGAGCCCTTCGCCGTGGCGGCCGTTCATTTCAAGGCCCGATCCGGCTGCCCGGAGCGCGGCGACGTCGATCGCGGTCAGGGCTGCTGGAACGAGCGGCGCGTGGACCAGGCCGAGGCG
Source organism: Pseudomonadota bacterium (assembly GCA_051746205.1). GTDB lineage: Bacteria > Pseudomonadota > Gammaproteobacteria > Thiohalospirales > Thiohalospiraceae > Thiohalospira. The sequence goes on from JBNJEU010000039.1 coordinate 143, forward strand.
CTGACCGGGTTCCTGGCCGACTGGCGGGCGGCCGGCCATCCGCCGGTACTGGTGGCCGGCGACCTCAACGCCTACGGCGCCGAGGAGCCCGTCCGGACCCTGGCCGCCGCCGGCACGGTCGACCTGCTGGCGCAAGAGCTGCCACCGGAGCGGCGCTACACCTATGTCCACCGGGGCCGGTCGGGCTACCTCGATCATCTCCAGGCCGATCCGAGCATCGCCGAACGCACCGGGTTCGTGACCACTCACCCCGTCAACGCCGACGAGCCGCGCTTCCTGGAATTCGACGACGGCGGCCCCGGTGGCCGCCACCATGACCCCGCTCCCTACCGCTCCTCCGACCACGATCCGATTGTCGTCGACTTGCGTCGGTAAACGGGTCCATCGACGGCATGCGAGCGGCGCGGCACACTGATCCCCATCCCGGAAACCGAAACGCGAGCACCGACGTGACCACGACCCGCAAGCGCACCACCTGTTATGAATGCGACGCCAATTGCCCGTTCGATCTGATCCTGGACGAGCAGCAGCGGCCCGTGGCGCTGGAGGGGCCGGACTGTCCCCGGGGCGCGGCGCAGCTGGAACGGCTGAACCACCCCGAACGGCTGCTCCATCCCCTGCGCCGGGTCGGGCCGCCGGGCAGCGATCGGTTCGAGCGCATCGGCTGGGACGAGGCGCTGACGACCATCGCCGAGGCGCTGCACCACACCCGCGATGAGCACGGGCCGGAGCAGGCCGCCTTCTTCGCCGGCTATACCAAGGAGGGGCGGCCCCAGCTCCAGCGGCTGGCGCACTACTTCGGCAGCCCCAACTACCTGACCGAGTCGGGCTGCTGTTTCTCGGCCACCATGGTCGCGGAGAAGGTGACCTTCGGCTACAAGCTGAAGTCGGCGAGTCTCAACGCCTCTGCGGCCACTCGGTGTCTGCTGGTCTGGACCACCAACCCGCCCGGGTCGGTGATGCCGTTCGACGAGCATCCGCTGCTCCACCCGGAGCGCGACACGGGACGGACGGTGGCGCGCCATCTGGTGGTGGTCGACCCGCGCACCACGGAGACGGCACGGCGGGCCGATGTCCATCTGGCCATCCGGCCGGGCACCGATGGCGCGCTGGCGCTCGCCTTCCACCACGAGATCTTTGCCAACGGCTGGGCCGACGAGGCCTTCCTGGCCGAGTGGGGGTCCGGTGTCGACGCGTTCCGGGACTACGTCACCGACTTCCCGCCGGAGCGGGCGGCAGCCATCTGCGGGGTCGAGGCGGCGGACATCCGGCGGGCGGTGGCGCTCTATGCCGATTGCGGCGGCCCGGCGCAGATCGCCCTGTCACCGACGGCGACGGTGCAGCACGCCAACGGGTTCCAGAATCACCGGGCGGTGATCCTGCTGCCGGCGGTGACCGGCAACCTCGACATCGAGGGGGGCAACCGCGTCTTCCACGACAAGGTGCGCACCACCCCCATCGACGGCTTTCGCGAGTGCATCGACCAGCTGCCGCCACGCCTGGGTGACGAGCGCTTCCCGGTCTGGACGCGCCACTGGCCGGCGGGGCAGAGCATGCTGCTGCCCGATGCCATCCTCCACGGCTCGCCGCAGCCGATCCGCAGTCTGTTCGCCATCGGCATCAACGCTTCCATGTGGGCGAACAGCCGGCGGGTCCACGAGGCATTGAGCGCCCTGGATTTCTTCGCCTGCGTCGATTTCTTCCTGACGCCGACGGCGAAGCAAGCCGACATCGTCCTGCCGGCGGCCACCAGTCTGGAGCGCGAGGCGCTGCTCGCCTACCCCGGCTGCCAGTTTCGTGGCGAGGTGCGCTACCGCGAGGCGGCGCTGCCGCCGCGGGGCGAGGCGCGGGCCGATGCGCAGATCGCGCTGGATCTCGGGATCGCACTGGGGATGGGCGAACGCTTCTGGAACGGCGACCTGGCCGCCTCCTGGGCCGAGGCGGCGGAGGGGCTGCCGGAGTCGGTGCGCGAGGCCATCTACCGGGACCCCGGCGAGGGGGTGACGATGTACGCCGAGGTGCTGGACGAGGCGGGGTTCGAGGGGGAGCGCACCTACCGGGTGCGCGGTTTCCCGACGGCCTCGGGCCGGGTGGAGTTCGATTCGGTGGAACTGCGTGCGGCAGGCCACGACGGCCTCCCGGTCTGGCGCGAGCCGCCAGAGAGCCCGGTGAGTACACCGGATGTGGCCGCCGACTTTCCGCTGGTGCTGACCAGCGGCGGGCGCAGCCGCTACTTCACCCACTCCCAGCAGCAGCGCCTGCCGAGCACTCGCGCCGGGGACCCGGTGCCCCGGGCAACCCTCCATCCCGATGACGCGTCCGCCGCCGGGATCGGTCACGGGGAGCCGGTGCGGGTGGTGACGCGGCGCGGGGCGGTGGTCTTCACCGCCGAGGTCACCGAGGCGATCAAGCGGGGGGTGGTCCACTGCGTCCATGGCTGGCTGGAGGCCGACGTCAACGAGTTGACCGATGACGCCCATCTCGATCCGATCAGCGGCTTCCCGCCGTTGAAATCGGCGCTGTGCCGGATCGAGGCGGTGTGACATGCCCCGGGTCCGATGGCGACCCGGCCGGACAGAATTGATATTCTTCCGGACCCATTCAATTCGAGCGAGTCGCCATGTCTCTGGCCATTGTCGCGCTGCTGGGTGTCATCCAGGGCGCCTTCATGTTCCTGCCGGTGAGTTCCACCGCGCACCTGGTGCTGGCCCAGCACTGGCTCATCGGCCGGGGGGCGGACATGCCGCCGCCGGACAGCGCGGAGATGATCCTGTTCGACCTGGTGGTCCACGTCGGCACCGTGGTCTCCATCGTGATCGTCTTCCACCGCAGCCTCTACCGGCTGACCCGTGACACCCTCGGCGGTCTGCGCACCATGCTGGCGCGGCCGTCGCCGGTCCCGCTGGCGGTGCGGCTGGTCCTGCTGCTGGCGCTCTCGGTGTTCGCCACTGGAGTCATCGGCATCACCTTCAAGCTCTTCTTCGAGGCGGCCTTTGGCCATCCGCAGCTGGTCGCCGGGGCACTGGTGCTCACCGGCGTACTGCTCTGGGTCTCCGACAAGCTGCCGCCGCGACCGAAGGGGCTGCGTGACATCCGCCCGTCCACGGCGCTGATCATCGGGGCCGCGCAGGGACTGGCGCTGATCCCGGGGGTCAGCCGCAGCGGCATCACCATCGTCGCGTCGTTGTATACCGGCCTGAAGCGGCGCTGGGCGGCGGAGTACAGCTTCTTCCTGGCGATCCCGACGATCCTGGCGGCGACGGCGGTCCAGGCGCTGGAACTGAACGGCACGGGCGGGCCGACCCGACTGGGCTGGCTGGAAATGGGGGTCGGCTTCGTGGTCGCGGCGGTGGTGGGCACCGCCGCCCTCTATCTGGTGGTGGCGCTGCTGCGGCGGGCGCAACTGCGGATCTTTTCCTGGTACCTGTGGCTGATGGCCGGCCTCGTGCTGACCGGGGTCATCCACCTCGGCCACTGAGTGAGTGGAGCGGGGGGCCACTGCGACCCGTGAGTCGCTACGCGGCGGGAGCGGGCACACCGCCGCCGGCGCCCGGTCACGGCTCAGAAATCGTAGTGGGTTTCGGCCAGATAATCGGCCACGGCCTCCACCTCGTCCGGGAACCAGTCCAGGTCGAGATTGGTGACGCAGCGCTGGACCTGGGTTTCGAGGCTGTCGCGGTTGTCGATCATGCGGTCGGAACGGGTGTACAGCTTCGAGGCCTCGCCATCCATCATGTCGGCATGGCAGCTGATGCAGTTCGCCTCGTGGAGTTCCTGACCGAGTTCGGCCTGGGCGCTGGTGGCCAGACCGCTCAACAGCAGCGCGGAGGTGGCCATCAGGGTGGTGCGGTTGGTGATCGTCTGTCGCATGGGTGACGTTTCCTTTGTGGTCCCGGGTCCTCCCAGCGTAGCTGAACGGGTGAAACCCTGCCCGTTCGGCGGGGCCGTGGTCTCATTCGCCAGTGGGCCGATCCCGATAAAAGAATTCCGGAGCCGCCATGGCCGCCATGTGCGTGCCGTGGTTGTAGTACCGGGTGGTGAAATCGCGTTCCTGGATGGCCTCCTCGCGCGGTTCGCCGATGATGTCGTCCACCCGCGCCATGGTGGCGCTCCACCAGCCGGAAGGGTAGACCGGCTGCGGGAAGTTCAGGGTCAGCACGTCGAGAAAGCCGGTGGTGCGCAGCCCCGAATGGATGGCGCCGATCAGTGCGGTGTGGAGCAGCGGCGATTCGCTCTGCTGGACGAAGATCCCCCCGCTTCCGAGGACCCGGCGGCATTCCGCGTAGAACGCCTCGTTGAACAGTCCCTCGGCCGGGCCGATGGGATCGGTGGAGTCGACGATGATCACGTCCAGGCTGTTGTCGGCGGCCCGGCGGACCCACTCGATGCCGTCGTCGAAGCGCAGTTCGGCGCGCGGGTCGTCGTTGGACTCGCACAGCGCCGGGAACCACTGCTCCGAAAGACGCGTGACGCGCTCGTCGATCTCCACCTGGGTGACCCGCTCCACCGTCGGGTGGCGCAGGACCTCGCGCAGGGTGCCGCAGTCGCCGCCGCCGATGATCAGTACCCGGCGCGGGTCGGTGTGGGTGAACAGCGCCGGATGGCTCATCATCTCGTGGTAGAGGAAGTTGTCGCGATCCGTGAGCATGACGAAGCCATCGATGACCATCAGCCGGCCGAAGGTCTCGGTGTCGTAAATGGCGATGTGCTGGTAGTCGCTCTGCTCCTCGTGGAGCTTCGCCCGGATGCGCAGGGAGAAGGCGGTGCCGGCCTCGTCGCAGACCTCGGTGAACCAGTGTGAATCGTCCAGGGCCATGGTCTCGCTCGCTGGTGTGGGTTGGCCGCTTACCTTACCCGGCGAGTGCCGGGGCGACAATCCGCCGGATCGCCGGGAATCGTGCACCCGCCGATGCCCTCGGGGCATAATGGCGGCATGAACGACTGGACCGAAGACGACGCTCGCCGAACCTGGAATCTGCCGCGCTGGAGCGGCGGCTATTTCGACATCAAGGGGGACCACCTGGTCGCTCGTCCCCGGGGGCCGGATGGGCCCGCCGTGGATCTGCGCGCGCTGGCCGATGAGGTGCGCGCCGAAGGCCTGAGCCTGCCGGTGCTGGTGCGCTTCAGCGACATCCTCCGCGATCGGGTGCGCCGTCTCACCGCCGCCTTCGACGAGGCGCGCGTGGCGGTCGACTTCACCGGTGAGTACACCGCCGTCTACCCCGTCAAGGTGAACCAGCAGCGCCGGGTGGTCGAGACCCTGATCGACACCGGGGTGCGCGATGCGAAGTGGGCCGGCTCCGGAGTGGTGGGCCTCGAGGCCGGGTCGAAACCGGAACTGCTGGCGGTCATGGCGCTCTCACGACCCGGCGACACGGTGGTCTGCAACGGCTACAAGGACCGTGAATATGTGCGGCTGGCGCTCATCGGCGAGCGCATGGGGCTGCGCGTCCATCTGGTGGTGGAAAAGCTCTCGGAGCTCGAGCGGGTGCTGACGGAGGCCGAGCGCATGGGCGTGCGTCCGCGCCTGGGGATCCGGGTGCGGCTGGCCTCCATCGGCGCCGGCAAGTGGCAGAACACCGGCGGCGAGAAGTCGAAGTTCGGTCTCTCGGCCAGCCAGGTGCTCGCCGCCGTGCAGCGGCTGGAGGCGGCCGGCTATCGCGACTGCCTCCGGCTGCTCCATTTCCATCTCGGTTCCCAGATCCCGAACATCCGCGACATTCGCCGGGGGCTGCTGGAGGGCGCGCGGTACTACGCCGAACTCCATCGCCTCGGGGTGGCGGTGGATACCGTGGATGTCGGCGGCGGGCTCGGTGTGGACTACGAGGGAAGCCACTCCCGCGCCTACTGCTCGATGAACTACTCCCTGCGCGAGTATGCCCACAACGTGGTCCACGCTCTATGGACGGTCTGCACCGATGAGGGGCTTCCGCACCCCCGCATCATCACCGAATCGGGCCGCGCCATGACCGCCCACCACGCCGTGCTCATCACCGACGTGGTGGATACCGAACAGGCGATCGACCCGAACCCGGTGGAGCCGGAGGGCGTCGAGGCGCCGTTGGTGCTGCGCCATCTGCGCGAGAACCTGGATCAGCTCCGCGACGGCAGCGATCGCCGCTCACCGCTGGAGGCGTGGCACGACGCCCAGCACGGTCTGGCCGAGGCGCAGCAGATGTACACCCACGGGGTCCTCGACCTGGCCGGACGCGCCGAGGCCGAGCGCCTCTATTTCGCCACGGTGGCGGTGGTCCGGAGCCGGCTGCGGCCGGAGGTGCGCAGCCACCGCGAGGCGCTGGACGAACTCAACGACCGGCTGGCGGACAAGTACTTCCTGAACTTTTCCCTCTTCCAGTCGCTGCCCGACGTCTGGGCCATCGATCAGATCTTCCCGGTGGTTCCGCTGCAGCGTCTGGACGAGGTGCCCGAGCGGCGCGGCGTGATCCAGGACATCACCTGCGACTCCGACGGCCGCATCGACCACTACGTCGACGGCGAGGGGATCGAGGCAAGCCTCCCGCTGCACGTCCCGCGCCCCGGAGAGCCGTATCTGCTGGGCCTGTTCATGGTCGGCGCCTATCAGGAGATCCTCGGTGACATGCACAACCTCTTCGGCGACACCGACTCCATCAATGTCGCATTGGCCGACGACGGGGGGCACCGTCTGTACGCAGCGGAGCGTGGCGATACCGTGAATTCGGTGCTGCGCGCGGTGCGCTTCGACCCGGAGCAGCTGCTGGCGGCCTTCCGCGAGACCCTGGCCGCCGCGCCCCTCACCGAGGAGATGCGGGCGGCGAGCCTGGACGAGCTGGCGGCGGGTCTCGACGGCTATACCTACCTGGAGGATTGAGGGCGCGATTTGCGAACGACTCCCTTCAAGTAAGGCTGGTTGGTGCCGATAATGGTCGATGACACGGCTCGGAATCCGGTGTGCTCCGCCACCGACAACGAAGCTGGCAGCAAGAGGAGGTTGCCGTGGACTCACCCTATCTCTCCTTCATGGCGCAGGACGCCATCACCTACGTCGATGCCTACCGCAAGGCGTTGAGCTGGCCGCAGAACAAGATTGCCGAGCAGATGGACTGGTTGAAGGACGACGTCAACGGCGAGGAGTTGCTGGAGTCCGCCGTGTATGCCGAGTATCGCGGTTACCAGGACGCCCTGCGCTGGGTGGTGCGCGAGGAGGAACCCGATTTTGTCTATCTGGGACGCGACGCCGAGCGGGAAGAGGCGCGCAAGGAGGCGGGCGGTCGCAGCCAGGCGCAGCTGCGTGTGGAGGAGCTGGATGATCAACTCCAGGAGCTGCGCGACGAGGTGAAGCGGCTGCGTCACGAAAAGGGCGAGTTCGATTCGCTGATTGCCGGCTACAAGAACCAGATCAATGCAGTGGGCAACAAGCTGAAGACCTGTCAGGGCACGCAGGCCATCCTCATGGCCACCACCGCCGCCTTCTTCATCGTCGCGATGGTGCTCGCCTTCGTCTAGAGCCCGTCGCCGTGGAAGACCACCCGGTCCCGGCCGGCCTCCTTGGCCTCGTAGAGGGCGGCGTCGGCCCGTTCCACCAGTTCCGCGCCGGTCTCACCCGGGCAGAGACGGGCCACCCCGATCGAGGCGGTCAGCTCCAGTGGCTGCTCGGCGAGGGCCGCCCCGGCCCCCGCGATGGCAGCGCGCATGCGTTCGGCCGCGGTGGCGATGGCTTCCGGCTCCGTTTCGTCGAGGAGGATGGCGAACTCCTCGCCGCCGATGCGGGCAATGACGTCTCCGGTGCGGCAGGTGTTCGTCAGGGCCTCGGCAACGGCGACGAGGACCCGGTCGCCGAAGGCGTGGCCGTAGGTGTCGTTGATCGGCTTGAAGTAGTCGAGATCCAGAAAGAGGCAGGTCAGATCGGTGCTGCGCCGGCGGGCGTGGGCCACCCACTCGGTGAGTCGGCGTTCGAAGGTGCGGCGGTTGTCCAGACCGGTGAGCGGGTCGCTCAGGGCCATCTGTTCCAGACGCGTGTGGTTGATGGCGTTGTCCAGACAGGTGGCGGCCACCGCCGAGAGCCGGGCGAGGAAGTCGGTGCCCTGGTCCGGGGTGAAGCGCCCCTTGCGGCCGCCGAGGGCATACAGGCCGAGGAAGTCGTCTCCCCGACGCAGCGGTAGCAGAGCGAGACTTTCCGGAACCTTGCCGGTGGGAAAGAGGGCGTGGTGGTACGTCTCCGTCGGTCCCAGAGTGATCCCCTCGAAGGCCTCGGGCGGCAATTCGGTGGGCAGTGCGATGTCCACTCCGGCAGGGCAGCTGCCCGCATTCTTCAGCGCGCGCACCTCCACCGCCGGTGGCGTCAGAACCAGACCGGTGGCGGTGAGATCCAGGGTGCGCGGATTGGTCACCAGCAGGCGCTCCAGCAACGGTTCCAGTTCGGCGCAATTGAGCATCTCCTGCTCCAGGTCCTGGAGCCGGCGGAAGGTGGCCTCGTTGTCCCGCACTCGCTCCATGACCTGACTCAGACGGGTGCGGAGCTTGCGGTTCTCGTGACCGAGCCGGTTGATTTCGGGATCAGTGCTCATCGGCCCAGGGCTCCCGCAGGCGGCTGAAGTCGCGCGGATGGACGTACTGGATGACCTCCTTGCCATCGGGGTCGTGGACGACTTCGATGCCCCGCTCCGGGTACTGGTAGTGCACCTGCCGCCCCGCCCCACGGTACCGTTCGTCCGGCTCCCCGAAGTAGCGGATGATGAGTTCCTCGCTGAACTCGGCAAAGGGAATGAAGGTCAGGCTCTCCACCGGTTTCTCGCGCAACCGTTCGATGTTCTCCTCGGTGACCCGGTAGTTGCGGGCACCGGTGGCCGAATCGCCGCTCTCGCGTTTCAGCGAGTCGTCGCGCATCGACTCCAGGGTCTCGCGCGAAACCGCCAGATTGGCGTGGAGCCGTCCGTGCAGGCCGCCGAAGTTCATTTCCTTGAAGAAGGCCTCGGCGGCGAGGTGGCCCTCGTCATCCTCGAACAGGGCGATCTGCATGCGAGAAAACTGTCGACCCTCGACCTCGCTCAGGGTCGTTTCGCCGAGGGTGATGTCGGCGACACGCGGCTTGCCCTCGGGGGTGATTGCCACGTCCCAGGGGCGGTCGCGCTCGTCGGGCTCGCCGCAAGCCGCGAGAAGGAACAGGAGACCCGCAAGGGTGATCAATCGGAATGGTCGTCTCATGTGGAAACGGTATCACCGCCACCTCGGGGACGCCACTGCTGGACGATGGGGGAGGACGGGAGTGGGCAATCGCTGGGCAGGCGCGGCGCGTTGGCCTCGAGGATGACGCGGGAGTATGGTTGACCCCCATCGCGGATGACGGAGTGCCTTCCATGTCCGAATACGACAGCACTGCCCACGGCCGTGTCCCGCCCGATTACGGAGGAGGTGGCCTGGTGAACCTGATGGCCTCGCTGGCGGCGGGACTGGGCGCTCCCGTACGCTGGCCGGTGGCCCCGGCGTTGCCCCCGGAACGGGTGGCCGAGGCCCGGATTGTCGTGCTGGTGATCATCGATGGGCTCGGCTGGCGGGCGGTGGCCGAGCAGCCCGACAGCTGGCTGGCGTGCCACGCGGTGGCACCGCTGACCTCGGTCTACCCCTCCACCACCACCAGCGCCATCACCACGCTCCTGACCGGGGTGCCGCCGGCGGTCCACGGGCTGCCCGCCTGGTTCACCCGGCTGCGCGAGTGGAACCGGGTCGCCGTACCGCTCATGGGTGCGCCGCGAGAGGGGGAGCGTACCGCGGAGATGGCATTGCCGTACGACCAACCCGGTTTTTCGACCGATCTGGATGTGATCGCCCATACCATCCAGCCCGGCTGGCTGATGGACTCCGCCTATACGCGCCATCACGCCGGTGCGGCATGGCGTCACGGTTTTGACGGGCTGGCAGAGCTGAACGAGCGGATCCTCGAGATCGCTGACCTCTCCTCCGAGCGCAACTACCTCCAGGCCTACTGGCCGGAGTACGACCACCTTTGCCACGAGCACGGCACCTCCGCCCCCGAGACCCGGGCGCACTTCGCCGCCGTTGACGCGGCTCTGGCCGAGCTGCGGGCCGCACTGCCGATGGATGCCCTGCTGCTGGTGACCGCCGACCACGGTCTGGTGGACACCGCTCCGGACGGCTGCCATCAACTGATGGACCACCCACGGCTGGCGGCGGAACTGAGCGCGCCGCTCTGTGGGGAGCCGCGTGCGCCCTTCCTGCATGTACGGCCCGGGCGGCTGGGCGCGGCGCGCGATTACATCCGCGAACACCTCGCCGGAGTCGCGACCCCGTGGACCCGCGAGGAGGTGCTGCGAGCCGGCTGGCTGGGCCCGGGCGAGCCCCACCCGGAGCTGGAACACCGCATCGGTGACCTGGTGCTGGAGATGGCCCCCGGCCAGGTTCTGGTGGGCGATCCCGACCAGCGCGGAGTGTGTCTGCGCGGGGTCCACGGTGGCCTCAGCGCAGCCGAGATGCTGGTGCCGCTGGTGATCGCCCGGGACGGCGACTGAATGCGGAGGTCAGCGAGCCGGGATGCCGCCGTTCGAGAGCGTCTCCGTGGATGACTGCCGGGCGGCCGTCTGCTGAACCGGTGCGGGCCACCCGAGAAGGGCACTGGCTTCCGCGCAGGCCAGCAGGAGTTCCTCACGGGAAGCGGCACCGAGATGGAGCACGCCATAGCGGTGGCTTTCGAGCCACTTGAACTCCCTCGTCAGCGCCGGGCCCGTCCTGGGGAAGGCCAGGAAGAGATGGTCGGGGTACGCGTGCCGAAGCTGTTCTCGTCTTGCCGGCGAGGGGGGTGGCGGTACCTCGTCGGCGGCGAATGCGCGATAGACGAAGCTGGCGGCAACCCGGGCACTGGGAGCGAGGCGCGGCAGATCGGCGGGGTCGTGGCCGTGGGCCAGTGCCAGGGCGACGGCGTGGAGGTCGACGCCGTCCACGCGCCGATAGAGGTCGGCGAACTGGGCGGCCAGACGCGGATTGAACTCGATCACCGTCAGCCGATCCGTGGCCGGATCGTGAAAGAATTCCATGTTGAACTGACCATGGTCGAAACCGATGGCGGCGAGGAAGCGCCGGGCGATGGCCAGGGCGCGCTGCTGGATGGTCGTGGACAGGTGGCTGGGGTATTCGAAACGCTGGAAGGCCTGGGTGCCCGGATACATGTGGGCATCCACCACCCCCAGGCCGTGCACCCGGCCGGCGTAAACGTAGCCATCCAGGTTGTACTGCCTGCCGCTCAACGGGCTTTCGTAATAGAGACGGTGGGGAGGGTCCGCCTCGGGCAGAGCGGTGGACTGCAGCCGGTGGAAAGGCTCCACCAGACGCTGGATGATCCATTTCTCCAGTGGACCGAAACGGGTGTGGTGGTGCAGTTCGTCGGCATTCCGGACCTCGCGGGCCAGAATGGAAAAGGCGGCCTTGATGGGTCGGACGAAGAGCGGGTATGGCAAGCCGGGTGGCACCACGCCGTTGTACGGCATGTCGATGAGACCGAAGCGATCCGGGTTGGCCTCCGGGGCAACCTGTTCCAGCACTTTTCGGGCGTGGAGCTTGTGCTGGCAGGCCAGCACCGCCCGAACCGGTGTACCGGGCCAGTCCATGCGTTCCGCCAGGCGTGCGGCGGCCAGCGCCCCGAACTGGTCATGACCGGAGGTGACCGCGCCCCATTCATTGCGACTCGCGCGTCGGGCCAGAGATGAGGTGAACCGTTCGATATCGAAGGTAGCCAGCCGGAGGTTGTCCGGGAAACGGTGCAGGTCGAAACCGGCCCGGTTGGCACGGGGAACCGCGTGGTGATCGCAGCCGATGTCCTCCCAGTCGTGGGGGAACAGTACAAGGGTGTCACTGTTTGCGTTCATGCGGGCATTATAGGGGCTCCATTAGTGTTTTCGCATATGCATGCACGCGAATCGTCATCAAACTGTAATGCCGGTGCGATGTAATTTGCGTGAATTTGAAATCCGGTTATCCGATGAGGCCGTGATGGCGACGACAATCCTGCTGGTCGAAGACGATCCCGCCGTGCGGGAGATGCTGCTCCTCCCCCTGGAAAAGGCCGGCTTCGTGGTCCGCTGGGCGGGCGATGTGAAGCAGGCGCGCTCCATCGTCTTCGACGACCCGCCGGGACTCATCCTGCTGGACTGGATGCTCCCCGACATCAGTGGCATCGAATGGGCGCGGAGCCTGAAGGAGGAGTCGCTGACCCGCGACATCCCGGTGATCATGCTCACCGCCCGGGGCGAGGAGGAGGACCGGGTGAAGGGTCTGGATGTCGGCGCCGACGACTACGTCACCAAACCCTTCTCGCCCCGTGAGCTGGTGGCGCGGATGAAAGCGGTGCTGCGCCGGACCACGCCGGAGGCCAGTGAGGAGGTCGTCGAAGTGAATGGTCTGCGTCTGGACCCGGTCAGCCACCGGGTCAGCGGCAACGGCGAGCCGCTGAAGATCGGACCCACCGAATACAATCTGCTCCTGTTCCTCATGACCCACCCGGAGCGGGTCTACACCCGGGGCCAGTTGCTTGACCACGTCTGGGGCACCAACGTCTACGTCGAGGAGCGCACCGTGGATGTCCATATCCGCCGCCTGCGCAAGGTCCTGGCACCCACCGGCCACGATCATCTGGTGCAGACGGTGCGCGGGGCCGGATACCGTTTCTCGACCGAACCGTGATCGCTGGTAGCGGTCGATTTTCGTCATCGAAGTGTCATGGCCTCCTCATCCCGCTGTCATGTATCCGTCTTAACCTCGAATCAGGAGTCAGTCGAGCCAGGGAGGGCTCGTCCTTGCCGAATCGGGGGTCTCGCGGAGACTCCCCGGCCAACCATCAAGCGACAGACGGGAAAGAGAGTCATGACCGGAAAAATTCTGCAGTTCGCCGCCACCGCCCTGATGCTGACCGCCCTCGCGGGATGTGGTTCCATGAACAACGGGAGTGGTGCAACGGAGTCCGAGGATTCGCACCTGAATCGAGCGGGATTCAAGACCTCTGTGGAGGATGGGCGCCTCTGGGTCCTGCGGCCGGGTGAGGAGAAGAGCGAAAAGCACGCGACCCTGATCAATGCCGGACCGCGCGGGATGACGGTGAAGGCTCTGGATCGGGAGACGGCGCTGGAGTATCTGGCCACCAAGCCCGGTTTCGAGGTGTCCGTCGAGGACGAGCGCCTCTGGGTGCTGCGCCCCGGTGAGGAGAAATCGGAAAAGCATGCGACCCTGATCAACGCGGGGCCTCAGGGCATGACGGTGAAGGCCCTGGAGCAGGAAACGGCTCAGGAGTATCTGGCGACCCGCCCCGGATTCGAGGTCGAAGTCGAGGACAACCGGATCTGGGTCCTGCGTCCGGGGGAGGAAAAGAGCGAAAAGCACAGTACACTGATCGGTGCGGGCCCTCTGGGGATGACGGTCAAGGCGCTGGATGACGAGACGGCGCTGGCGTATCTGGCCACTCGGCCCGGCTTCGACGTGCGCATCGAGGACGGCCGGATCTGGGCCCTGAAGCCGGGGGACGAGAAGAGCGAGAAGCACGCCACCCGCATCAATGCCGGTGTCCTGAATCGGACCGTCAAGGCCGTGGACGCCGAAACCATCGACGCCTACCTGCGGACACCGGTCTACTGAGCGGATTGACGGAAGAACGCGAAGGGGGTGTCGAGGCAGGACCAACGGGGCGCCGTACGGCGCCCTTCGCGACTCTGGCGAGGTATACCGTATGGCCCCCCCGAATCCGTGGCCCCGACTGCTGCGCATCAATGGATTTCTGATCGGGGGTGCGGTCCTCCTCGGGTGGCTCACCGGCCATCTGCTCGTCACGGTGCTGGTTGTGGCCCTGGTGATGCTGGGCTGGAATCTTCGCAATCTGGCCCGGCTGGAACACTGGCTGCGGTTGGGGCGCAAGATGGAGCCTCCCGTTTCCCGGGGGATCTGGGGCGAGGTGTTCGACGGACTCTATCGTCGGCACAAACGCCAACGAGAACGCTACAAGAAGCTGCGCAATCTGCTGCGCCGCTATCGGGAATCCGCCAAGGCGATGCCGGATGCCACCGTGGTCCTGAAACAGGACTACCGGATCGAGTGGTGGAACGATGCCGCAAGTGTCCTTCTGGGAATGCGTTGGCCCGCCGACGAGGGGCAGCGCATCACCAACATCTACCGCCATCCCGAATTCGTCCGGTTCGTGGACGAGAAGCAGTGGGAGTCCGGCGGTGTGACGCTGGACTCGCCGGTCAACGGGCGGGTCCGCCTGGAGATCCGGCTGGTCCCCTATGGCCGCAAGCAGTATCTGATGCTGGCCCGGGACGTGACGCGTGTGGAACGGCTGGAAACCATGCGCCAGGATTTTGTCGCCAATGTTTCGCATGAATTGCGCACCCCGTTGACCGTCATCTACGGGGTCGCGGAATCCCTCGACGAGGCGGCGGAGGACTACCCGGAACTGCGCGGCTCCACCCGGCTCCTGGGTGAGCAGGTGGAGCGCATGAAGCTGCTGGTGGATGACCTGCTGCTGCTCTCGCGCTTGGAGACCCGCGAACGATCGGAGCTGTCCGAGGAATCGGTGGAGCTCCCGCGCATGCTGGAATCGGTGATCCGGGACGCCCGCGTGCTGTCGGGCGACGAGGGGCACGCGATCACCCTGCGGGTCGAGCCGGGCTGGATGCTGACGGGGGTGGCCGAGGAGCTGCGCAGTGCCTTCGCGAATCTGGTGACCAACGCCGTGAAGTATACCCCGCCGGGCGGGTCGATCCGGGTCGAATGGACGGTCGGGGACGATGGCGGGGTCTTTGCGGTGACCGACGATGGACCGGGGATCGCGCGCCACCACCTCGAACGGCTGACGGAGCGGTTCTACCGGGTCGATGAGGGGCGCAGCGCCGAGCGGGGCGGGACCGGTCTCGGTCTGGCCATCGTCAAGCACGTCATGCAGCGCAACGACGGTGAACTCCGGATCGACAGCACCCCGGGACGGGGCAGCACGTTCAGTTGCCATTTCCCGGCGGCACGGCTGGTCCCGGCGCCGGCCGGTGAGCGGCGGGACCCCGCTGTCATCGACGTGTAACGCAATCATCACGGAAGCGTAAGCATCAGCCCCCACAATCCTCGCCAAGGACTCACGAGGCGTTTGGTCCTTGTTGCCTTTACAACCCATGAAACGGAGCGTGTCACCATGTTTCTGAAAAAGAGTCTTCTCGGTCTGGC
>JBNJEU010000040.1:0-14986 GCA_051746205.1 Pseudomonadota bacterium
GGGGACCGTGGAGATGGCGGCGCTGGTGGAGGCCCTGGAGGCCGAGCAGCGGCTGAAGCCGGAGGCACCGAAGCGGCGGATGGGGTTTGTGTGAGGGGGGGTTGCGATCCCGGCTGAGGTGTGGAAGTGCTTAGGCTCAACTTTTAAGTGCAACACCCACACCATTTACGGGGTAGGATGTTGCGATGGACAGACGATACGAGGAGCGGGCGCATGACGCCCTCGGTGATCTGCCGCCGGTGGACTACGCCCAGCTCCATTCCACCGCCGAGGATTCCAAGAATGTGAGTGGTCCTCTTGACGGGGAAGCTTACGGTTCTTGTTAGGGCGAGCTCATACCCTCTGAATCGGCCCGGTGTACTGTGTGACGACCTCGTCACTGGTCAGCAGAAGGAGTCCCTCGGATTCGGCCTGTGCAATCAGGATGCGGTCGAAGGGATCCTTGTGGATGGCGGGCAGCTGTCCAACCAGGCTTGCGTGGACGCCGGTGATCGGGAGCTCAGCGTAGCCATTATCCAGCAGGCCCCGACGCAACAGCGCGGGATCGGCGTGGAATCCGGGCCGCTCGAAGCCGTTCTTGATGGCGACCTCCCAGATGCTCGCGGCACTGAACAGCAGGCGATTACCGGGCTCTTCGATGTAGCCGACGGCCTCGGCGGAGAGTCGCTCGGGGGTGCCCGCCGCCCGGAGCAGCAGGTGGGTATCAAGCAGCAGGTTCATCGGGGCCACCGAACATCTGCTGGATCGCCTCGTCCGCCATCCGGTCGAAGTCGTCGGGCACCTCGATCTGTCCGCGCAGGAATCCGAATCGCTGAGGAATTGCCGCCGGTTCGGCCTGATAACCCGACAGGCGCGCCACGGGGTGACCGGCCTTGGCGATGATGTAGGTTTCCCCCCGGCTGACCCCTTCGAGGAGGCGGGAGAGGTGGGTCTTCGCTTCGTGGATGTTCACTGTTTCCATGAATCGCTCCATCGGACTTAGTTTCATCGACTTAGTTTACACGAAGAACCACCGGATCACAGTGGTTGGTGACACCCGCTGTGCGGCTCGGGAGTGATAGGGTGAAGGCCCGCGTTCTCGATTGCAGGTCGAGACGCTTCGGTCAGAACGACTCGCCACCCCATGGAGAGCAACATGCTGGAATACAATCTGAATGTGGAACGTGTCGACGCCCACGGCAGTGTGGCACGGACCGATACCACCGAGTTGATGCTCGACACTGATATGGAGACCGGGCGTGATGACGCCCTGAGCCCGCCGGAGCTGCTGCTGGCCTCCCTGGGTGCCTGCATGGTGCGCGGCATCCAGCGCGCCTTGCCGATGTTGCGCATGGAGATCGAGGGGCTGTCCATCGAACTGAAGGGATGGCGCCAGGACAGCCCGCCCGCGATGGCCCGGATCGAATACACCATCACTGTGCGGACCGACGCCGACGAGGAGATGCTGGAGCTGCTCCACCGCAACGTCTGCAAGGGGACCATCTACTCGACGCTGGCGGCCGGAACGGAACTGACCGGCGCGATGCGGGCGGCGTAGGTGGACCTTGGTCGAAGCGGGCGCGGCTTTGTATTCAGCGCCGCAACACCCGGTACACCAGAAGCGGCCCCACGAGTTCGAACAGGATGGTCGAGGTCACGACCGTGGCCACGATCAGGTTCCCCTGCTCCGGAAACTGTTCCGTGGCGAGCAGGGCCATGCCCATGGCCACGCCGGCCTGCGGCGTCATGGCCAGGCCGAAGTTCCGTGGCAGACCATTCCCCTCGCGCAGCGCCCGCACCCCGAGATAGCCACCCAGATACCGCCCGACCATGCGCAGGACGATGTAGGCAACGATCAGACCGGTGGCGACACCGATGTACGACAGGTCGATACTGGCCCCGGAGAGCACGAAGAAGAAGACCAGAAAGGGCCACTCGATGCCCTCGATCTCCGTGAAGGACCGGGTGTGATGGGGTGAGAGGTTGACGATCAGGAAGCCGCTGGTCATGGCGGCCAGCAGGGGGGACACCCCCAGATAGCTGGAGAAACCGGCGGTGAGAAAGATGAGGGCCAGGGCCTCTCCCTGCGTCGGTTTACCCGGTCGCAGACGGCCGGTGAGCCAGGCGGCGGGCAGACCGATGGCGGCTCCCAGGAGGATGGCGCCGCCGAGCTCCCAGCCGGCATGGACCAGGGCCTCGCCGCCGTTCCCCGAAGAGGCCCAGCCGAGTCCGGCGAGGGCGAGTCCGAAGATGATGATGCCCCAGGCGTCGTCGATGGCCACGCTGCCCAGGATCGCGCGAGTTCGCGGGCTGTCCTGGTCCGCGTCGGCGTCCTCGACCGCCTCGCTGACCGCCGCCGGGTCGGTGGCCACGGAGATCGCGGCCAGCGAGATGGCGATGGCCAGGGAGTGGCCGAGCAGTGTGAGCCCCAGACCGACGGTCACGGCCCCCACCACGGCAACGGTCAGGGAGAGGGCCAGGATCGTGGGACCGATGGAGCGCAGGCGGTCCATGGTCAGTTGCCCGCCCAGCAGGAAGGCGACCATCACCAGGGCCAGGTTGATCAGGGGCTCCCCCAGTTCACCCAGTGGCGGAGAGTGGGGCTGGCCGAGGACGAGCTGCTGGATCACCGCGTAGCCGACCCCGACGAGGACCAGCAGCGAAATCCGGGGGAGACAGGTCCGCCGGGCGATGGTGTCGACCAGGACGCTGGCCGACATCAGTCCGCCCAGAACCAGCAGGACATACGTGGTCTCGGTCATCTCCGGGAGCCATCCGGTCATCGGTCCTCCTCCTCGGGATTCCGATCGTGGCCCGCCAGGACCTCGGCATAGATCGCCCGGGTCCGTTCGGCAAAGGCGTCGATGGAGTGTTCCCGGGCGAATTCGCGGGCGTTCCCGGCCATCTCCGCGCGCAGGTCCTCGTCCTCGAGCAGTTCCCGCACCCGGTCGCGCCACAGTTCGATGCGCTCCGGCGTCTTGTAGCCGTTGTGCTCGTTGCGCACCACGTCGTCGATGCCGGTGGAGCGCACGGCCACCACCGGCAGCCCGGCGGCCATCGCCTCCAGGATCACCATGCCCTGGGTCTCCGACTTCGATGCGAACACGAACAGGTCGCCCAGGTGGTACCAGTCGGTCATGCGTTCCGGCGCCACGGGGCCGACCAGAACCACCCGATCCGTCAGCCCCAGCTCGGCGATGCGCCCCTGGAGACGGTCCCGTTCATGGCCGTCCCCGATGATGAACAGCCGGAACGGGGTGGTCGAAACGCGTTGCAGCGCCGCCATGGCGTCGAGCATGAAATCGAGGTTCTTCTCGTTCGACAGGCGGGAGACGCTGACCAGCACGGTCTCGTCCCCGACCCCGTGCTCGCGGCGCAGCGCCTTGATCCCGTCATGGTCGGGCTGCTGGAAGGCGTCGAAGTCGATGCCGGTGGGCTGGATGTGGGTGGGGACCTTCACACCAATCATCCGCAGATATTCCTCGGCGGAGGCGGTCGGCACGATCACCCCGTCGCAGCGGTTGGAGAAGCGGCGGACGATGGCGTGCGAGATCAGGTTCCGGAACAGCAGCCCCGGCAGCGGGACGAAGTGGGCGTAGTGTTCCAGCCGGGTGTGGTAGGTGTAGACCACCGGCCGCTTGAGGCGTCGCGCGATGAACAGCCCCAGCGACCCCACCCAGAAGGGGTGGTGGAGATGGACGATGTCCGGACGGAAGTCGCGGATGCGCCTCGGCAGCCAGGGCGCGAAGAGGTTGGCCATGCGGAATTCACCGCCGAAGCGCAGCAGGGTCGACAGCCGCAGGACGCCGTCCTCGTCGCGGGACGCCTCGCGGTAGCGGGGGGCGACCACCAGTACGCGGTCGCCAAGGCGCAACAGGCCGCGCTTCAATCGCTCGATGGAGAGCGGCACGCCGCCGATGAAGGGCAGATAGTTGTTGGTGAACATGGCGACCCGGAGCGGTCGATCCAGCCACGGCGTGGGGTCCCGATCGTAATCGCGGACGTAGCTGCGTTCCTCGAACACCAGGTTGTACAGCTTGATGGCCAGAATAATGAAGAAGCTGACCAGGAGAATGAAGTTCAGGTAGCCGACGTAGAACAGCGAATAGATGAAGGACCAGAGGCTCTCCAGGGTCCGGTGGACCGGGTGCTGGGTGGTATCCAGCGCCTCGGTGCGCAGTGAGACCTCGTCGCCGTCCACCGAGACCACGAGATAGTGGTAGTAGTCGTTCTCCAGCAGGATCCCGCCGGCGCCGCCGGTGGCCACATGCCGGGTGCCGTTGCGGTGCTCGTCGGCAAAGCCGCGTGAGCCGGCCGAAAAGACATGGCCGATGTCGTGTTCCTCGATCAACGACCGCAGTGCCTTCCGGAAGGGCTCGGGTTCCACCGGCGTTGCGGCGTCGTCGATCAGTGGCTGTTCCTCGTCGGCCAGATCGAGGAGGGGCGTACCGGTAAACAGGAAGATCTGGCTGCTGCTGTCGTGTGCCAGCAGGTTCTCCAGCCAGCGCAACTGCCACTGCCAGGGCGTCTTGCCGGTGGTGTCGATGAAGATGAAGCGGGTGTCGTTCAGCCGGAAGCTGTAGTAATGGGCGCCGAAGTGCTCGTAGAACCGGTAGCTGCCGAAGTCCTCCTCCTCGTTGGGGCCGAAGGTGAGCAGGTACGGCGCGTCGAGTTTCTGGAGGCTGCCGTGGAGGGCCTGGTACTTGTCCTCGCCCCCTCCGCTGACTGCGTTGCCGGCCGATATCAGAAAATCGGGGTCCGTTTGATTGATGCGCGGGATGAGGCGTTTCTCGAAAATGCCGACGGAATTGCTGATGTTGCCGACCACAACGAACTCGAACCGGTCCGGTGACGGGAGCCGGGAATCGATGCGATCCAGCTGCACCTGATGCTCTGCCTCGAACTCCGGCAGGGCATAGTTCAGATACCCCTTGTAGCCGAGCAGGGCCACGACGATCAGGGCGTTCGCGTAGAACAGCCCGCGCAGCAGGCGGCGGTGCCTCATGACCGCCCTCTCCATCGCTGCACCAGCCCGTGCTGGAGGATGAAGTAGCCGATCAGCATCCCGAGGTAGATGGTCACCAGCCGCCAGGCAAGGATGACGAGCAGCAGGTGTTCACCGCCGATGAGGTCGCGGAAGAAGCTGCCGAACACCCCCTCGGCGACCCCGGAGGCGCCGGGCGTCGGCGAGAAATACATGATGAAGGTGGTCACCACCAGCAGCCCGAGGCTGGTCAGGTACTCCACGGTGTGGCCCAGGGCGTGGATCAGCAGCGCCGGAAAGCTGAACAGGCTGAGCAGGAAGAGGGCCGTGAACAGTACCGAAAGGGCGACCCAGAGTGGTGAACCGGTGGCGTACTCCCGGAAACTCCGTGAGAAACGCAGGAGTTCGCGACGGCTGCCGAAGCGCCAGTGCCGGCGGCGCGCCTCGCTGATCAGCGACAGGGCCCGCAGGCCGTTGAACACCCCGTCCAGCGGCGGGATCAGCCAGCGGGTGCGCAGCAGCAGCACGGTGAAGGCGCCGAGATAGAGCAGCACGAACACGACCAGGGCCTGGCCGATGCGCTGGATCAGGACGTGTTCCTGCAGGGACGGGAGTGTCAGCAGGAATACCGGCGTCAGCCCGAAGATGAAAACGACCGCCAGCAGGGTCCGGATGGTGGTGGCGGCTGTGGCCCGCCCGACGGACACCCCTGTCTGGCGCAGGAACCAGACCTGCGCGACGCCCCCGCCGGTGGCCATGGGGGTGATGTTGGAAAAGAACAGATTGA
Organism: Pseudomonadota bacterium; assembly: GCA_051746205.1. GTDB lineage: Bacteria > Pseudomonadota > Gammaproteobacteria > Thiohalospirales > Thiohalospiraceae > Thiohalospira. Next base: position 5,751 of record JBNJEU010000040.1, read on the forward strand.
TGAAGACCAGCCGGGCCATGGCCTTCGGGGGCACGCGCTCGCCCAGGGCGCGCAGCGTGCAGTACAGGCGCAGGCCGTCGGACAGGTAGTAGACCAGAAGCAGGGCCGCTGTGGCGGCGAGGGTGGTCGGTTCGAGCAGACGCACATCGAAGCCGAGGCTGCGATCGGCGAAACCGGCATAGACGACGTACAGGCCGATCCCGGTCAGCAGCAGGAAGAGCGCCGAGAAGAGGGCGAGCTTTGTGCCGGAAAGTCGCGGTGTCCGCGAAGCGTTCATTGTTTTCATTGATTGCGGAAACGTCGATTGGGCCCCTTCCGACGCCGGTGGATGATCAGCCTCGACAGGCGGCGGGAAACGAGATAGCCGGCGAGGGCCGCCGGGCCCGCGATGAGCAGGCTGCCCAGGAGCGTCAGCACGATCTCGCTACCCACCCCGCGCAGGAACCAGACATCCGACGCCCCGGAAAACGGCGGCAGGGCGGCGAAGACGGTTTCCCCCAGTACATGAAACAGCCAGTACAGGGGCGCCATGGTCAGGGGGTTGCTGACGAAGGAGAGGGCAAAGGCCGCCGGGAAGTTGCCGACGAACAGGGCGCAGGCAATCAGCATCAGCACGGTCTGGAAACCCACCGTGGGTGTCAGACCGATGAACAATCCGATGGCGACCCCCCGGGCAATGGCCTCCGGCCCCCCCTTCAGGCTGCCCATGTATTGCAGGGTCGCGCGCAGGCGGGGATGGCTCAGCAGCCAGTTGTGGCCGCGGGCGCGGAGGGCCCGGAAGCGGGTCATGAACGGCGTGTTCAGCATGCCCGGAGCCCGGACTTCCCCGGCGGAGAGCAGCCCGCCTCGTACGCGGAATCGTGATGGTGGGTGTCTCTCGGCATGGGGGAGGACCATCAGCGGCGGCGGGTCGGAAGGGTGAATTATCGCGAAGAACCACCGAGGGCGTCAAAACGAATCACGGGAGCCATCCTCCTGCACCGCGAGGGTGGGAGGAACGGTGTGCGGCTACGAATGCGCCTGCAACTGGACGTGATTCCGGGGGCTGGAATCGGAACGGTTGTGGTGTGCGCAGCCCAGCTGGACGTAGTCCCGATGGATGCAGCGGTCCATGATGACCGTAATGCCGGCCGAGCGCGCGCGCTTCGCGGCCTCCTCGTCAATGACCCCGTCCTGAAGCCAGATGGCGGCGATGTTCAGCTCGATGCAGTCGGCCACGATCTCGGCCACGTGTTCCGGTGCGCGGAAGACGTTGACCAGGTCCGGTTTCTCCGGCAGGTCGTGCAGGCTGGGCCACGCCGGCTCGCCGAGGATGCGGGAGACCGCCGGCCGCACTGGCAGGATGCGAAAGCCGAAACTCTGGAGTGCTGCGGCCACGCGATGGCTGGGCCGCGAGGGCTTCGGCGACAGTCCGACCACGGCGATGGTATGGCTCTGATTGAGGAGTGTGCAGATCCGGTCGGTGTGTGTCATGTCGGCTGTTCCTCTGTGGCTCATTATTCTTTATCGGCGCCGTGGGATAAATGTTTAGGCCTTTTCGGAACAATAAGTTGAGAGATTTTTTTGTTCTGGCATGGTGGCTGCATATCGGATGGGACCGGATCGATCCGGAGTTGAGCCATTCGATATCTCGGGAGGTGAATCACTCATGCAGAAGACATCCATCATCCTCGGTCTGACTCTCTTCAGTGCCATGGGCCTGGCCGGTTGTGATTCCGGCACGGACGAGCCCGACGGCATGTCCCAGACCGAGCAGGGCGATATGGAATCCGCGCCGCGTGACCAGGAGGGTTTCAGTGACAGCATGGAGGATCGCCAGGAACCGCGGGATGGTTCCGATGGGGCTGGTGATGACGCCGATCAAGGCTTCGGCGGTCAGGATGAACAGGAAGGCGGTGGTTTCTAGACTCCGCTGTTGCTTTCGCGCCTCGTGACCGTGTCGACCGTCGGCAGCGGAATGCCCTCCGGGGCTTCGGCGTCCATCCTGGACGCAGCATGGCCACGAGGCGATTAAAAAGGGGGCCGACACGTCGGCGTGTCGGCCCCCTTTCTTTTTACTCCCCGCCTGACGAATCAGCCGATTCGGTCAGCTTTCCTCGACCGCGTTGGGTTCCACACGCAGATAGGGTGTCAGCGTGTCCGCCAGCTCCTTGGGTCGGAACTTGGCCACGTAGTTGTCCGCGCCCACGGCCTTGCCGCGTTCCTCGTTGGTGGTGGAAGAGAGCGACGAGTGCATGATCACCGGAATGTCCCGGGTGCGCGCGTCCTCCTTGATCTTGCGGGTGAGCACGTAGCCGTCCATCTCCGGCATCTCGACGTCGGTGAGGATCAGATCGATGCGGTCCCGCAGGCGCTCGCCGCGGTTCTCGGCCTCGTCGGCGAGCATCTGCAGCTTGTTCCACGCCTCCTTGCCATTGGTGGCACCCATGTGGCGCACGCCCATGGTGTCCAGGGTCTTCTGGATCTGCTTGCGCGCCACCGACGAGTCATCGGCAAAGAAGACCGTGGCCGGCTGGTCGATGGTGCCGATGTCCTCGTAGATGAGTGGATCGGCGGTGCGACCGGTGGTCTCGTCGAGAACCTTTTCAACGTCGAGGATCATCACCAGACGGCCGTCCTCCAGCTCCGAGACCGCCGTGACCAGACCGCCGTGGCGATGGGCCATCATCGACGGCGGCGCCTTGATGGCGTCCCAGTCCATGCGCAGGATCTGGTCGACCGAGTGGACCAGAAAGCCCTGCTGGAACCGGTTGTACTCGGTGACCACCAGGATCTGCGGCTTCTCTTCCTGACGGATGTCGCAGAACTGCGCCAGATTGATGACCGGCAGGGTGTTCCCGCGCAGGCTCACCATCCCCTCCACGCCCGGCGGCATGTCCGGGGCGTGGACGATCTCCGGAACGCGCATGACCTCCTTGACCTTGAAGACGTTGATCCCGAAGAGTTCTTCGCGGCCCGTGTTGGGGTCGGTGCCGAGGCTGAAGAGCAGGATCTCGAGCTTGTTGGTGCCGGCCAGCTTGGTGCGCTCGTCGACGGCCTGGATGAAATTAGCCATGGGCTTTCCTGTGCCTCCAGTGAATTCGGGTGATGTAAACGGTTTCACCGCCGTATCGAGCATTCTGTGCGCGAGTTCAAACGCCTGTCAAATCCCCCGCACACACGGGGTTATTTCGCATCGCGGCCCTTGATGCCGGGATCCTGCCCGAACATCTCGAACAATTGAGTCGGCATGGGGAAGATATAGGTCGAACTCTTGTCGTTCGCAACATCGGTCATGGTCTGGAGGTAGCGCAGTTGCAGCGATTCGGGCTGTTCCACGAGCACCCGGGCCGCCTCCAGCAGCTGGTGGGAGGCCTGCAACTCGCCCTCGGCGTAGATGACCTTGGCGCGGCGCAGCCGTTCGGCCTCCGCCTGTTTGGCGATGGCGCGGATCATGGAGTCGTCCAGGTCCACGTGTTTGATCTCCACATTGGCGATCTTGATGCCCCAGGCGTCGGAGTGCTCGTCCAGGATCGCCTGAATATCGTCGTTGAGCTGGTCGCGCTGGGCCAGCATGTCGTCAAGGTCGTGGCGCCCGAGGACCGAGCGCAGCGTCGTCTGGGCCAGCTGGCTGGTGGCGTCGTGGAAGTCCTCCACCTGGATGATCGCCTTCTCCGGGTCGATGACGCGGTAGTAGATCACGGCATTGACCTGCACCGAGACGTTGTCCTGGGAGATGACGTCCTGGCTGGGTACGTCCATGACGATGGTGCGCAGGTCGACCCGCACCATCTGCTGGATCCCGGGGATGACGATGATCAGGCCCGGGCCCTTGACCTTCCAGAAGCGGCCGAGGAGGAAGATGACACCGCGTTCGTACTCGCGCAGGATGCGGAAGGCGCTGGCGAGGAAGAGGACGACAACGGCGAGGATGACGATCAGGCTGGTGGTCATGGACATGGTTCAGCTCTCCGTGGATTCAGGGGGGGTCTCGACGGGCTCGACGACAACGGTCAGGCCGTGGCGGTCCACCACTCGGACGGGTTGGTCGGCAGCCACGGGATGCTGGCTCTCCGCCTGCCAGTGTTCGCCGTGGAGCCGAATGGTGCCGTGTTCGGAGAAGGCGCGCGTGGCCACGCCCTCGGAGCCGATGAGCTCCTCGCGCCCGCTGACCACCGGATTGCGGTGGGAGCGGACCGCCAGCCGGGCGATGGCCAGAAGGACCACGGCGCTGATGAGCGCCATGGTCACCACCAGCGGGATGGAGATGCGGTAGCCGGGAGCGTCGGCCTCCACCAGAAACAGGGAGCCGACCACGAAGGCGGCGATGCCCGCCAGGCCCAGCACTCCGAAAGACGGCGCGAACGCCTCGGCGACCAGCAGGGCCGCCCCGAGCAGGATCAGCGCGGCGGCGGCATAGTTTACCGGCAGGACCTGGAAGGCGAACAGCGCCAGGATCAGGCTGATGGCCCCCACCGTACCGGGGACGATGGAGCCCGGGTTGGCGAGCTCGAAGATGATCCCGTAGATCCCCACCAGCATCAGGATGTAGGCGACATTGGGGTGGGTGATTACCGACAGCACACGGGTGACCAGGTCGGGCTCGTGGGTGACCACGTCCCGGCCGGCGGTGGCCAGTTCGCGCTCGCCGGCGGCGGTGGTGACCGGGTGGCCGTCGGCGGCCGCCAGCAGCTCGGTGGACGTCGAGGCGAGGTAGTCGATGACTTCGGCCTCCAGTGCCTCGTCGGCGGTGAGGGTTGCGGCCTCACGGACCGCCGCCTCGGCCCATTCCGGATTGCGCCCGCGCAGGTCGGCCAGTCCACGCAGGTAGGCCACGGCGTCGTTGACCGCCTTGCGTTCGGCGGCGCCGCCTTCGACTTCCTCGGGGTCGGCGGCCTGAGCCCCCCCGTCCTCCGTCCCGGGATCTTCCGGGAGCGTTGGTGCGCCATCGCCGATGGTGATGGGGGTCGCGGCGCCCAGATGGGTGGCCGGGGCCATGGCGGCCACATGGCTGGCGTAGAGGATGTAGGTCCCGGCGCTGGCGGCGCGCGCACCACCGGGCGCGACATGGGTCAGTACCGGCACCCGCGCGGCGAGAATGGCGGAGTTGATGGCACGCGTGGCGTCCACCAGCCCCCCGGGGGTGTTCAGAGTCAGGATCACGGCCTCCGCCTTCTGTTCTTCCGCTCGCTCCAGCCCGCGTTCGATGTAACGCACCGTGGCCGGGCCGACGGGGCCCTCCACCACCAGCCGATGGACCTCCTGAGCTGCCGCTGTTCCGGCGCCGAGCAGGGGCCAGGCCAGCAGCAACGCCAGCAGCATCGGTATCGAACGCAGGACAGGAATTCGGGATTGGGCGGGTCCTGCCATCATCCGGCTCACCTTCGATTGCGGACATCCTCTGATCAGAGGATAGGTAACCCGGAAGCACTCGGCCAGCCATGGATGATCGGCGACGCGGAAACCCCGTAGAATGGGGCATGGCACACGGAGTCCGGAGACCATGACGACACGCGGAGAGTGGTGGCGACGCCTGAAGAGGCTGGCCAGGACGGTGGTGATCTACGGTGTGCTGATCGCGGTGGTGGCCACCGCGATCAGCGCCTGGCGGATGCGCGACGCCGCCTCCGGGACGGCCCCGCCGCTGAGCGGCGAGGACCCATGGGGGGACGCCGTGGAACTGGCGGAGCATGCCGGGGAGCCGGTGCTGATCTACTTCTGGGCCACCTGGTGTCCGGTCTGCAAAGTGGAGGCGCCGACCATCAACGCCCTCGACCGTGATCACAACGTCATCACCGTGGCGAGCTGGTCGGAGTCCGCCGCGGTCGGCGCCTATGTGAAAGAGTCCGGTTTCCGGCCGCCGGTCCTGGTGGACCACGGCGAGCGATGGGCCGAGGCCTATGGCATCCAGGCGGTGCCCGCTTTTTTCATCGTCGACGGCGATGGCGCGATCCGCTTCACCACCAGTGGCTACACTCCGGGCATCGGGCTGCGTCTGCGCCTCTGGTGGGTGGGTCTCACGAGTTGAGGCAATCGTTTACAGAATTTTAACAATACGAGGTTTTATGAGAACGGGAGCGGGGCGATACTACACATGCACTGTCAATGTGTTGATTACCTCCCTATCGACACTTTCGAGCCGCCTTCCTCAGGCGGCTTTTTTTTTCTGATATGATGCGCGTATATCCATCATGAATCTGCGCCCGGACAGGAAACGCCGCGGCGGGTCGTGTGTCCTCGTGAACTCGGGAACCGGGGTAGGCGAGCACATTGCGGTAACCTGGGGTGTCGCATGAAAGTCAATCTTCCGGTCACCGGGCGCGAGTACGACTACCCCGACGACTGGGTCATCATCTCCGCCACCGACACCCGGGGCGTCACCACCCACGTCAACGACACCTTCGTGACCATAAGCGGTTTCGAACGGGACGAACTCGTCGGCCACTCGCACAACGTCGTGCGCCACCCCGACATGCCACCGGCGGCCTTTGCCGATCTCTGGGAAACCCTGAAGGCCGGCCGATCGTGGATGGGCATCGTCAAGAACCGCTGCAAGAACGGCGACCATTACTGGGTGGACGCTTTCGTGACACCGCTGATGGAAGAGGGTTCGGTCATCGGCTACGAGTCGGTGCGGGTCAAGCCGAAGCCGGAATACGTGGAGCGGGCGGATCGGATCTATCAGCGCATCAATGCTGGCCGTTCTCCCCGGCTCCGGCGTGTGCCCTCGGGGGTGCGAGCGCGGGCCGGCGTGGGTGTCGCCGCGGTCTCCGTGCCCCTGCTGGCCGGGGGGTATGCTGCGGGCATCGGCCCGCTCGGGATCGGGGCCGCCGCTCTGTTCGTCGCCGGAGCCGGTGGCGCGGTGATCCGCTGGGCCATCCAGCCGGTGCGGTGGATGGCGGTGGCCAGCACCGGGGTCATCGACAACCCCATCGCCCGTCAGGTCTATGCCGGGGGCAATGATGCCACGAGCCAGATCCGTACTGCGCTGAAGGCGCAGCGACAGCGCCTGATCACGGTGCTCGACCGCATCGAGAACGCCGCCGGCGAGGTGTCCGGACACGCCGACAGCGCCGCCAGTTTCGCCGAGCAGAACGCCCGCGGCATGAGCGCTCAGCAGAGCGAGTCGGAGCGCCTGGGCGAAGCGGTGGACGGCATGGTCAACGCCATCCAGGAAGTGGCTGCCGGGGCCGAAGAGGCTGCCACTGCCGCGCACGAGGCCGATGAGGCCAACGCCGAGGGTAAGCTGGTCATTACCGAAATGGTGCTGGCCATCGACAGCCTGGCCGAGGAGGTGGACACGGCCTCGAAATCCATCATCCAGCTGGCGCAGGACAGTCGCAGCATCGGTCGGGTCGTGGAGGTGATCAACGAGATCGCCGAGCAGACCAATCTGCTGTCGCTGAATGCCGCCATCGAAGCCGCCCGTGCCGGCGATTCCGGCAGTGGCTTCGCGGTGGTCGCCGAACAGGTGCGCACTCTGGCCTCCCGGACCCAGGAGTCCACCGGGGAGATCCGCGCGACCGTGGAACAGTTGCAGAAGGACATCCAGGGTGTGGTCGACGTGATGAACACCAACAGTCGTCAGGCCCATGCCAGTGTCGAACAGGTCGCCGAAGCCGGCGAGTCCCTGGCCCGTATCAATGGCGCGGTGGAGCGGATCAACGTCCGCAATTCCGAGATCGCCACCGCGGCTCGGGAGCAGACCAGCGCTGCCGAAGACATTCACGGCACCATCGGCACCATCCGGGAGCGTTCGCGCGAGGCGCTGGAAGCCAGTGAGCACAGCCAGGAATCCAGCCACAAGCTGGCGGATCTGGCCGGCGATCTGCAACAGCTCATCCAGCGCTTCCAGTAGGATGAGCGATCGGTTGATCGCCGGAGAACGGCAACCCTATACTTCCTGACCTGCAGGTCTGAACCACGGTGCCACCAGCCAGCTGAACGGAGAAGACCATGGTCACCGAACCGGTTGTACTCTTCTTCCTCCTTGGCGCCCTCGCCGGGCTGGCCCGATCGGATCTGAAGATCCCGATGGCGGTCTATGAGGCGCTGTCGATCTATCTGCTGCTGGCCATCGGATTGCAGGGCGGGGTGAAGCTGGCGGAAGCGGAGCTGGTGCCGCTGCTGCTCCCGGGTCTGGCCGTTCTTCTGGTGGGCTCCCTGCTCCCCCTGATCGCCTTTCCGGTGCTGCACTACATGGGTCGGATCACCCGACCCGACGCTGCGTCGATCGCGGGTCACTACGGTTCGGTGAGCGTGGTCACCTTTTCTGTCGCGGTGGCTTACCTCTCTCAGAGGCAGGTCGACTTTGAAGGCCATATGACCGTCTTCCTGGTGTTGCTCGAGATCCCGGCGATCGTCATCGGTATTCTGCTGGCGCGCGCCGGAGCAGGGCGGGGCGTCCGCTGGGGCAGGACTCTGCACGAGGTGCTCTTCGGCAAGAGCGTGTTCCTCCTCCTCGGCGGACTGGTCATCGGTTATGCGGCGGGGCCGCAGAACATCAAACCGCTGGAGCCGCTGTTCACCGATCTGTTCAAGGGGGTTCTGGCCCTGTTCCTGCTGGAAATGGGACTGGTGGCTTCCAGTCGCATGGCCGAAGTGCGTAGCTACGGGTTCTTCGTGATCGCCTTCGCTCTCGTCATGCCGGTGTTCGCAGCCATCCTCGGGGTGTTTCTCGGTTGGGGGCTGGGGCTCTCCCTGGGGGGGACGCTGCTGCTCGCAACCCTCTATGCCAGTGCCTCCTACATCGCCGCGCCGGCAGCCATGCGTATTGCCGTGCCCGAAGCCAACCCGGCCCTCTCCATTGGTGCTTCGCTGGGGGTCACGTTCCCTTTCAATATTTTCATCGGGGTCCCACTCTACTTCTGGATGGCCGAGCAGCTCTATGCGATGGGAGGCTAGCTGATGGAAAGTGAAAGATTGCAGTTGCTCACGATTGTTTCGGAGGCCCTGCTGGAAGACACGCTGGTCGATGACATCCGGCGCCTGGGCGCTCCCGGCTACACGGTGACCGACGCGCGGGGCTGGGGCCAGCAAGGACAGCGGCGTGGCAACTGGCGCCAGGGAGGCAACATCCGAATCGAGGTGCTCGGTTCCGAGGAGCTGTGCACGGCCATATCCGAGCACATGCGCCAGCACTACCAGAAGGACTACGGCCTGCTGATTTTCAGTACCGAGGCCGTTCTGCACAATTGAAACCGGGGATGCGGTCGCGGGGGGGGCTTCATTCCGGCCCTCATCGCTTCCAATGGATC
>JBNJEU010000041.1:0-14932 GCA_051746205.1 Pseudomonadota bacterium
GCCAACTACTGGGGCTTCACCATCACCGACGGCGCCATCCGCATGCTGGTGGTGCTCTACTTCCACGAGCTGGGCTTCTCGCCGCTGGCCATCGCCATGCTGTTCCTGTTCTACGAGATCTTCGGGGTGATCACCAATCTCGTGGGCGGCTGGCTGGCCGCGCGGCTGGGGCTCAACAGCACCATGATCGCCGGCACCGGCCTGCAGGTCTTCGCCCTGCTGCTGCTGACCGTGCCCGACGCCTGGCTCGGCGTGGCCTACGTGATGTTCGCCCAGGCGCTGTCGGGGATCGCCAAGGACCTCAACAAGATGAGCGCCAAGGCGGGGGTCAGGCTGGTGGTCGGCGCGGGGGACGACAGCCGGCTGTTCCGCTGGGTGGCGCTGCTGACCGGCTCCAAGAACGCCCTCAAGGGGCTCGGCTTCTTCATCGGCGGGGCGCTGCTCTTTGCCGTGGGGTTTCGCGGGGCACTGTTCATCCTCGCCGGCGGCCTGTTGCTCTCCGGGCTGCTGGCGCTCTCCGGCCTGCCGCGGGGGCTGGGGCGCATCGGCGGCAAGGCGAAGTTCAACCAGATGTTCGCCAACACCCCGGCGATCAACTGGCTGGCGGCGGCACGGCTCTTCCTGTTCGGGGCGCGGGACGTCTGGTTCGTGGTCGGGCTGCCGGTCTTCCTCGCCGCCGTGCTCGACTGGAACCACATGCAGGTGGGCGCTTTCCTCGCCCTTTGGGTCATCGGCTACGGCATCGTCCAGGCCGGCGTGCCGCGCCTGCTGCGCGCCGGCGGCGCGGTGGGCGAACCGGACGGCGCCAGCGCCCGCCGCTGGGCGCTGCTGCTGGCGCTGCTGCCGGCGGCCATCGCCGCCGGGCTGGTGGCGGGCCTCGACCCGGCCTGGCTGCTGATCATCGGCCTGGCGCTGTTCGGTGTGGTCTTCGCCATCAACTCGGCGGTCCACTCCTACCTCATCCTCGCCTACGCCGAGGGCGACAAGGTCGCCATGAATGTCGGCTTCTACTACATGGCCAACGCCGGCGGCCGGCTGCTGGGGACGGTGCTCTCCGGCTGGGTCTACCAGACCCAGGGGCTGGTGGGCTGCCTGATCGTCTCCACCGTGTTCGTACTGCTGGCCGCACTGCTCGCAATCAAGCTGCCGCGCCGTGCCGCGGTGTCTGGCGTCTGAAAACGGTCCCGCGCGCCCGTCGCATCGCGATTCATTCGCGGGCGAGGTGGTCGTGGAGGCCGGCGCTACGGTTGACGCGGGCGGCGAGAGCGGCGGCAAGGACGCCGTGGCCGGAGTCGAGCAGGGTGAAGCGGCTTCGCGCCCGGGTGATGGCGGTGTAGACGAGCTCGCGAGTGAGGATGGGACTCGGTCGGTCGGGCAGCAGCAGGGCGGTGTGGTCGAACTCGGAGCCCTGCGCCTTGTGCACGGTCATGGCGAAGACCGTCTCGACGTTGTCCAGTCGCGCCGGCAGGACCCAGCGCACCGCCTCGCCACCGTCGGTGGCCGGGAAGGCGACCCGCAGGGTGGTGCGGCGGCCGAGGTCGTCCGTTTCGACCCGCGGCAGGGTGATGCCGATGTCCCCGTTGATCAGGCCGAGGTCGTAGTCGTTGCGGGTGACCATCACCGGCCGCCCCGGATACCAGTACGCGCCGGTCTCGATGAGCCCGGCGTCCGCCAGCCCGGCGGCAATGCGCTGGTTCAGCCCCTCGATCCCCCACGGCCCGTGTCGCAGGGCAGCCAGCAACTGAAAGCGTCCGTGTTCGGCGAGGACGCGGCGGGCCCAGTCGTCATGCTCGGCCGCCGGGGCCGAGCCGTCGGGACGGGCGGCGACGATCTCGAGATACGGACGGTAGCCGGCCTCGGCCAGCGCCTCCAGGGCGGTGTCGCCGGGGCCGCGCAAGGGCTGGTGGCGGAGGTCGGCGTACCCGCCGGAGGCCAGCAGGGCCTCGGCGGAGGCGCCGTTGCCGGCGTTGGCAGCGATGGCGAGGCGGCCGATGCCGCTGTCGGCGTCGAAGCGGTGGCTGTGGCGGAGCATGACCACGTGCTGGTCCAGGGCTCTGCCCTCGGTATCGCGCAGGTCGTCGGGGATCGGTTCGCCGCTGACCCTCTCCAGCCAGTCGGCCGTGGCGGGGGTGTAGTGGCCGTCCTCGGCGCGCTGGCAGAGTTCTCCGAGCACCGCCCCGGCCTCCACCGAAGCGAGCTGGTCGCGGTCACCGAGCAGGATCAGACGGGCTCGAGCCGGCAGAGCGGCCAGGGTCGCCGCCATCAGCTCGACATCGATCATCGACGCCTCGTCCACCACCAGCACATCCAGTGGCAGCGGGTTGTCGGCGTCGTGGCGGAAGCGGCGCGAGCCGGGACGAATGCCCAGCAGCCGGTGGAGGGTCGTGACCTCGGTGGGGATGGTAGTGCGCAGTGTCTCGTCGGGCAGCGGCAGGTCGTGGACGGCGCCGGCCACCGAGGCATTGAGGCGGGCGGCGGCCTTGCCGGTGGGGGCGGCCATACGGATGCGCAGGGGGCGCTGCTCGGCGTCGCGGCGCAGCCCCTGGAGCAGGGCGAGCAGCCGGACCACGGTGGTGGTCTTGCCGGTGCCGGGGCCGCCGGTGATCACCGAGAAGCCGCTGCCGGCGGCCACGGCGCAGGCGAGCCGCTGCCAGGTCTCGACCGGATCCGGCGGACCGAACAGGGTGTCGAGCCAGCCGCGTACCGCCGAAGGGGCCAGCTCCTCCCGCCACTGCTCGACCCGCGCCATGCGCCGCGCCAGGGTGGTGGCGATGCGCCTTTCGCTCCGCCAGTAGCGGCGCAGGTAGAGGCGGTGACCGTCGAGGACCAATGGTGGTTCGCCGTCCTCCCCGAGGGCGGTTTCCACCGGCTCGCCCACCACCCCGGCGTCGCCCCGCAGGGTCGCCGCCAGGGTGGCGCGATCGAGGCCGGCAAGGCACTGGGTGGGGCGGGGCAGCGGCTGTTCGGCGGCCTCGGCCGGGGCGGTATTGCGGCTCTCCTCCGGTGGCAGCGACAGGCTGCGATCGGGATCGGCGAGCAGGGCGTCGAGATCGAGGCAGACGTGGCCGCGTCCGGCCTGGTGGCTGGTGAGGGCGGCGCAGAGCAGGGTCGCCGGGGCGGCCGTCGACTCCTGTTCGTGGAGAAAGGCGACCAGGGCGTGGTCCAGCGGGCGCAGCCAGTCGTGGTCGCGCCAGCGGGTCAGCAGGGCCAGAGTGGTGGCGGCGCTGTCCAGGGGGTGGTCGAGGGCGCTCATGGGGCCGCTCCTTCGGTGGAAGTACCCCGGGGGCGGTCGGGAGCCTCGCGCAGGGCCGTGTCCAGGGTCTCGATGAGCGCGCGCGGCGGGCGTTCGCAGTGGAGGCCCTGGCCCTCGGCGTCGAGGCCGCGCAGGAAGAGGGTGAGCGGGCCGCCCATGTGGCGGTCGTAGTCGTAGTCGGGCAGGCGCGCCTTGAGCTGGCGATGCAGGGCCACGGTGTAGAGCACCCCCTGGAGATCGTAGCGATGGTCGAGCAGCGTCGCGCGTACCGCCGGCGGGGCGTAGTCGGCGGTGGATTCGCCGAGGCGGTTGGACTTGTAGTCGGCCACGTAGTAGCGCCCCTCGTGCTCGAAGGCGAGGTCGATGAAGCCCTTGAGCAGACCATTGAGCATCTTCGGCCCCATGGCCGGACGCGGGGCGCCGTCGAGGGTCGCCGCGCTCACCTCGTGGTCGATGCGCCGGGCATCGACCCAGTGGGTCTCCAGCCAGAACTCCAGCTCCGGCTGGTAGCTGGTCAGGGCGGCCAGCCGGACCGGCGCCGTCGCCTCCGGCAGGTGGAGCGGCGTCTCCAACAGATGGACCAGCCAGTCGCCCAGCGGCTCGATCCAGGCCGTCCAGCCGCGCCTCTGACAGCGCCGCGCGACGACCTCGCTCAGCTCACCGGGATCGGCGGCGACCCGGTCGAAGCCCGCTTCGGCGGCCCACTCCAGCAGGCCGTGGAGAAAAGTGCCGGGGCCGGGGCCGTGGGGAAAGGCGTGAGGAAAAGGGGACAGTCCCCTTTTTCCCTCGGAGAAAAGGGGACTGTCCCCTTTTCCGGCGCCTGGCTGGTCCGGGGGAAAGGGGACGGTCCCCTTTTCCCCGGCGAGCTCCTCGCTGAGGGTGGCGGCCTCGGCGGTCTCCGGCGCCTCGGTCATTGGTGTGCCCGTCAGCATCGCCTCGGCGCGGGGCAGGGCGCTGTAGCTGGCGATCCACCAGAGTTCACCGACGCGACGGCTCGGGAAGCGGGCGTCGCCGAGGTCCGCCGTCTCATCCAGCGCGCCGTGGTAGCGGCAGCCGGCGTCGGGTTCGCGCGCCTCGGGCAGCGGTTCGACGCGGATCGCCGGGCTGCCGCCGGCCAGGGCGAACAGGGCGCCCTTCACGGCGTCGTTGGCCAGCGGTTCGCGGCCGTTGAGCAGGTAACCGATGGCGCTCAGGTGGAGCTGGTTCTCCTTCTGGTTGCCCGAGGCCACCGGGGCGATGCCCATCCAGGTGGCGTGGCGGGCGCGGGTGGCGGCGACATAGAGCAGCCGCAGGTCCTCGGCCAGGCGCTCGTCATCGGCGGCGCGCACATCGGCTTCGGTGGGTTCGAACACCGGCACCGGCCGGGTCGGGTCGCCGCCGTCCTCGGCCCGCGGCCGCACGAACAGCGGTGTCTCCTTGCCACTCATCACTCGGAAACTGGCAACGAAGGGCAGGAAGACCAGCGGGTACTCCAGCCCCTTGGCCTTGTGGACGGTCACCACCCGGACCAGTGCCTCGTCGCTCTCCAGCCGCAGGATCTGGTCGTCCGCCGTCTCGCCGTCACCCCTGCAGTGGTCGGCGAGGAAGCGGATCAGGGCGTGTTCGCCGTCGATGGCGACGGCGGCCCGCTGGAGCAGCTCGCCGAGGTGGAGCAGGTTGGTCAGGCGGCGTTCGCCATCGGCTTCGGCGAGCAGTCGCCGGGGCAGGTCGAAGTCGTGGAGCAGCCGGCGCAGCATCGCCAGTACCCCCTGCTGCTGCCAGATCCGGCGGTAGTCACGGAATCGCAGCACCCGCTCTTCCCAGAAGCGTTCATCGTGGTTAAGGCGGTCGAGCTCCGCCAGCGAACGGTCGAGGGTGGCGGTGGCCAGCGCGGCGCGCAGGCGGCGGCCCGACTCCGGCTCCGCGCAGGCGCGCAGCCAGTGGAGCAGGTCGGCCGCTTCGCGGGTGGCATAGACCGATTCGCGATCCGAGAGATAGACACTGCGCACCCCCCGCCGGCTCAGTTCGCGACGGATGGCGTCGGCCTCGGTGCGGTTACGGACCAGCACCGCCATGTCGCGCGGCCGCAACGGCGCCACGGTGTCGCCTTCGCGAAAGCCGCAGCGCCCGGCGCGCCCCGCCTCCAGCAGCTCGACCATGGCGGTGGCGCAGCCGGCGGCGGCGCGGTCGCGGTAGATACCGCTGCTGACCGCCTTGTCGCCGGTCTCGGCGTCGGGCCAGTGCCACAGGGTCAGGGCTGCCAGTGGTGCGCCATCGCGCTCCAGGGTTTCGGCGCGACCGTTGGCGGCCACCGGCTGGAACGGCAGCGGGTCGTCGGTGGCGTCTTCCGCGCGGAACAGGAACGGCCCCTCGGGGTGGCCGTTGGCGTGGTCGAACAGCCGATTCACCGCCGCCACCGCCCCCTCGGTGGAACGGAAGTTGGTGCCGAGGGTGGCGTGACGGCCGGTGGTGGCCGCCCGCGCCTGCAGGTAGCTGTGGATGTCGGCGCCCCGGAAGCCGTAGATCGCCTGTTTCGGATCGCCGATGAGCAGCAGGCCGCGGGACGGGTCGTCGTCGGCGACGGCGTAGATGTGGTCGAAGATGGCGTACTGGACCGGATCGGTGTCCTGGAATTCATCCACCAGCGCCACCGGGAACTGGCGGCGGATGGTGCGCGCCAGGCGGCCGCCACCCTCGGCCTCGGGTCGGGCGGCGTCGTGGTCGAGGGCGTCGCGCAGCCGGGTCAGCAGGTCGTTGAAGCCGAGCTGTGCGCGCCGGCGCTTCTCCACGTCCAGTCGCGCGCGGATCCAGGCGGCGGCATGGGTGAGCAGCGCCCCTTCAAGGCCGCTGTCGACCAGCCCGTCAAGGTCGTCCAGGGCGGCGAAGGCGGGGTGGAGGTCGTCGGGCAGGGACTGGTCCTTTTTCAGTTTCGCCCGCAGTTCCGCGCGGCTGAAGTGGGTCAGCAGGTCCTTCTTGCCGTCGCCCGCGGGGTCCCGGGGCAGCAGCTGGCCGGGATGGCGGGCCCACTCGTCCAGCGCCTCCAGCCTCGGGAGGGTCGTATCGGCACGGTAACTGGTGCCGTTCAAAAGGGGCCACGTCCGTTCGAAACTGGCGCGGATGGCGTCGAAGTCGTCCCGCCACGGCGCCTTGGCCCGCTCCAGCGCCGCCAGCTGCGCGGCCAGCCGCTGGTCCAGCGCCCTGCCGTCTTCGGTGGCCGGGGCCTCGACCTGACCGAGCAGGGGGTGGAGTCGCTGGAGCAGGGCGTCCGGCGTGCGGCCGAGGCGATCGAACAGCAGACCGAGTTCGTCGGCGGAGCGCGGCAGCACGTGGCGGCGCCAGTAGTCGTGGACCGCCTCGGTGAGGAGTTCGGTCTCGTCGCCGCCCAGCTCCTGATGGAACAGGCTGCCGCTGTCGAAGGCGTGCTCGCGCAGCATGCGCAGGCACCAGGCGTGGATGGTGTCCACCGCCGCCTCGTCCATCCACTGAGCGGCCTCCTCCAGCCGATGGGCGGCAGCGGTCCAGTGTGCCTCGGGCCAGTCGTCGCAGAGGCGGTTGAGGAAATCGGCCCGGTCGGTCGGCACCGCGCCGGGCAGGGGCGTCTCGCCGGCCGCCTCCGCGGCGCGCCCCCGGAAACAGCGCGCCGCCTCGGTGAGTCGGGCGCGGACGCGGTCGCGCAGCTCCTGGGTGGCCGCCTCGGTGAAGGTCATCACCAGGATCTGCGGTGGCAGCAGCGCCTCCCGGAAGGCGTGGTCTCCGCCGTGGCCGAGGACCAGCCGCACATAGAGGGCGGCGATGGCGTAGGTCTTGCCGGTGCCGGCGCTGGCCTCGATGAGGCGGCTGCCGTGGAGCGGGAACTCCAGCAGGAAGGTGGTCGGATCGTCGGCGGGCGTCGGGTTCATGCCGTGGCCTCCTCACCGGGTGCCGTCGTGGGCGCGTCCACCCGTTCCACCGCCTCGAACAGCGGGCGGTAGAGCGCCTCGGTCCAGTCGTGGAAGGTGCCGTCGGCCAGCAGCCCGTCCGCATCGGGGTAGAGGCGCTGGAGGTAGGCGTTGCGGCCGCCTTCCCCCGGATGCCGGGTGTTGCCGTCGAAGAAATCGCGCACCGCCTTGTCGGGGTCCGGCGGTTTGCCCTTGTTCTTCGCGTGATCGCGGCGGTGCTGCGCCTCCAGCCAGGTGCAGGCGGCCTGGCAGGTCACCGGCAGCGGCCGGGTCTGGTCGTATCGCCACGCCTCCAGCAGTCGCTCCAGATGGGTGCGCGCCTCGGCCGCCGCCAGCGGGGCCAGCTGTACCGAGGTGTCACCGGCGACCAGCACCGAGAGCAGCCCGTGGCCGCCGGCGCAGGCGAGCAGATGGTCCAGCCACGCCTCGGCGAGGTGATCGAAGCGGAGGAAGGGCGCCCGCGGCAGCCGCAAATGGCTGACCCGATGGGCGAGGCGCAGCGGCGTGCCCCCGGCATCGCGCAGCTCCGCCAGCCAGCCCTCGACCCGCAGGCCCTCGTGCTCGAAGGTCAGCTCCAGCGGGCCATCGAGCCGGTCGGGGTCACGCAGGGGGAAGGCGTGGGCCCAGGCGGCATACTGGTCGTACAGCTCGGCGACCTCCCGGTGCAGGTCCCCGGCGAGGATCCCGCCCAGGGCCCCGGGGGGCAGACGACCGCTGCGGCGCAGACGGGCGAGACCGGCCCCCAGGGCCGCCTCGGCGTCACCGGCAGGGTGGTCGGCTTGCGGCAGCACCGCGCGGGCGAGTTCGTCGCGGGCCTGCCATGCCTCCAGACCGGCCAGGGCCAGCGGCTCGACGTCCTCGCCGCCCTCGTCATTGTCGTCGAAGTGGACGCCGAGGCGTTGCTGGCAGAAGGCCTGGACCGGATTCTTCAGGAAGGCGGCCAGTTCGGCCGGTCCGACCGGCGCCTCGCGCTCGAGGACGGGGAGGGGTGAGAAAGGGGACAGTCCCCTTTTATCCTCGCGTGAAACGCTGGATAAAAGGGGACTGTCCCCTTTCTCACCCCCGCTGCCACGATCCGCCAGGGCGGCCCGCCATTCGCGGGCGTAGGTGAACAACTCGTCCTGTCCGTCGGCCGGGAAGTTGGCACGGCTGAACGGCTGCAGCGGGTGGAGCACGGTGAGCTGGTCGAGCAGGGCGGCCGGTTCGTCCAGGCCGGTGCCGTCGCCGTCGGCTGGACGCCAGGCGGCGGCCAGGTGGTCGCGTAGCTGGCCGACCAGTACCGACGGCGGCCGTGCGCTGTTGTCGCGGATGTCGCGGCCGTTCCAGCCGATGTAGAGCTGGTCGCGGGCGGAGAGAAGCGCCTCGAGGAAGAGGTAGCGATCGTCCTCGCGCCGGGAGCGGTCGCCGGGGCGGTAGTCGTGGGCCATCAGGTCGAAGTCGGTGGGGGTCGGCGAGCGCGGGTAGGCGCCGTCGTCCATGCCGAGCAGGCAGACCACCCGGAAGGGGATGGCGCGCATGGGCATCAGGGTGCAGAAATTCACCGCCCCGGCGAGGAAGCGCTGCGCCAGGCCGCCGTCGTCCAGAGCGGCGAGCCAGCTCTCGCGCACCACGGTCAGCGGCAGCGGGTCGTCGAGGCCGGCGGCGGCGCAATGGCCCTCCCACGTCTCCAGCTCGGTGAGCAGACGATTCAGGGTCTGTACCTCCGCCTCTTCCTCGGCCTGGAACAGATCGTCGAGCAGGCCGCGCAGCCGGTCGCCCCAGTCCGCCGGCGCGGCCTCCGCCGCCAGGACCCGCCACCAGTGGCCGAGTCGCTCCAGCAGCTGCGCCAAGGGTCCCACCAGCGCGGCGTCGAGGCCGGCGACCTCGCCATGGGGCTCGATGTCGTGCCACGCCCCGGCATCGCCGGCGGCATAGCCCAGCAGTAGCCGCCGCAGGCCGAAGGCCCAGGTGTTCTCCTCGAAGGCGGGCAGGTCCAGGGCGGCGCGCTGCTCACCGTCGAGCCCCCAGCGGATTCCCGCCCCGGCGATCCACTGGTGAAGGCGCGGCAGGTCGCCGGCGTCGAGGCCGAAGCGGCGCCGCAACGCGGGGGTGTCCAGAAGATCCAGCAGATCGCTCACCGTCAGCCGCGCCTCCGGCAGATGGAGCAGCTGCTCCAGCGCGACCAGCAGCGCGTCCTGACCGCGCGGCCCCTGGTCGGAGAGGGTGAAGGGGATGTGGCGGTCGTCGTCCTCCGGCACCTGACCGAAGACCGCCCGCACATGGGGCGCGTAGCGGTCGATGTCGGGCACCATGACGATGACATCCCGGGGCCGCAGCGTCGGATCGGCGTCGAAGCGCGCCAGCAGCTGGTCGTGGAGGGTCTCCACCTCGCGTTGGGGGCTGTGGGCGACGTGGAAGCGCACCGAATCGTCGTCGGCCGCCACCGGCGGCCACTCCATGCGGGACTCGGCCACCGGTCGCAGGGCGCGGATGTCGTCCTGGAGCTGCTGCAGCAGTGTGGATGGCCCGGCATCCGGCAGCGGCGAGGCGAACAGGTCGATGCGCTCCCACGGCAGCGCCTCCAGCAGGTGGCGATAGCGCTCCGGCTGATCGTGCTCGTCCAGCAGCCGGATGTAGTCGCGCCCCTGCTTGCCCCAGGCGGCCAGCAGCGGATGGGCGTGGGCGTGCAGCTCGGCGGGATCGGCCGCTTCCGGCATGTCCGCACGGCGGGCCTGGCGGCGATGTTCGGCGCGCAGCAGGTCGCGGCCGTGGATGATGTCGGCCCAGTAGAATTCGCACGGGTTGTGGACGCAGAGCAGAACCTGGCAGTGGCGCGCCAGCCCCTCCAGCGCCTCCAGCGCCTGGTGGGGCAGCGACGAGATGCCGAAGACGATGATCCGGCGGGGCAGGCCGGCCGGTCGCTCGTCCAGCGCGGCCACCGCGCGCATGAAGCGGGTGTGGGCGGCGGCGCGGCTGTGGCGCGCCTCATCGGGGCCGATGTCGTCGAGCAGGGCGCGCCACAGTTCCGCCTGCCAGCCCTGCCCCGGTGCCAGCGGCTCGCGGTCCCCCCCGGCCCGGCGCAGCCGGTCCTCGCCCCGGGCCCAGTCGTCCAGCCAGTCGGCGCGGTAGACCTGGTACTGGTCGAAGAGATCGGCGAGCTGGGCGGCGAGTTGATGGCGCTTGCGCCGATCGCCGTCGTCGGCGAGGAAGCGGGCCAGCGGCGCGAAGACCGGCTGGTCGAGGCGCTCCGGCAGCAGCCGCATCAGCCGCCAGATCAGCGGGTCCTTGTCGAAGGGCGAGGTGCGCGGGACCTCGGCGGGGCCGAGCACGGCGCGGTAGGCCTGCCACAGGAAGCGGGCAGGGAGCTGCACATCCAGGGCGGCGGCGATGCCGCAGCCGGGGTCCTCGACATCCGGCTCCCGCGCCAGGGCCAGACGCAGCCACTGGGCGATGCCGTTGCTCTGGACCAGGATGGTCTCGTTTTCCAGCGGGTCGAGGGGGTGGCGGCGCATCCATTCCACGGCCAGCGCGCGCAGATCCTCCATGCGGTTGCCGTGGACGACCATGAAGCCGGGTTGGAGCTCGGTGGTGTGCACTGATGGTGGCCCTCGTCCCGCCTGTCATCCATGGAACTCCATGGTAGCAGAGCCGAAAGAACGAGCGAATCGAACGATTGAACGAGGGAGGTTTGAGTCGAGTCGGGAAAAGCTGGAATCTGATCGGTTGTGAGGCGGTTTGGAATCAACAACGAAAAAGAAGGAACTTGAACGAATGTGTCCGAAAGGACACGATGTGTGCCTTGCCGATCCTTGAATCCGCCCACCGGAGTTCGATCGATGATTGATACGCCCTTGCTCGATGCGGTCGATGACAACGAAGGGATCGCTGAGCCCGTCACTACCGCTCTGGAAGGCGAGGAACCCGACGTGTTGCTTGTCGCCGTAGCGGATGAGGCCGTGCGCGCATACAAGGCCCGGTCACTCGACGAGCGCCTGGCCCTGGCCCTGCTCCCGGAACCGGAGGCGATCGACCGACGCCTCATCGTCGAGATCGAACAATGGATGCAGGTGCGCTGTTACTTTGCCCGCCGTCTCGACCTGCGGCCCCACGAGATCAATGCCTTTCTGGGTGACGATGACCACGTCATCCGTCTGTGTATCGCAAAGCGCACCGATCTGGGAGCGGAGCAGATCGCACGCTGCGTAGCCGATCGCGATCCCAATGTGCGTCACGCCATTGCCCGCAACCCCGATCTGACCCCGGAGCAGCGTCGGCAGCTCCTCACCGACGAGGACGACATCGTACGTCAGGCCGCTGCCCGGGGACCGCGTACAATGCGTACGCGGCAGCGCCCGGGCCAGACGAAGCTCGTGCGATGAGTCGTGGCGACCGCCGTGTGCGGCGTGGTCGAAATCCCATGACGTACCAAAAGAAGCCCCCCATGTTCACATTGTTGATCCTGCTGTTGCTCGTCTGGATCGGGCTCGGTCTTTATCACACCCACAAGCCGTTGCCCGAAGGACTGAGTGTCGCCACACCGATGCGCGGGGCCGGGCACGTCCGGCTGCTCGCCGATGCGACCTGGACGGACGAGGCGGGGACACGGCACCTGGATCAGGCCATCTTCGACCGGGTATTCACCCTGATCGACGAGGCCGAGCAGCTGCTGGTTCTCGACATGTTCCTCATCAACGATTTTGCCGGCGAGACGGTGGGGACCGGCATGCGACCTCTCTCGCGCGAGATCGCCGAGGCCCTGCGGGCGAAGAAGCGGGCGCGCCCGGAGATGCCGGTGATCGTCATCACCGACCCCCTGAACACCCTCTACGGTGGCATCGAAAACCCGGTCCTCCGGGATCTCGAAGCGGCCGGGGTCGAGGTCGTCTTTACTCGTCTGGAAGCCCTGCGCGATTCCAATCCCCTCTGGAGCGGTCTCTGGCGGATGTGCTGCCAGTGGCTGGGCAATTCGAGGCGCGGCGGCTGGTTCAGCAATCCGGTCGGGGACGAGCCGGTCCCCCTGCGCAGCGTTCTGGCCCTGCTCAACTTCAAGGCGAATCACCGCAAGACTCTGGTCGCCGATACGCCACAGGGCCTGACCGGCCTGGTGACCTCGGCCAATCCGCATGATGCATCCAGCGCCCACGACAATGTCGCGCTCGAATTCACCGGCCCGGCCGCCCGGGATCTGCTCGAGACGGAACGGGCGGTGATCCGTTTCTCGCGGCCGGGTCTCGAATGGCCACAATCCGCCGTGCCCGATCCGGCTCAGCAACCGGATTCGGGTGTGCGGCTACGGGTCCTGACCGAAGCCGCGATTCGTGATGGGGTGATGGCGTTGATCGAGCGTGCCGAACCGGGCGATCGACTGGACATGGCGATGTTCTATCTGGCCCACCGCGCGGTTGTGGATGGCCTGATCACAGCCCATCGCCGTGGTGTCGAGGTGCGCGTCCTGCTCGATCCCAATGTCGCTGCCTTTGGTCGCGACAAGGATGGCATTCCCAACCGGGCCGTCGCCGCCGAGCTGCATCGGGCCGGGATCACGGTGCGCTGGTGTCGCACCCGGGGCGAGCAGTGTCATGCCAAGTTCCTGATGCGCCATCCCGCAAATGGTGAAGTCGAGTTTCTCCTTGGCTCCGCCAACATGACGCGCCGCAATCTGGATGATCTGAATCTCGAGACCAGTATTCATGCATGGGCCGATCGGAAGAGCCGAGTGGCTGGCGATGCCGCCGCATTCTTTGAACGGCGCTGGTCGAATACCGGGGGATATCTCCACAGTGTGTCGCACGAAGATGAACAGGTGGGATGGCTCTACTATTGGCGTTATCGCTTCATGGAAGCGACGGGGGTGTCCACGTTCTAGTGAGAGACCGGGTCTAAAGCAAGTGGGCTGCTCTCTCGCGGCGCAGCCACGCCAGCCACAGCAGCAATGAGGCGGTGTAGAGGCCGGCCATGCCGATGGCCAGGGCCAGCAGGGAATCGGCCAGCCAGGCCACCATGATACCGGAGACCAGGCCACCGAAGGCCATCTGGGTGGCCCCCTGCAGCGCGGAGGCCAGTCCGCGCTGCTCCGGCCAGTAATCGAGGGCGGTCAGATTCAGCGCCGGCATGGCAGTGGCCATACCCATGACATAGAGCGTAATGGGGGTCACGGTGAGCCAGACACTGTGGACCACGTCCGAGGGCTGGGCCCACGCTTGCAGGAGGTTGTAGCAAACGGCCAGAGCGGAAAGCCCCAGTCCCAGCGCCATGGTCTGAACGGGGGTCAGGCGGCCGGCCAGGTGATTGCTCACGCGGCTACCCAGGATCAGACCCGCGACCAGGGGGACGAAGAACTTCCAGAAGTCGATTTCCCGTTGTTCCAGGTGATCCAGAAGGACGACGGGCGCGGCGGCCACATAGAGAAACATCCCGCCGAAGAGCAGCGCGAAGACCGTGATCAACTGCATGTAGCGCGGATGGCGGAACGCGCGGAGGTAACTGCACAGGACATGGCCCGGGGAAAACGATTGCCGCTGTTCCGGCGCAAGGGTCTCGGGGAGAAGTCGCCAGACGGCCAGCCCCTGGAGCACGGCCAGGAGGGCCAGGAACCAGAAGATCGAGCGCCAGCCGAACCACTCGTGCAGCCACCCCCCGATGATCGGTGCGGCCGCCGGCGCCGCAGCAAATACCAGCATGACGTTGGCCATCACGCGCTGGGCGTCCGCGCCGTCGAACAGATCCCGGACCAGCGCGCGGCCGATGACGACACCGGCCCCGGCGGCCAGACCCTGACCCGCGCGGGCCAGGACCAGCTGGAGCAGGTTCTGGGCGAGGGCGGCCAGGATGGTCATCACGATGTAGACCACCAGGGCGAGCAGGATCACCCGTTTGCGCCCGAAGCTGTCCGACGCGGGGCCGTGGAACAGCATCATGGAACTGAAGGCGAGCAGGTAGAAGCTCAGAGTCTGCTGGATGGCCGCGTTGCCGACCCCGAACTCGTCGGCCATCGCCTGAAACGACGGCAGATAGGCGTCGATCGTGAACGGCGCGATCATCAGCAATCCGGCGATCACCAGCGTCATGACGGCCGTCGAGCGGGCGCCGTCGCGTGTCGTGGTCCTCATGCTGTGTGGTCCTGGAATGGTACGAGTCGATCCATGCGGTGCCGCGCCGACGGCGTCGCGCCGGCCAATAACCACCTGGATGAGTCAGGATTCCCCCATCATACCAGC
Organism: Pseudomonadota bacterium; assembly: GCA_051746205.1. Classification (GTDB taxonomy): domain Bacteria; phylum Pseudomonadota; class Gammaproteobacteria; order Thiohalospirales; family Thiohalospiraceae; genus Thiohalospira. Next base: position 14,367 of record JBNJEU010000041.1, read on the forward strand.
CTTTGTACCCCGGAGCCATGATCGATGCGTCCTCTCCTCTGGTTTCAGACTGCATGTCCCTGTAGGGTTGGGAGAGACAAGAACAGCAACTACATGGAGGAGACCATGATCCAATACCGCGTCCCGGTAATGCTCTGCATTCTCCTGACCCTGCCCGTGGTGGCGCTGGCCTCCGATTCCATGCCGTGGGGCACCGCCTCGCTCCAGGAGAAGGACTATGCGCCGCAGCAGGTCGTCTACGATGTGGCGGTGCCCGATGCCGAGCGCATGAACAGCCTCCTCGGTCGCGTGAGCCATCTGAACAATGTCTACGAGGCCGATCCGTTCGACGCGCACATCGTTCTGGTCCTGCACGGACCCGAGATCCCGCTGTTCGCCATCGAGAACTTCGAGGCGAATCGTGAATTGATGGAACGCGCCCAGTCCCTGACCAATGCCGGCAACATCGACATCCGGATGTGTGCCGCGGCGGCCGAGATCCACGGCTACGAACCGGATGAAATCCATGGTTTCGTCGATGTGGTGCCGATGGCCGACGCCGAGATCATCGAACTGCTCCACGACGG